>CP016269.1:1002500-1347784 GCA_001880285.1 Flavobacteriaceae bacterium UJ101 | reverse complement strand
ATTCATGGACTGGTTAGGTTTTTTTAAGAATAAGCTAATAATATCCCGTCCAATATTTAATAGACGGGTTGAATGTTGCTTACTATTTTTATGTTTTCTTCTTGCCATTTAAATTTTATATTCTGAGACAAAGGTACACTTTTAAATATTAGGGCAATATTATGAATGTAATGAGGTGTTGATAATTGGGATATCATTTTTTTGAAAATAATGGATAAAAAAACTTCTACTTTGAAGAATAAAATAAAATTATTTCCAAAGTAGAAGTCGTTCAACAACATATTTTTTAATAGAAATAGTCAGTTAATAATTCGCTTGCAAATATACATATAATCTATAATGATTATAGATGATGTTTTTCATGTTTTTGACAATTTGTTTATTGTTGTGTTCCTTCTATTTTATAAAACTTAATAGCATCTTTTTGACCAAAACCTAAAACAATTTCATCTTCTTTTAAACTAAACTTTTTATTATCATTCATTTCAATAGTATTCCCAAATTCTTTTTTAGGATCTTTATGCATGACAATATTCGCCAATTTTTTTCGAGGAATGATAATATTTAATTGATTTCCATCTGTTTTAATATTAGAAGAAAACTTATCTCTAAAATAAACAATTGTAGGAACGGTAGTAATATTTTGATCACTTATTATTTGTATGGTATAAAATTGATCATTAATATTATAGACTACTTTTTCTATAGGAAAAGGAGGCTGGTTTTCAAATTGTGAAGAAGCACAACTCATCATAAAAAAAGTGAATAAAGTTATAATTCCTGTTATTTTAAATAGTGATTTCATGTTCTGTTTTTAGTAATGATAACTCAAAGTTTATACCAATGTTTTATAACTTAGTGCTTTATATTTTATCAAAGCCAGTATAAGGTTTTAATACTTCAGGAATTTTAATCCCATCAGTTGTTTGGTAATTTTCTAATAAAGCTGCCATAATTCGTGGTAATGCTAGAGAACTACCATTAAGAGCATGACATAAAACAGACTTACCATTTTCATCTTTAAAACGTAATTTTAATCGATTGGTTTGATAATCTAAGCAATTTGAAACAGAACTTACTTCTAACCAGCGTTTTTGTGCTGCTGAATAAACTTCAAAATCGTAAGTCATAGCAGATGTGAAACCAATATCACCACCACAAAGGCGTAAAATTCGATAAGGTAAACCTAACTCTTTAATTACATCTTCAACATGTTTAACCATTTCATCTAAAGCTTGATATGAATTTTCAGGAGATGTCACCTGTACGATTTCTACCTTTTCAAATTGATGTAAACGATTTAAACCACGTACATGTGCACCATATGATCCTGCTTCTCGACGAAAACAAGGAGTATGAGTTGTAGCCTTGATGGGTAAATCTTTTTTATTAACCATAACATTACGGAAAATGTTCATCATAGGTACTTCTCCTGTAGGTATTACATACAATTGCTGAGAGTCAGGACTATTACCTATTTCGTACATCTGACCTTCCTTATCAGGTAATTGACCGGTTCCCAATCCAGATGCTTCGTTTACCATATACGGTAAGAAAAACTCTTCATAACCTGCTTGTGTATTTTTTTCTAGAAAATAATTGATTAATGCACGTTGTAATCGAGCTCCTTTTCCAGTATAAACAGGAAATCCTGCACCTGTGATTTTAGCTCCTAAATCAAAATCAATTAGATCATGTTTTTTTGCTAATTCCCAATGTGGAAGTGCACTTTCATCTAAATCTTGTATGGAATCTACTGTGAAAATAATTTCATTATCTTCATCTGATTTTCCAGGTTTTACTAATTCGTGTGGAATATTAGGAATTTGATATAATAATTGATTTAATTGTTCTTTGGTTTCTTTTAAAGAATCTTGTAATTTTTTTGTAGTTTCTTTCAAAGAACCTGTTTGTGCTTTAAGTAAATTTGCTTCTTCGGTGTTACCTTGTTTGTATAAAACACCTATTTGTTTAGAGATCTTATTGGATTCAGCCAAAACATTTTCTAATTCAAATTGATTTTTTTTACGATGATCATCAAGTTCAATTACCTTTTCGATAATATCGGTATTTTCCCAATTACGAAGCTTTAATCCGTTACTGACTTTTTCTTTATTCTCTCTAATAAAATTTACTTGTAACATGTTCTGCTAAAATTTATGTTAAGACAAAGATAATAAAAGTGAAAGCCTAAAAGTGAAAAGTAGGGAGTTTTTTATAATTTTGTTTTATGATTCAAATAGTATCGTTTTTTAATAAACTATTTTCAAAAAAAATATCTTTAAACGAAGATGAAAAAAATATGCAAAAATTTTTAATTGTAGGTTTAGGAAACAAAGGAGAAGAATATAAAGATACACGCCATAATATTGGATTTAATATGGTAGAATATTTGGCTGAAGAAAAGGATGTGAAATTTGAATCAACTAATTTTGGTTGGATAGCAAAAGTACGTCATAAAGGTCGTTTGTTTTTATTATTAAAACCTGATACTTATATGAATTTAAGTGGAAAGGCTGTTAAGTTTTGGATGCAAAAAGAAAAAATAGAGTTAGAGCGTGTTATGATTATTACGGATGACTTGAACTTACCTTATGGAACACTTCGAATAAAAGGAAAAGGAAGTGATGGAGGGCATAATGGTTTGAAAAGCATTCAGCAAGAATTAAATACAGCAAAGTATCCTCGTTTTCGTTTTGGAATAGGTAATAAATATGAACAAGGAAGACAAATTGATTTTGTTTTAGGGAAATGGACTGAGGAAGAGCAAGAAAAGTTATCAGAACGTTTGAAAAAAGGCTCTGAAGCTATTTTGTCATTTGGTCTTCAAGGACTTGCTAGGACAATGAATTTTTTTAATGGACAATAAAAAAACCATCCCAAACTTGTTTCGGGATAGTTTTAATATGTTCAATTAATGTTTAAATTAGAATTTTCTACCAATACCAAAGCTTACAATCCATGGATCTAAATCCACATCAGCTTTAATATTGCTTAATGTTTGTTGTAATCCTAAAGCATTATTAGGATCTAAATTAGAGGCATTAACTGTTACATCAGTGTTTAAGAACATTTTCTTAACATCTAAGTTGATGAAGTATTTATCACTTCCAAAAATATCAACACCACCTTGGAATGCATATCCAAAAGCATTGTCATAATCTATATCTGCAACAACAGGACCTTGATCTGCGTCATAGAAAAAAGTATAGTTAATACCAACACCAACGTAAGGTTTGATTTTCCCTTTTAAAACAGGGTGGTGGTACTGGAATGATAAAGTAGGTGGTAATAAACGAACGTCTCCTAAGTCGATATCAACATTAGTAGCACTAGCTACGATTGGAGAAATATCAGAACCTTTAGTGTTAACGTCATGCTGTGAAGTACCTAAAATTAATTCTGCAGCAAAGCGGTTTGTTATAAAATAAGTGAAATCAAGTTCAGGTATAAAAGCATTGTCAACTTCTGCTTCCCCTCCTATCACTCCGATTGAAGAACTTACATTAGGAATAATCCCTGTAGCTCTTAAACGAATTAATAAATCTCCCGCTTGTGTTTTTGCACCTGAATCTTCAACTATTTCATCAATTTCTATAGAGGTTACTGTTACCTCTTCCTGTGCCGAAAGTCCTAATCCTACGAATAAGGATAATCCTAGTATAATTTTTTTCATAATATAATGTGTAAAAATTTCAATACAAAATTAGGAAGGAAATACGTATAAACGGGTGATAAATATCATTTTTTATCAATAAAGATGTATTGTACAGGGTTATTATATGTAATGAATCTTGATTTCTGAGATTTTAATAAGGAATTTTGAAGATTTTATTTCCAATGTAAGGATTCAGCAAGGTGCTTAATATCTTTTGAAATATAATCTATTGCAGGTTTTAAAGAATCAGGTTTTGGGTGAGTATGAAAATACAGAGAACCTGAAAGAAAATGTTGAACACTATCTGTAAAATGAAACTGAATATTTGAGGCGGTTTCACCTCCTAATCGTGTAATGAGACCATAAACTTTTTCATCAGAGTTACTAAATTGAGAATCATTTGCAGAATTGGCTTTTATAGTATGCGTGTCTAATAATTCTTCTGAATCTTTTAAAAGTGATTTTAAATTGTTTTTAACAGGGAAATAACTTAAATAAACAGTTGCATTCATTTTTTTATACTCAATAGTATACCAATAGTTTCTTTTAGGATTTGTTTTTATTTGTGCAAACGTATTGTAATCAAAAGAATAAGGTGTTTTGGGTATGTCAAAATTTTTATAATGAGCTTGTGGATATTCTAATCGAACATGTCCACGAGGTTTGGCCATAGGTTTCTCATTGCATGAAACCAAAAAGGTGAATCCGAGAATAAAAAGAATACTATTAATTTTCATTTGAATTTGTTTGAGGTTTCGTAACCTTTATTTGTTTAATACGTTTTTTATCTAATGCTTCTATTGTAAACGTATAATCATTGAAAATTATTTTCTGTCGCTGTTTAGGAAATTGCTCATTAATTTCAATTATAAATCCAGCAAGTGTATCAGATTCTCCTTTTTCCTTTTCAAAGATATCTTCGTCATCAATTGATAAAACTCGATAAAAATCTTTTAATGATGTTTTTCCTTCGAAAGTGTAATTATTTTCATCGATTTTTGAATATAAAATATCTTCGTCATCAAATTCATCTGAGATTTCTCCTACAATTTCTTCAATAATGTCTTCTAATGAAATGATACCAGAGGTTCCTCCGTATTCATCAACAACGATTGCTATATGAACTTTTTTCTCCTTAAAATCATTTAAAAGATCATCTAATTTTTTGTTTTCAGGAACGAAATAAGGCTTACGTAAAATTTGAGGCCAATTATAATTTCCTTGATTGATGTAAGGAATTAAATCTTTGGCATACAAAATACCTTCAATAGAATCAATATTGTCAGAATAAACGGGTATTCTTGAAAAACCATTGTCAGAAATGGATTGAATAATTTCATCAAAAGGAGTATCTGTTTTTAAAGTAAACATATCCACTCGCGGAGTCATAACCTGCTTGGTGTCTGTATTTCCAAAAGTGACAATTCCTTCTAGTATTTTATGATCTTCTTGGTTTTTTTCATTCTCACTTTCTGTTGTGAGTTCAAGGGCTTGTGAAAGTTGATCAACAGAAAGACTTTCTTTTTTATGATTTAATTTATCTTCTATAAAGTGGGTTGAATTTAAAAGTAAATTACTAAGAGGAGAACATATTTTTTGAAGTATTGAAATCGGCTTTGATGTAAAAGCTGAAAATTGTAATGCTTTTTTATTAGCATAAACTTTTGGTAAAATCTCTCCAAAAAGTAAAATTAGAAAAGTAATTCCAATAATTTCAATGATAAATTCTGATGAAAAGGTAAAACCCCATAAAGTAAAATCAGGGAATTGTAAAAATTCTTTGTATAAATAGGCTGATAAAATAACAATGGCTACATTAATAAAGTTGTTGGTTATTAAAATTGTAGCCAAAAGTTTTTTTGGATTACATAATAGATTTTCAATAGTTTCAATTCCTTTGAATTGCTCTTCTCTAGCATTTTCTAACTGTTTTTTAGTTAAAGAAAAAAAGGCTACTTCAGCACCCGAAACTAAAGCTGAACTTAGTAATAAAAGAACTAATACTATGAATAATAGTATCGAAAAAAATGAATTTGTAGTAAGTAATAATAAGAATATACTCGGGGGTTCTGCGTCCAAAATTTATAATTTAATTAAACTTCATTTTAAAAGGGTAAATCATTATCTTTCGTTGAATTAGAATTTTTAGGAGTCAAAAATTCCACGCTTTCTGCATATATTTCAGTAGTGTATCGTGTTGTTCCATTATCATCCCATTTTCTATTTCTTAAGCTTCCTTCAATATAAACTTTATCTCCTTTTTTAATATATTTTTCACAAATTTCAGCTAAACGATTTCGAACTACAATAGTATGCCATTCTGTTTTCGTAACGCGTTCGTTTGTGTCTTTTTTTAAGTAAGATTCTGATGTTGCAACAGGAAATCTTCCTAAAGTGTTTTGATTATCAAAGTGATGCATTTTTACATCATCTCCTAAGTTACCAATTAAAATTATTTTGTTGATAGATCCGTTCATAATTTAAATTTTTTAAAGTTATTAAATCAAATATAGTCATTTTTTGTATGCAATTAAAAATCTACTATTAAAAAAATTAGTTAAATTCAGAAATAAATTGTTCGATAGGTTTGGGTAAGGCAAACTTTGAAGTATCGATATTTTCTAGTGTAACAAGAGATTTGTTTTCTGAAAAGGTAGTAAAATCTATTAGGCTAAGTTCGATCTTCCAAAACTTAATAAATAGATTTTGGTGTGATAATTTATGTTTTAATTCCTTTTTTAATACTATATTTTGAATGTCTAATTCTTCAATTTTTTCAAAATGAAAAGTTTCTTGGGAGGTTTCAATTAAGGGTAATTGATATAGATTTTGCCAAATTCCCTTTTTTTCACGTTTTTCAAATAAAAAACCTTGTTCAGTATAAAAAAAGTTTAAAAACCGGTCTGTAATTTTTGTGTTTTTGATTTTAACAGGAAGTTGATAGACCTTGTTTTTTGCAAAAGCTAAACAACCACTCTGGATAGGGCAGACTTCACATTGTGCTTTTTTGGGAGTGCAAATGGTTGCACCTAATTCCATGACAGCTTGATTAAAATCTCCAGGAGCTTCTTTTGAAATAATCTGATTGCCTAATTCAAAAAATTCTTTTCGTGTTTTAGGAAGCATAATGTTAGTATTTATATCAAAATATCTTGAAAATACACGAAATACATTCCCGTCAACAGCACAAACAGGTTCATTATAACAAATCGAAGCAATGGCTGCAGCTGTATAATCACCAATTCCTTTTAATTTTTTTAATTCTCTAAAAGACGTAGGAGGTGTATTGTGTAATTCGAAAAAAAGGTGTTGAGCAGTAAAATGTAGATTTCGAGCTCTGGAATAGTAACCTAATCCTTCCCAATTTTTTAAAACAGCATCTTCATTAGCTTTAGCTAAATCTTCTAATGTTGGGAAATTTGAAAGAAAACGATTATAAAAATGGATAGCTTGGTTGACACGTGTTTGTTGTAACATGATTTCAGAGATCCAAACCTGATAGAATTGAGTGTTAGAACGCCATGGAAGGCTTCTTTTTTCACGATTGTACCATGTCAATATTTGTTTTTCAATCATTTTCGTTTAAAAATGCTAATTTTTTTGAATAATATTACCTATATTTGCGCCCACAAATTTAATCAACTAACATTTAATTAACTAACAAAACATTTTTAAAATGACAAAAGCAGACATTGTTGCTAACATTTCAAACAAGTTTGGTTTGGAAAAAGCAGAGACGCAAAAGATTGTTGAAGAATTCATGGCAGAAGTAAAAGGGTCTTTGTCAAAAGGGGATAACGTTTATTTAAGAGGCTTTGGAAGCTTTATTGTGAAAACAAGAGCTGAAAAAACAGGAAGAAACATTTCAAAAAACACAGCAGTTGTAATACCTGCTCATAATATTCCTGCTTTCAAGCCCTCAAAAACATTTGTAAATGAGGTAAAGGAGAATGTTCCTGTAAAGTAAAATATTAAAATAAAAGTAAATTATGCCAAGCGGAAAAAAGAGAAAAAGAAAAAAGGTGGCAACGCATAAGCGTAAAAAGAGAAGTAGACAAAATCGACATAAGAAAAAGAAATAATTCTTAGTTATTGTTGAATTTTCTTAATGAAAAGAAAACGCACTCCTAAAAAATAGTAGGAGTGCTTTTTGTGTTGCTATTGCAATTTAAAAGAAAACAATTCCAAATGGGTAAAGAACTAATAGTTAATGTAGAGGCTGGGAAGGTTCGATTAGCACTTCTTGTTGAGGGAAGGCTAATGGAATTGCATGAAGATACTGCTGAGAAAAAATTTTCAGTGGGGGATTTTTATGTGGGAAGAGTGAAAAAAATAGCTCCAGGACTGAATGCAGCTTTCGTTAATATTGGTTATGAAAAGGATGCGTTTTTACATTATCATGATTTAGGACGTCAGTTAAAATCGTTATTAAAATATACAAAAGCTACTAGGGGAGGAAAACAAACTACTTCCAAGTTGGATAATTTTGTATTAGAAGATGATATTCCTAAAGATGGTAAAGTCACAGATGTGTTAACATCAGGTGAAAAAATATTAATTCAAGTCGCTAAAGAACCTATTTCTACGAAAGGACCTCGTATTACTTCTGAATTATCTATTGCTGGACGTTATGTTGTATTGGTTCCTTTTTCTGATAAGGTTTCGATATCACAAAAAATAAAAGATAAGGAAGAAAGAGAACGATTACAACGTTTGGTTAGTAGTATCAAACCAAAAGGCTTTGGAATTATTATCAGAACAGTTGCTAAAGATAAGAAAGTAGCTGAATTACATGCTGATATTAATTATTTAGTAAATAAGTGGAATCAATCCTATAATAATCTACGAAATAGACAAGATGTTCCAAGCCAAATTTTGTCAGAAATGGATCGGGCTTCTTCAGTTTTAAGAGATAATTTTGATAGTTCTTTTACTAAAATTGTTTGTGATGATGAACAATTATGTGAAGAAATGAAAGAATATATTGAAGTCATTTCTCCTGGTAAAAAGAGTATTGTCAATTATTATGATGGTCATACACCCATCTTTGAAAAGTACTCTATTGAAAAACAAATTAAAACCTCTTTTGGAAAGACCGTTACGATGCCCAAAGGAGCTTATTTGGTAATTGAGCATACAGAAGCATTACATGTGATCGATGTCAATAGTGGGAATAGTACAGGGAAAAAAGGTTCTCAGGAAGAAAATGCTATTGTAGTCAATAAAGCAGCAGCTACTGAAATTGCACGACAATTACGCTTACGTGATATGGGAGGGATTATTGTAATCGACTTTATTGATATGACGAGTGCAGAAAATCGTAAAGAATTGTACGAGCATTTTCGAGAAGCAATGCAATCTGATAAAGCAAAACATAAAATTTTACCACCTAGTAAATTTGGTTTAATTCAAGTTACGCGTCAACGAGTTCGACCTGTTTTAAATATTAAGACTAAGGAAGTTGTCGAAAATCAAGATATTACAACTCCTGCTGATATGGTTATGGTATTGAATTCTAAATTAAGTAAATTACTATCCGAAGATAAAGCAACAAAAATTCATTTACACGTTCATCCGTTTGTTGCGGCCTATTTAAAAAAAGGATTTCCTTCTATTCATCATAAATGGTTTTTAAAATATAAAAAATGGATCAAAGTTATCCCTAGAGATGCTTATTCTATGTTGGAATACCACTTTTTTGATAATCAAAAGAAAGAAATTTAGTATTTCCATTTTTGTTTCTATCACTTGCTTTCAAACTGTAAGTGTTTTACCTACATTTTGAAAAAATCATTTTTTGGCATGGATTCTGAATTATAATAATCAGAAACCATAAAAAAAATGAGCCATGAAAAGATTATTAACATTTTTATTAGTTGCTACGACCGCAGGGTTTTTGTCAGCAGCAACTGTTTCTACTGAAAGGACAAGGACATCTGCATTAACTTCAATTTTAAATCGTCAAGAGGATAAAATTAATAGAGCGTATCAATTACGTTACATCTCATATAACGAATATGAAAATTTATATTATCAATTAGAAGATATTGAAGATTATAAATTTAGAGCATTTCGAGATCGTCGAATTGATTTTAGAGAAGAACGAATATTAAATGAATTGATTTATAATTTAGATTCTCGTTTAGATCGAATCTTTTATAGAAGAGCATTTTGTGGAAATTATTATCAACCTGTTTATCTAAGAAGTCATCATTATACGAATCATTATCATCATTATAGAAGACCTAGAGTTACGTTTAGTGTCAATATTAATGGAGGGAACTATTATCACCTTCAGCCTCACTATAATCAAAAATATTATAGAAATCAACGATATGATACACGTTATAATAGAGATAATAGATCATATAATTCAAAAGATCGAAGATATAATGAATATAGAAAAGATCGTGATGATCGCGGTAGAAGAGAAAGTACAAGAAGAGAATATAGATCGTCAAATGAATCACGAAATTATACTAAAAAGAATATAACGGTAAGTAAACAAAACAACAAAAGGAGAGTCTATAATCAACGTAGCTAACATTTACTCTCAATAAGGCCACTCGTAAAGAGTGGTTTTTTATTTATATTTGTTCAAAAATTAATGAAAATTCAATTTAATATACTTTTCCTTTTATTTTCAGGAATTGCTTTTAGTCAAATTATAGAAGGAGGAGAAATTGAAGTGGTACAAATTGTTCCCGACAAAGAGAGTAAGGCATTAATACGGAAAGTTATTGATAAACAGAATGAGAATATGCCCGAAAAACAGGATTTTTATCAATACAATTCTTACATAAAATTCCTTATTACTACAAATCGAGATTCTATTTTGAATGATCGATTGTATATTCCTAGAAAAGAAGAAAAGAAAAAACAAAAAGGAATTGTTTTAGGAAAAGATCAAGAGATTACGATGTTAGATGTTCTTAAAAAAGGACATATTTTTATTGGGGAACGGGCAATGGAACATTATTATTCAAAAGAAAAAGGATATAAAAACATAGTAAAAGCAAATCGCGTAGCAGGTTTAAAAAGTCCTTTGTATGAATTTGCAGCTATGGATGTTCAATCGGTTAATTTAAAAGATCCTTATTTTGTTTTTTTGGGAGTGAAGTACATTAACCCTATATCAAAAGCAGGTTTAGGAAAATACCGTTATCAAATTATCGATACACTTAATTTAAGAGGAAGACCTACTATTGAAGTTAAATTTAGACCGATAGGAGATTCGATTAAAAAACACCTACGAGGAAATGTTTGGATAGATAAAGAAACTTTAGGAGTTGCACAATTTAATGTAAACGAAGCTTCTTCTAAAAAGCCAAATGAAATTGTTTCAGAATATCAATTTAAAAAAGGATCTTGGTTTCCGTTTAAACAATATTTTAAATTTGATACTGGACGTTATGATTATGTAGCCGAAACCTTGGAAAAAAATAAACAAGGTGTTATCGTTTTGGATACCTTGTCTAAATCACAACCTATTAGGGTATTGGGTAATACATATTTTAACGAATTTGAAATCAATATCCCTATTGATAAAAAAATATTTCGTGGTCATGAATCTGAAGTAGATTCAAAAGCGTATAATCTAACTCAAGAAGAATGGAAATATTACCGTCAAGGAATTGAATTAGATGAAGTTGAAAAAAGTACCTACTTGAATATAGATAGTATTGGAGAAGAAGTAAAAGTTGATCGATTTTTAAAATACGGAAGAGCTGCTTTGAGTGGTTATTATCCTATTAAAATGATTGATTTAGACCTTACTTCCTTATTTAATTATAATGAATATGAAGGGATTCGATTAGGTACAGGATTTAAAACGAATTATAAGTTTGATGATCGTTGGCAGCTTGAAGGAAATGTAGCGTATGGTTTTAAAGATCACCGTTGGAAATACGGTTTAGGAATGTCGTATTTAGTGAATAAAGCAAATTATGGAATCATTGGAGGACGTTATTTTGATGATATTTCTCCTTTTGGAAGTCAGCAATTTGCTATGAAAAGTCCTTATCGTGATTTTAGAGAAAATTTAGATCGTTTTCATAATGAATGGTTTACTAAAGAAAAGAATGGAAGCATATTTTACCAACACGATTTTTTTAATACGGCAACATTTAAAATTAAAGCGTCACGAAATCATAAAGAAGCAGCTTTTGATTATCGTTATGAAAACCAGTCAAAATTTGATTTTTTTGATTTAGAGTTAGCTGTCAAATGGAGTCCGAAGAGTAAATTTGCTCGAACAGATTATGGAAAAATAACCTTAGAAAATAATTTTCCAGTATTTCAATTGAATACTACACAAGGTTTAGCAAATTTGGGAGGAGATTTTGAGTATACAAAATTTGATTTTAAAGGGCAGCACCAAATAGAAAATCCAATAGGAAAACTTAATTTTCAAGTGAATTCAGGAGTTGTGTTAGGTGACGTACCTCTAATGAATTTGTACGCTGGAAATGGAAATTCAAGTTTAAGAAATGGAGTGTTTAAAAATTTTAACATTGCAGGGATAACTAGTTTTGAAACCATGGGAGAAAGAGAATTTTTTTCAGACCGATTTGCTTCTTTTCAAATGAAACAATATTTCCCACCATTTAAATTATTCAAGAAACCTATTTTCACTAATTTGGTTTATCGAGGAATAATTGGTGATTTGGATGATAAAGAAAAACATTCCATCTATTTTAATACGTTAGAAGATTATTATCAAGAAGCTGGTGTAGAGGTTAACAATTTGTTTTTAATATTTGGTTTAGGTTCTTATTATCGTTTTGGTGCTTATCATTTGAACGATCAGGGAGAAAACTTTTCAGTAAAATTAACGGCTAAAATCGATCTGTTTTAACACGATTCACTATATTTACAACTTCGCAAAGAATTTTTAAGAATATGTGGAAGGCCATTGCCCGATTTATAATAACTCAAAAAGCATATATCATAATAGCACTTTTAGCTATGATTGTTTTTGGTGCCTTTCATGCTAAGGTTGAATTAACTAAGTCTGAAGCTAAATTATTACCTGCTCATGATTCTGTTTGGATTAATTTTCAAAATTTCAGAAATACTTTTGGGCAAGAAGATAATATGGTAGTCATTGGTTTTAAAGATGATAACTTTTTTAAAGCAAATCATTTTTTAGATTGGAAAAACTTAACAGATTCAATTTCAAAACAAAAAGGAGTTCAGCAGGTTATTTCAATCAATGATATTCAAATTTTAAGTAAGAATGACTCTTTAAAACAATTTGAATTAAAACCTTTATATCCTGATTTTGAACCAACTGACCAAAAAATTCAACAATTACAAAAAGCAGTAGATCAATATCCTTTTTATAAAGGGATTTTAAAAAGTAATGGAGCTTATCAAACGGCTATTTATTTAGATCCTGCTATTGTTGATACACCATTACGAATTGAAGTGGTAAATTATATTGAAGAACAAGTACATCAATATGAAGCTAAAACAGGAGTAAATTTACATCTATCAGGTATACCCGTTATACGTACAAATAATGCAAAAGAATTAAGTAAGGAAGCAGCACTTTATATTTTAGGATCATTATTTATCACTTCCTTTATCTTTTTCTTATTCTTTAAATCGTTTAGGGCAACTTTAATTTCTATGACGGTTGTTTTAATAGCGGTTTTAATGTTGTTTGTATCTTTAAATTTACTAGGGTATGAATTGACTGCTTTAACAGCCTTAGTTCCTCCTTTGTTAATTGTAATAGGAATACCCAATTGTATTTTCTTAATTAATAAATACCAACAAGAATTTAAAAAGCACCGTAATAAAATAAAAGCATTACAACGTATGATAATGAAAGTAGGTAATGCTACTTTAATGACCAATTTTACGACTGCTTTTGGTTTTTTAACCTTTATTTTTACTGATTCAGATACACTGCAAGAATTTGGATTAGTGGCTTCAATTAATATTATTGGAATTTTTGTATTATCCATCTTAATTATTCCTATTGGTTTTTCATTTATGCCAGAACCTAAACCACGTCATCTAAAACATTTAGAAAAAAAATGGATGAATCGTTTGGTGGATCATATGGAATATATTGTTATCAATAAAAGAAAGTGGGTTTATATCGTTACATTTTTGGTGGTTGGATTAAGTTTCTTAGGGATATCTATGATTCGAACTTCAGGAAATATGTTAGATGATTTAGCAAAAGGAAAAGAATACTATACAGATATTTCATTCTTCGATGAGGACTTTGGAGGTATTTTACCTCTAGAAATTATGATTGATGGGAAGAAACCTAAAAGTATTATGAAGTTATCTACTTTAAA
The DNA here is from genome assembly GCA_001880285.1 of Flavobacteriaceae bacterium UJ101. NCBI lineage: Bacteria > Pseudomonadati > Bacteroidota > Flavobacteriia > Flavobacteriales > Flavobacteriaceae > Flavobacteriaceae bacterium UJ101. The sequence goes on along the minus strand of CP016269.1, from coordinate 1,333,810 downwards.
AAGAATTGATCAATTGAATCAATTTATAGATTCTTTGAACTATTCTTCTTCTCCAATAGCAGTTGATCGTTTAGTAAAGTTTGGTAAACAAGCCTATTACAATGGGAATAAAGATTATTACTCATTACCTGATAATAAAGAAAAGAATTTTATTCTTAATTATGCAAAGAATACGGTTTCAGATGCTAATGTATTAGGAAACTATGTAGATTCGATAGGGCAAAAAACCCGAATTACAACATTTATTCGAAATGTAGAAACAGAAGATCTTGAACATATTTTTGAACAAATCACCAAGAAAAAAGATGAGTTGTTTCCTAAAAGTCAATATAATACGTATTTAACAGGTGCTTCTTTTGTGTTTTTAAATGGAACATATTATTTGTCAAAAAACTTACTAATGTCAATTGTTTTAGCTATAGGTTTAATAGCAATTTTTATGGCAGTAATGTTTGCCTCTCCTAAAATGGTATTTGTTTCCTTAGTTCCCAATTTATTACCAATAATAACTACTGCGGGAATTATGGGTTATTTAGGAATTCCATTGAAGCCTTCAACTATATTAGTCTTCAGTATAGCCTTTGGTATAGCAGTTGATGATACGATTCATTTTTTAGCAAAATATCGCCAAGAATTAAAAGTTTCAAAAGGAGATATTTACCATTCCGTTTTAAATGCTTTACGTGAAACGGGAGTGAGTATGTTTTATACCTCGGTAGTACTTTTCTGTGGATTTGGAGTCTTTATGTTTTCAAGTTTTGGTGGAACTGTAGCTTTAGGAGGATTGGTTTCACTAACTTTATTAGTCGCTATTATGAGTGATTTGATTTTACTTCCAGCTATGCTGTTATCCTTTAATAAACTAACCAATAAACGATTCATTGAACCTGATCTTGATATCTTTGAAACGAAAGAAGATGAAACCGTTATTGTTGAAGAAGATGAATTAATAGGATAGTTTTTAATGAAAAAAAATTATAAAATAATTTTTCTAGCTTTTTCTTTTCTTTTTTTAGGTTATTATATAAGCCAATACAAGAGCTTGATATTAGATTATCTATTCACAAAAAATAAGACTGAAATTCTTTTTATTGGAGACTCAATAACTCAAGAATGTGAATGGAAATTATTGTTGAGTCGAATCGATGTGAAAAATATGGCTATTGGGGGATATACTACTAGAGACCTTTTAGATAGTAATTATATTCAAGTAATAAATAAGGTTGAACCTTCTGTTATTTTTGTAATGATTGGATTTAATGATTTTTATCAATCAAGATCTGTTGAAGAGGTTAAAAAAGATTATCTTAATTTATTAAATAAGATTGATACAGAAAACCGAAAAATAATTATTCAATCAACTTTATATAGTTTGCCTAATAAATTTAGAGATCAAGTAGATGATTTAAATAAATTTTTGATTGAATTATCACTAAAGAGAGGCTATGTATATTTAGATTTAAATGCAAAATTATCAGATAATGAAAGATTGATTAAAAAATATACCTATGATGGAATTCATCTTTCGAGAGAAGCTTATAAATTATGGAGTGAAGAGATTCAACTAATTTTGAATCAATTTAATCTTTAGATAAGATGATTTCATATTCTATTGTAAGATAGATTTAATAAATAAAAAGTGTAAATTTGTATACAAGAAATTAAAGAAGAATGAATAAATATAGAGTTAAAGAACTATTGTCAATAGGGAAAGAAGCCCTAACACGTGAAGTAATGATTCAAGGTTGGGTAAGAGCCTTTCGTAGTAATCGTTTTATTTCATTGAATGACGGTTCTACTCCTAAAAATATACAATGTGTAGTTGACTTTGAGAACTTTGATGAATCAATTTTATCTAAAGTAACAACAGGAGCTGCTATTAAAGTAATAGGTGAAGTAATAGAAAGCCAAGGGAAAGAACAAGATATTGAAGTAGTTGTAAAAAGTATTGAAATATATGGAGAAGCTGATCCAGATGAGGTTCAGAAAACCATTTTGCAACCAAAACGGCATTCATTAGAAAAACTACGTGAACAAGCACATTTACGTTTCCGAACCAATTTGTTTAGTTCAGTTATGCGTGTTCGCCATACATTGTCTTTTGCAGTTCATGATTTCTTTAATAAAAAAGGATTCAATTATATTCATACACCCATTATAACCCATTCTGATGCAGAAGGAGCAGGTGAAACTTTTGGGGTAACAAATTTTGATCTAGATAACCTTCCAAAAGATGAAAATGGTAAGGTTGATTATACACAAGATTTTTTTGGTAAAAAAGTGAATTTAACGGTTTCAGGTCAGTTAGAAGGTGAAACAGCAGCCATGGCTTTAGGTAATATTTATACTTTTGGTCCAACTTTTAGAGCTGAAAATTCCAATACAACACGTCATTTAGCTGAATTTTGGATGATTGAACCAGAAATGGCTTTTTATAATTTAGATGATACAATGGATTTATCTGAAGAATTTGTAAAATATGTGTTAAAATATGTGTTGGATCACTGTCAAGATGATTTGAATGTATTAAATCAGCGTTTTGAATTTGAAGAAAAGCAAAAGCCAGCTGTTGAACGTTCAGAAATGAATTTAATTGAAAAATTACAATTTATTGTAAATAATAATTTTAAACGTGTAAGTTATACAGAGGCAATTGATATTTTAAGACAATCAAAACCCAATAAAAAGAAAAAATTTCAATACCTTATTGAAGAGTGGGGAGCTGATTTACAATCAGAGCATGAACGCTTTTTAGTTGAAAAACATTTTAAATGCCCAGTGATATTATTTGATTATCCAGCAAATATAAAAGCATTTTATATGCGTTTGAATGATGATGGAAAAACAGTTCGAGCTATGGATGTATTGTTTCCAGGTATTGGAGAAATGATTGGAGGTTCACAACGAGAAGAACGATACGATGTTCTAGTACAAAAAATGACCGATTTAGACATTCCACATGATGATTTGTGGTGGTACTTAGATACACGTAAATTTGGAACAGCACCACATAGTGGTTTTGGATTAGGATTTGAGCGTATGGTGATGTATGCTACAGGAATGGGTAATATTAGAGATGTCATTCCATTCCCTCGTACACCGAATAATTGTGAATTTTAAACCATGTTAAAACAAGATTTATATTTAAAGCTTAACCAAAAGCTATCTCCTCAACAGATTCAGTTGATGAAGCTAGTACAATTACCTACTTTAGCTTTTGAAGAGCGTATAAAACAAGAACTAGAGGAAAATCCAGCTCTAGAAGAAGGACATGATTTTACAGAGCGAGATGAATTTTCTAATCAAGAAGATTATCAAGACTCTGAACGAATTGATGCATCTGATATTAATATTGATGAATATTTGAGTGATGATGATATGCCTTCTTATAAAACCTATTCTAATAATTATAGTGCAGATGCTGATGATACTACAGTACCTTATGCAGGAGGGATCACATTAAATGAATATTTAATCGGTCAATTGCATACAGCAAGGATGTCTGATGAAGATTATTTAATTGCTGATTTTTTGATAGGGAGTATTGATGGAGATGGTTACATACGTCGTGATTTAAAATCCCTTTCAGATGATTTGATATTTACTCAAAATTTAGTTGCTGATGAGAAAAAATTAGAAGAGCTTTTAGTAGGATATATTCAGAAGTTAGATCCTGTAGGTGTGGGAGCACGCTCGTTACAAGAATGCTTACTTATTCAGTTAGAAGCTAAAGAAAATACAATGGAGTTGCGTTTAGCTAAAGGTATTGTGGAAAATTCTTTTGAAGAATTTACTAAAAAGCATTACCAAAAAATCATGAAGCATTTTGAAGTTGACGAAGAATTGTTGAAAGGGGCTATTAAAGAAATTGAAAAATTAAATCCAAAGCCAGGAAAATCGTTTTCTGGAAATACAAAAATAGTTGAGCAAATCACACCTGATTTTGCTATTACCATCGTAGATGGTGAATTAGATTTGAAATTGAATAGTGGAAATGCTCCTGAATTACGTCTGTCAGGTGAATACCGAAATCTTTTTGAAGCCTATAAAGAAGGAGATAAAAAAAATGAAGAGCAAAAAAAGGCAGTACAATTTGTTAAACAGAAATTAGATTCAGCCAAATGGTTTATCGATGCTGTGAAGCAACGTGAAAATACTTTAATGCTAGCTATGGGAGCCATTATGCGATTTCAAGAAGAATATTTTTTAACGGGTGACGAGCAAAAAATAAGACCCATGATTTTGAAAGATATTGCAGATGAAATTAAGATGGACATTTCAACTATTTCACGGGTAGCAAATAGTAAGTACGTTAGTACCCCTTATGGAACACTTTTAATTAAAGAGCTTTTTTCAGAAAGTATGACCACTACAAGTGGAGAAGAGGTTTCAACACGTGAAATCAAAAAGATTTTACAAGATGCTATTAAAGAAGAGAGTAAGAAAAAACCTTTAACAGATGAAAAATTATCTGAATTATTAAAATCAAAAGGCTACAAAGTAGCCCGTAGAACGGTAGCTAAATACCGTGAACAGTTAAATATTCCTGTTGCTAGATTGAGAAAAAAATTATAATAAACTTACTACTCTACATGCATATAGTTTTTAGTGGTATTATGAATGTCTAAATACAATTTTTTTCGACTATTTCTATATTGTGTTGGAGTCATATTGGTATTATTTTTATAAAATTTTGAAAAATTAGTGGTTTGTTTAAAACCATATTTATATGAAATTTCTTTAAAACTTAGTTCGTTTCGAATAATATCAATATCTATTTTTGAAATTAAAAAATCATCAAATAGCTTCTTAGTAGATTGATTGGTTGTACTCTTACAAATAGAACGTAATGTTTTAATATTAAGATCTAAGCATTGAGCAAAATATTCAACAGTAGTACTAATATTTTGGTTTTGTTCAAATAAATTATAAAGTTTCTTTATAACAGTTCTATTATGCTTATGACGTTTATAGAAAATGTCTTGAACCATTCCAGTACTGATTCTTAAAAGAATGATTTTTACAAAATGTTCAATAATAAACAAATTGGTTAAAGTGAAATCCTTTTTTAGAGCATTTTTTAATGATTTAAGATCAAAAAGAAGTAATTTGAATTCCTCTTCATTGTCTATAAACAAATGTTTGTTCCAGTTTTTCTTTAAAACTTCCATTAAATAAGGACTAACAGAAGCATTCTTAATACGATTATTAATAAAGATATCAGGTAATGTTAATAGAGTATAATCATAAGAGAAATCTTTATTATTAATAGTAAATTCAAAACCTTTACGTAAGAAAAAGATAAAGCCTTTACGAAAAACTTGAGGTTTGTTATTAATTTTTATAATACCACCACCCTGAGTGCACATTACAATCATGTTTTTTGTCATAACAACCTTTTTATCTCTACTTAATTCACGATTTTCGAGTTGTTGAATATATTCTTGTTTGTCATAAACTTGAATATTGTAATCGATATTTAAATCCTTCATAGAAAATATTTTACAGTTTTAAAAGCTAGCCCAATTTAAGTATTAAGCTAGCTTTATTATGATGAAAAATTAACAAGTTTCTATGGAATTGTAACCACACTTACATTTGAAATAGTAGTAGTGCCATTGGGTTTGTCATAATTCCAGAAACCTACAGTTACATAATTATTGTTTCCTGAGTTAAACGTAAGAGTTCGTGTTCCTAGGCTAGCATCAGCAATTTTAATAGGATATTGTCCATAATTTTCTTTAACATAGCCTATTCCTCCGATATTTGAATTAGATATAGACCAAGTCATTTTATAAGTTGTGTTGGGACACACTGGAATATTATTTCGATATACATCAACGTTTTTGTGTTTACCCCATACGGTTTTATTTGTCATACTAAATGAACTTCCATTAATACTTGCTGAACCTCCATGATTGGTAACTCGCCAACCACTAATGTTGGTACTTTCTTTATCACAAGATGGCTTTACATAGAAGTTAAAATGACATTGTCCTGAAATGCCGGAAGTTGATATGGTAACGTTAAAAGAACCACTATTTGTAGGAGTTCCAATTAGTTTAAATTTAATTCGAGTAGAAGAATTGGCAGGGATAGTATAATTTTCAGATACCTTTATTTGAAGGTCATTTCCACTCCATAAAATAGTATTTTTGTTTATAGTTCCTTTATAACTACCTGTATTTTTAATAACAATAGAACCTATTTCTTGATTTATATATTGACCTTTTTTGATAGAATCTAAATTGTAGACAGTTAGTGTAGAACAATCAAAACTTAAGGAAGCATGCCCAGTTATGGTTAGTTTTCCTACATTACATGAAACTCCTCCATATGTTAATATAATATCATTTGTACCAATTGTATTAGGAGATCCTTTTACTTTTACATTAATTGCTTTAGATTTTCCTGGTTTTATTGTATGAGTTTCGCTCCAATATGTTGTGAAAGTTAAACCATTGACTGTTCCTAGAGGTGTTTCTCCTGGGATAATTAAATCAGTTGTTCCAGTATTAATTATGGTAATGGTTCCATTTACAGAATCATTTAAATTATCATTAATATCATAAGTCAAATTAGGAATAGTTTCATCACTACATACTAATTCTCCTTTAGTAACTTCTTTATCAATTTTTAATAGAATTGCTGAATTTTGAGAAGAACCACAACTAGTGTATTCCATCATTACAGCAATTGTAGCACCTACTTCAGAATGTATTCCTTTTGGAATCACTATTACATTATTATTCATGGATGCTCCTGTATTATTAGGGTCCATTAAGGTGTATTTTATATTAGAAATGTCAGCATTTTTAGGAGAAATTTCATGACCAATTTGGCCAATGAATCCATTTAAATCTGGAGTGTAATAGTCAGTTATATTATATACTTGATCATTTTCAGTAGTTAGTATATCTCCAGTTATTAAATCCGTAAGTGTTGATTCAAAATTGGTTACTGGAACACAAGGTGGTGCTTCAACAATTACTGTTTTTGTAGCTGAAATTACTTCTTCGCAACTTGTAGTTTGGACTGTGATTTTAATAACTCCGGTAAAAGTGTCTGGTATAGTTAATTGACCATTATTATCAATAGAAACCCCTTGAGATTGAGATGTAGAATCAATAGACCATTTGGTATTTTCAATATTAGCATCTGTAGGAGAAACTTTTATAGAATAAGAAGAATGAATGGTACTACCATTATTGGTAATGGTATCCAATCCATCAATAGAGATTGAATCAGCTGAAATACAAGATGAGCAGTCTTCTACATTGACAATGACTTTTGGTTCTGTACAATCTGGGAATAAGATTTTGTACGGATTTCCATCACATTCTGGGGTCCCTGTGATAATAATATTTGAAATAAATGAACCATTAGGTTCTAACAAAATATCACCAATAACACCTATATTAAAAGGTCCTGATGTAAAAATAGGACGTGAACTATCTACAAAAAGATAATCACTAGTTGAATTTAGTAGGATGACATTTCTTTTTTCAATAGTAAGTTCTTCTCCAGCTTTTGCTGTATAAGTTGATTGATCGATTGAACAATCAAATTTTACATTAGGTTGCTGGCCAAAAGTTAATAGAGCAACCCAAAAAAATAGTACGGTAAATAAATTTTTCATGTGATTAATTTTTAAGTCCTGTTAAATGAGTTGATGGAGTATTGGATTGATCTAAGGCTCCTCGAATTATAGTTTGTGCCATCATAGTGCAAGCATCAACATCCAACACAGGTGGATAAATTTTGGTGATGGTTGAACTTTTGTTGATTTGTCCAATCAGGCCTAATTGAACTTTGAATATTTTCTCTGTTATATAAGAAGGTGAATTTTCTCCAACAGAATCATCAGGAAGTATATAAACACCTTCTAATCCATCATGAGCAAAAGAATTAATAGAATAAGATAATTCATAATATGGATCTAAAACAACAATTTGTCCCTTACCATTATCCATCTCATATAAAACTTTTCCAGCAGGATAATCACCAGGAGAAGCTTGGCTATATTTTACTTGTACTGTAGTTAAAGGATGTACTTTGTCATACTGAGTGTCTGATTTAGGATAATCAAAATTATAGGTATTAATGTGTTGTGAAGCTTTATCATTAATAATTGGATTTTGAATATCTATAGGTGGTTCTCCTGCAGAAGAAAGACATAAAGAACGATTAATACAATTAATATCTTTCCATTCAGTACCATCAAAAACTCTTAAACAATCTAAATTTGTATCAAAATAAAGAGAACCTTCCTTAATGTTTGTATTGGTTCCATCAATTGGATTTACAATATCTTTTTGTAATGTTTGTGGTAATACAAATGGATATCCTTTATCATTTGAAGTATCTAGTATTCCTTCAGGGCTATTGTTTCCTACGCCTACTTGACTTAATAAAGTCCCCCCTATTAGTAAGGCACAGGTTGCGATAATTTTTTTCATTTTTCGAGTTTTTAATCTTTTGAAATAATAGCCCACTTTTTAGTTGAAGTATAGACTTTTAAATAACCTTCTTTTTTGTCAAAAAAAAGTGAACCAATTTTGGGATTAGGATTAGTAGCTATTGGGTTTTTTATCAGTTCCTCTCCAGAAATTTGAGGAACGACCATAGCATAGTGAGTGTTCGAAACATCGACTATTCCTTCAGGAATAGGAGTTTTTGTGTTGTCAGGATTGGGTGTGCTCAGTATTCTAACTTGACTAGATGCCAAAATAGAAATAAATATACCCCCCATCAGTAAATTTTTTTTCATTATTTGTAATTTTTATTTTACGGTGAGTAAAACTAATAAGTATATGAATGGAGGTTTTAGTAAGATGAGTACAACTTATTTTTTTAATCAATTGATTATAAGTTATTTATAATAATTTTTAATAAAATTGATAAGGTTTTCTAGATCAATTATTACTTAATAAAGATCAGTTTGTTAATATGTAAAAAATTTTTTTACAGAATAAAGGTGTGTATAATATATCATAGAATATCATTTTTGGGTCATCATGTAATGATATTTTTTAACATATAAGTATAAAAAAAGCCCTGTATAACAGAGCTTGAGAATATATTTTTAGAAATAGACTTTTAAACAGTCATAATTTCTTTTTCTTTTTTATCGAAAATTTCATCAACATTTTTTGAGTAAGAATCAGTTAGTTGTTGTATTTCAGTTTCTTTATCTTTAATAATATCTTCAGAAATACCGTCTAACTTTTTTAATTCATTATTGGCATCTTTACGAGCATTACGAATACTTACTTTAGCATGTTCAACTTCTGATTTAGCTTGCTTTACTAATTCTAGACGTCTTTCAGCTGTTAAAGGAGGTATGTTAATCATAATAACATCTCCATTATTCATAGGATTTAGACCTAAATTTGCAATCATAATAGCTTTTTCAATTTCTTGCAACATCGGTTTTTCCCATGGTTGAACGCTAAGTGTCATAGCGTCAGGAGTATTTATATTAGCAACTTGTGAAAGAGGAGTTTGTGAGCCATAATAATCAACCATTACAGAATTCAACATAGCTGGACTTGCTTTACCTGCACGAATTTGTAGAAATGCTTTGTTTAAGTGTTCTATGGAGTGTCCCATACTTTCTTTTGCGCTGTCTAAAATAAAATTAATTTCTTCCATTTTTGAAAAGTTTACTAATATTCAAATTTATTATTTACTCACTAAAGTTCCAATATTTTCACCTAAAATTACCTTTTTTAAGTTTCCACGAGTATTCATGTCGAAAACTAAAATAGGTAGTTCGTTTTCTTTACTTAAAGCAAAAGCAGTTAAATCCATTACTTTAAGGTCTTTATTCATTACTTCATTGTATGTAATATCGTCGTATTTTTGAGCGTCAGCATTTTTTTCGGGATCTGAAGAATAAATTCCATCTACTCGAGTTCCTTTTAAAATAACTTCAGCATCAATTTCAATAGCACGAAGTGTTGCAGCAGTATCTGTTGTGAAATAAGGATTTCCAGTTCCTGCACCGAAAATAACAACACGACCTTTTTCCATATGACGAACAGCTCTTCGTTTAATAAAAGGTTCTGCAACTTGATCCATATGAATAGCTGTTTGAAGTCGTGTATAAATTCCAGCACTTTCTAAAGCACCTTGTAAAGCCATTCCATTAATTACGGTGGCTAACATTCCCATATAATCTCCTTGGACACGATCCATTCCATTTGCCGCACCCGAAACACCTCTGAATATATTTCCTCCTCCAATGACAATAGCCAGTTCAACTCCCATATCAACAATTTCTTTAATATCTTCAGCATATTCAGCTAATCGAGAAGGATCAATTCCATATTGTTGGTTGCCCATTAAAGCTTCACCACTTAGTTTGAGAAGTATTCTTTTATATTTCATTTTATACGTTTAATGCAAAGATAATTAATTTGAATAGTAATCTATAGGATTATATTATTATTCTCCTTGATGTGCTGGCTTTAATAAGTCTAGAACTGTTTTAACAGGTGAAAAAGTATTTAAGGGTACTTCTATAAATAATGTATTCCAGTTAGACATTGCTCCATTCCATAAACCTGGCAATTCAAGTGCTTTTATAGGTTTCCCTTCATGTGTTTTTTCTGCAATAAAATATGTGTCAGGATCTACAAATTGCTCTAAATCAAATTTAATTCCTTTGTAATCTTTTACTCCACAGACGATATCTACAGGGTTAAAATGGGTAGAAGATTCAAAAATTTCTTTTTGTTGGATATCTTTAAAATTAATTTGTGCTGATTCAACAATTTGTAAAGTAATTTCATTTGTGTCTTGATTTTTTACCCAGAATGGTCCTCCACCAGCTTGTCCTTCATTTTTCACCATTCCACAAACACGAGTAGGTCTATTAAGTTTTTGTTTGATAAATGATTTCTTTTCAGCCTCGGAAAGGTGCTTGAAATCTTTGGGAAGTATAATATTTAAATCATTTTGGAGAAAAAGTAATGCATCATCTATTTTAAGAATATTTTGATCAAGATTTTTAAGAAAAGAAAATATTTTTTCTTGAATTTGTAAAAGTAATCCAGCTAATGCTTTTTTATATTTAAAAGTATTTTCTTTTTTAGAATCTACAGTAACATTATCAATATTTTTAATAAAAATAATATCTGCATCTAAGTGGTTGAGGTTTTTAATTAAGGCTCCGTGTCCTGCAGGTCTTAAAACGATATTTCCTTTTTTATCAAGGAAAGGAGTGTTATCTAAATTTACGGCAATAGAATGAGTGTCAGGATCTTGAACAGAAAAGGAAACATGAAATGAACAATTATATAATTGTTCATAATTTGAAATAAAAGATCGAAGTGATAATCTAAATAAAGCTTGATGCTTTTCTCCTACTGTAAAATGGAGGGGGATAATATTTCCTTTATTTTGACAATATTGAACACCTTCGATAAAGTGTTCTTGAAAAGCAGTACGGATTTCATTATTATATTTATGAAATGGAATCAATCCTTTAGGTAAAATGGTATAATTAAAATTCTTTAGAATTTGTTCTATTAATTGGTTTGCGATAAGAGGGTTTTGTAAATCTTCTCTTTTAGCACCTATCTTTTTTAGTGCACGTTGTATAAAATTAGAAAAAGGAAATTGTAAAATATTATCAAAAAAAAGTTTCGTTTCATTTGAAGAAATAGATTCTTCACGTAATAAAATAAGGTCTTTAAACATCCTTGTAGCTGCACCAGATGCAGGAACAAATTTTACTATTTTTAGTGTGGTTTTTTTGTTTATATAAAAATTAGAAAGTGTATCTATTTGCTTATCAATGTTTTGTATTCCTTTGTCTAAAATAGCGGGTTCTTCAATACAAAGGAAATTATTGTTTTTTTGATAAAACTTGAGTTGTTTCTTAAGTGCTTTTTTCATTTTCGATATTAATTAGTGCAATATAATAATAAATAGATTAAAAGCTCATATTTAACATAGTAAGAATGATTTTTTATAATTTATAGACAATTATATAATAAAATTACGTATCTTTGCGTTATACTATATACAGTAGTATGTCTTTTAATAAATAAAAATGCCTTATGTCAGAGAAAGAAAAGTTAAAAAAATTCTTAAAAACGCAGAGGATTCCATTTAGTACATTTACTAATGAAGTGGGTGTTTCACAGGGGTTCCTTAATTCAGGATCTTCTTTAGGGGTGGACAAATTAAAAATGATTTTAATTAAATACCCTCAATTATCATTAGATTGGTTATTGTTTAATAAAGGAGATATGGTCGTTCATGAGAAGACTGAATTAGAAATCTCATTAGAAGATCGTTTAGAAAGAATTGAAAGTAGTATTTCAAGTTTAGTAAACTTGAACTCTAAGAAGAAAATTATTGACGAATTAAAGTCGGAATTAAGTAGCTTAGAGCAAAATAGTAATTTTGTAAGCGATGACGAGTTAATCAGTCAATTAGAACAATTAAAAAGTAAGATTCTTAATAAATAAGAATTTTATTACTCAATTTTTAAGCTCACTTCGGTGAGCTTTTTTTATACTATTATACATAATAATAAAAAGATAGACCTTTGTCATTCCGTACTTGATACGGAATCTATTTTTATAAGGATATTTAAGATCCTGAAACAAGTTCAGGATGACAGTAGTACGTCACGTTGTTATTCCAAACTTGTTTTGGAATCTATATTATAAAAATAAAGAAGTATTAAGATTTAGGAATCTTCTTTTTTATCCTTAAGTTCTTCAATTTTGAGTTCTACTTCTTCCAATAAGCTGAGTCGTTCTATTTTTTCAAGAGTACTTCTTCTTATTAAGTAGAGCATTCCTATTACGATTAATAAAATAGGAATAATGTAGACATATTCTCCCTTATCAATATGGGCAAGGTTTACTTGTAAAGAAGTTACAATTTGTACCACATAGACACTAATGGGAATTAAAATAGCATGGTACCACCAGTAACGGCAACTAATTAACCAAATGGATAAATAGAGAATAGGAGTGATGCGACCTGTTAAAATAAAGTATAAAGTTGTTTTAGATCGATAAAGTCCAATAGGGCTATTATCAAAATTAGGAGAAATTTTTAAATAATAAATATATTGAGTTACTACGAAATAAGTAAGTACTATAAGAATGATAGAAAAGAAAAAGATCCAGTCTTTACGACTCCATTGCGTATTAGAAGGTGTAGTGTTGGCTTCTTGAAGTCTTTTGTTTACGTGCAATAGAACATTATAGGTGTTGAATTGTTTTCTTAATTTAAATAATAGGGGTAAGATAAAAAGGGTAAGAAGTATACCTATTCCAATTTCTTGTAATAATTGAATAACTTGAATTTTATTTTCTATGAAATGGAATTCATAGTTAAGGGTATATATGAATAAGTAAGATTGTAAAATTAATAAAGCAGTAATAGCTTTATACCATTTATTCTTACAGGTTATAAACCATATGATTATATAAGAAAATTTTACCAAATCAATAAAGAAGTAAAAAACAAAATTACTTAGATTAGAATATCCCTTCAATTGATAGTTAAAATTTGAAAAGGAAAAAGTATCATGATTTGAGGAAATATAGTTGTGAATATTTAATAATAATGGTAACGTGATAATTAAAAAGGCTACCAAAAGATCTTTTTTTAAGATTTTTTGACGGTAACGTTTATTTTCTGTTGGATTCTGTACCATATTTCTTAGTGGAAAAGCAATTTAAGAAATATTTTAGTAAATCAAGGGATTTTTTTTGGTTACGAGTCGCAATAATTGTTTAAAGGCTGTAATATTTGTATATTTGGAGTCCACAAATAAATTAAAAGAAAGTGATATGAAAAATTTTAAAACATTACAAAAAGGATTGCTGGCAATTGGTTTAATGGCTTTGTTTACCTCATGTTCAGGAAGTGATAATCAAGAAACTTCAGATCTTTTATCGGAGTTACAATCAACAGATAAAGGTAAATTAGAAGATAGACAATAAGAACATAATTTAAATTAGAAAGCAAAAAGAGTTCCATTTATGGAACTCTTTTTTATTACTGTTTAATTGGTGACCTGGCTGGGGCTCGAACCCAGGACCCTCTCCTTAAAAGGGAGATGCTCTACCAACTGAGCTACCAGGTCTTACAGAATTGAGAATGCAAATATAATAGGTTTTTATTCTTTTGCAAATGGTTTTATGAGTTTTATATAGAAATATTAAATAGATTGTCGTAAGATTATATTATTTCATCCTTTTTAATATCTTAAATAACCCTTTTGTTTTATTGAAATAGATTCTAAAATACGTTTAATATTATTATAGGGTGATCTAAAAACGACCTGTGATGATTAATAAAGTTGGGTTGTAAAATTATGTTTTATAAAAAAATTAGAAATACATTATTGTCTTAGTAGACTAGATTTCAAACAAAAAAAGAATTAAAGAAATGCCATCCTATGCTCAATACAAATGTTGCTTCTTATAAATGGGATAAGGCTTTGAATTAAGTCTAGAATGACATCTATTATTATTTAATACTCCAAATAGCATAACTATTAGGTTCAACCGTTAAAGTTGCTAAACCATTAGCATCCGTAATAGGTAAATCTGCTTCATTTGAAAATGTAGTATTATTAGAATAATCAAATAAGGTTGCATTTTTCCAATTGGTTAATACCGTTTGTGTTTTAGGACTGGAACTAATATTAAAATAGATAATTAAACCAGGGTTATCGTCTTTTCCTTCTCTTCGTGCTATATACTCTTGTTTACTAACGTTGATTACGGTTAAATCACCTGAAGCAATTGTTTTATTGATTAACATTAAGTTATCCAATTCTGTTTTGTCCAATTTTTGTTCGTAATCGGAGTAAAAAATAGTAGGAGTCCCAGGATGTGTTAAAATATAAGCATAGGCTAAGTTTTTAAATTGTGTATTAATATAGCCTGTTGGTCCTTGTTCTTCTCGATCATCTGTATCATGATTTCCTGCAAAAGTTACTGCTTTATCAGGGTAAATCTTAAATAAAGCATTATCATTTAAAAGCGTTAGGTTTCGTTGTGAATCAAACGCTTTTTCCATATTATAAAAAGCTGCAAAATCAAAGGCTGATGAGGCAGAGGCATCTACCCAATCTTTTAAAACAGTGGCATTACCATCAAAATTTTCACCTACAGAAAAGAGACCACCAGTGGCTTCATTCCATTGTTTTACTACATTGGGGTTAAACCCTTTTACATAATCAAAACGCCATCCATCAATGCCTAATTCGTTTTTATAATACTGTGCAACAGAATTAGTGTTAAGCCATAATTCGTCTTGTACTCTTGGGCATTGTAAGCATAAATCACGCTCAGGGAAAAAACCTGCTTCTTCATCGCTTTCAAATTCATTATTAGGATGAAAATCTTGCCATGTTCGATCAAATCGACCTGATAAATTGGTTTGAGTAGCTTGATTGAATAAAGTGTATTTTGTCTCACCAGTTAGTGTATTCAATTCTTCTGCACCGCCACCATTATGATTAATTACGATATCAGCAATCACTTCCATTCCTTGGTTATGAATTTCATCAATTAAAGAAAGTAATTCTTCTTTAGATCCAAAACGGGTTTCCACTGTTCCGTATTGATTGTATTCGCCTAAATCAAAGTAATCAGCAGGATCATAACCCATGGATACAGCACCTGAACCACTTTTAGCAAATTGAGGAAGCCATACTTTGTCAATTCCAGCAATAGCCCAATCGTCCATATGCCCTTTGATAAAATCCCACCAAATTCCTCCTTCAGGTACGTCCCAAAAGAAGGATTGCATCATAATTTCTGATCCGCTGGAATATTGAGTCAAATCAGAACCCGATATTGTAGTGTTTTCATTAGAATTGTCATCGTCATTATCACATGCTATAAAACTGATTGTTAAAAGTGATAAAAGACTTATTTTAAAGATTTTGTTTTTCATAAAATATATGTTAGAAGTAGAAAAAGAAACCCCATGAAAGTTCATGGGGTCTTTTATAATTTAGTATATTATTGTGCTGTTAATGTATAGGTAACTTGTGCAGGGTTTCTAAAGTCAAGTTGAATTAGATAAGTACCTGCTGTTACAGCAATATTATCAGCTCCTGGTTCAGCAATACCATCTCCTTCAGGATCACCATAGTTTGTGTCCCAACCATCATTAGCTCTAAATTTGATAAATCCATCTGTTAATGTTAACTCTAGTTCTAATAAACCGTTTGTTTGATTAAAAGTCATATCAGTATCAGAGTCCCATCCAGTTGGTGTAGCATCTCCAATAATACCCCAAGAATCATCAACAGCTGTCCAAGCTGTAGATTCCACTGTATAGGTTAATGCATTGGTATCGGCTGTTATTAAAGCGGTTCCTTGTGTAGTTGTGGATAAATTTCCTCCATCATTTAGTATCATAGTTCCTGAATCTACACCATCATTTGTGCCGTAAGAATTATCCCAATTTGGTTGAGGAGTAAATTTGAATTCTGTATTAGCATCAGGGAAGTTTATATAACCACTATAAGTACCATTTTGGTCAGGAGAATATAATACATAAGTATTAGCAGGATCCCATCCTTGGTGAGCTCCTGGAACGTATAAAAAGTTTTCTACACTTGGGTCTTCACCTCCATATCCAATTACGGTGAAAGTAATAGGAGCTGAATAGTATTTATAATCATCATTAACTTTTTGATACATTCTGGCTTGAGCTTCTACTGATGTTACGGTATAGTATCCTAAAGCAAGTAACGCATTATTCAACATTTCTTCAGTAACCTCTGCTGTAGTGGTTGTAAAAGGCCCTATCTGAGCAGGTTCAGAAAAATCACCTGTTTGATTGTCTACCTGAATGTAATAAGGTGTTCCTTCTTTTGAGGATATATTGAGGTTATTTGGACTTTCCCAGATAAATGTTTCCCAAACATTAGAAGAGGTAGCTTCCGTTAGGATATCGTTCCCTCCCGAAACGGGTTGTGTTAAGGTAATACTTGTGGTACCTGCCGTACTATCACTAGCAGGTAGTCTTGGGTCTGTATCGTCGTCGCTGCAGGACCAAATAAAACCAGTTAGTAATGTTAGCGTTAAGATTTGATATATTCGTTTCATTTTTTGTTTGTTTTAGAATTAATAACCTGTGTTTTGAACCATATTAGGATTTAAAGTCAAAATACTAGATGGAATAGGGAATAAATTTCGATGTGATGAGGTAGAAACACCATCAGCGCTTCCTCCTTTCCAAGGCCATACATAGCTTCCATCTGAGAATTGTCCAAAACGGATTAAATCTGTACGTCTTAGTCCTTCCCAGAATAATTCACGTGAACGTTCATCTAGTACAAACTCAGGAGTTAAATCTGCTTCTGTAATTGTAGGAGCATTAGCTCGTGTTCTTAGCTCGTTTATGTATCCAACTGCAGTAGCAGGGGCACCTCCAGCTCCTCTTGCAACGGCTTCTGCATAGATAAGATAGATTTCAGCCAATCGAATTACAGGAATATCACAGTCTACATGATTACCACTTTGATCACTTCCTTGGTTTCCGTTTACATCAACATTTCGATATTTAATGATTCCATATCCATCGTTAAAGGTTCCAATATCGGCAATTTCATAATTTTGTTCATCCGTGTAAAACAAAGCACGATTATCATCCCAAGCAATTGGGTAACCTGTATCGGGATCATTTTCTATTCCATTAAATTTTTCTACTAAAGCTTTAGTTGTACGATAACCAAACCAGCCTCCATTAATTCCTAAGGCTGCAGGATCCATAGTTCCTCCTGTTGGAGCATGTACCATAAAAGTGGCTCCTCCCCAAGTTTGAGAACTAGTTCCATCAAAATTTAAGGTAAAAATAGCCTCGTTTTGAGCTCCATTGGAATTGTTATCTGCTAAGAATAAATATTGATAAGCATTATAATTATCATTGCTGTTGGTTGAGATTGAGTAAGCACCGTTAATGGTATTCTCGGCATAGGTTAGAGCATCTGCATAACGAGCAGTACCTGTATATACCTCTGCGTTTAGATAGGCTCGAGCTAATAAAGCTTGAGCAGCAGTTTTATCAACTCTACCGTATTCATTTCCACCTGAAGTAGGTAAAAGATCTGCTATTTCTAATAATTCACTTTCAACAAAATTAAATATTTCTGTCCTTGTAGCTTGTGTTGGTAAAGTAGTTTCAACTTTTGTAGTTAAAGGTACGTTACCATATAGATCCATTAAATTATAGTAAGCATAAGCTCTTAAAAAACGAGCTTCAGCAATAAAGGTGGCTACATTAGAATCAGAAGCTAAACTTTCAGCATTGGCTATAAAAGAGTTACAAAAAGAAACTTCTTGTCCTAAACGATAGTACATAGCTTCTATAAAAGGATTAGCTGCTCCCCAAGTTTGGTTGTGCATATCAGGTACTCCTGGATCTCCCCATCCTACTACACAATGATCGGTAGTAAGTTCATTTAAATTATACAACATACGAGTAAATTGTGAAGTTCCTTCATCAATTTCAGAAATATCAGGAGAACCATCAGGTCCTTTTTGTCCAGTCAAGGCTAATGAAGCATATAATTTAGCCAAGGCTTGTTTTGCTTCTGTTGCATTAGCAAAAACATCTAATTCACTTACGATATCTGGGTCAATAGGGGTTTGATCTAAATCATCATGACAAGAAAAGAGTCCACCTATGATTAAACTCGCTAATGCTATATTTTTTATATATTTTTTCATCTTAATCTTTTTTAAAGTGTCATTAAAAATCAATATTTAATCCTAACAAGAATATACGTGGTCTAGGATATACGTTATTATCGATTCCTGGTTGAAGATCTGAAAAATCTCCTGTAATAATTTCAGGGTCTAATCCGTCATAATCGGTAATCATGGCAACATTTTGTACAGAACCATAAACACGTATTCCAAAATTGTTGGTTAAATCACGTGGGATAGTATAACCTAATGTAATGTTGTCTACTTTGAAGAATGAAGCATTTTCTACATAATAATCACTTCTTAATGATTCAGAAGTAATACTTTGAAAATTAGAATGTAAATAATCTTCGTGAATATTAGCTAAGAAAGGTCCTCCATTTCCTGTAATACGATCTCCATAACCTAAGGCAGAGGCATTATTGTTATAAACGTAATTATTGAAATTAGCACGTGTTACGACTGCTAAATCCCAGTTTTTATAATTTAAATTGGTATTCAATCCCATAGTAATATCAGGAAAAGGATTTTCATTAATATAACGATCATCATCATTGATTACACCATCTTGATTTCGATCAACATAGACACCTTCAATAGGTCGTCCATTTTCATCATATACTTGTTCATAGGTATAAAATGAATAGGCAGATTCTCCTTCTCTTTGGATTTGTACATTATTTCCTGTACCTCCTGAGATGCCTCCTACTAATTGATCGGTACTCAATTTAGTAATTTCATTATGATTGTAACTTAAATTATATCCAATAGACCATTCAAAATCTTGCTTTTGAATCGGTACAACATTTAAATTTAATTCAACACCATAATTTTCCATATCTCCAATATTCTTTTGTAATCGACTTCCAAAATTGGTAAAAGGATCTACATTTACATATGCTATTAAATCTTTTGTCTTTTTGTAATAACCATCTAAGGAACCACTAATACGGTCATTAAATAAACCATAATCAATTCCTGCATTAAAAGTTTCTCCTACTTCCCATTTTAGATCTTCGTTAAATGGATCAGGTCGATAAGTAGACGTGAACTCGTCTCCAAATTGGTAATAAGCTTGGCCATTTTCTGAAGCACGGTAACGTGTTAAATATTGGTAATCTTCTAAACCACTAATGTTCCCAATTTGCCCCCAACCTAAACGAAGTTTTAAATTGTTAATGGTATTGGATTCTGCTAAGAAATTTTCTTTATGAAGATTCCAAGCTAAGGCAACGGAAGGGAAATAACCCCAACGATCATCTGGGTTTAATTTAGAAGAAGCATCTGCTCTTAAAGTAGCGGTTACTAAATATTTCCCTTTAAATGCATAATTTACACGACCAAAATAAGAAAGTAGTGTGTTTCTATATATTTCGTCAGTTCCATTGTAAACAGAAGAACCGTCACTGAAAATTTGGCTATAATTATCGTTTTTATCATTTTGATCGAATACCTGATAGGAATGTCCGATCATCGCATCTAATTTATGATTGTCACCAAATTTTTTATCATAGGTCAGGTAAGCATCAAATAAACGGTTAGTACGAACGTTTCGATAGGTTTCTCTATAACCAGTTTGATCTGCATTTGTGAAAATTAAACCAGATTTATTATATTTTCTGCCGTGAGCATTGGTTTCATCAATACCAAGATTAACAGTAGCTGTTAAATCGGGTAAAAAGTGTAATTTATAATCTACTTTAGCATTTCCAATAAAACGGCGTACTTCAGAACGATCTGTTTTCTCATTTAATAGCATAACTGGATTTTGAACAGCTAGTGGATAAATAGTCCCATTAGAATCAGCCCAGTTGAAATAAGAACCGTCTGCATTGTAAACATTTTGAGTTGGGTCGAAACCAATAGCTGATCCTATAGCACCAGTATCTGCAAATTTGTTTTCAGTATAGGAACCTTTGGCATTTACTTCAACCTTTAAGTGATTATCTAAGAAAGAAGGCGTTAAGCTAACACTTCCTGTCGTTCTTCTTAATTGATCTCCAATTAAAATACCATTTTGCTCCGTATATCCGACAGAAGTTCTAAAAGGTAAACGTCCATCAAAAGCAGCTCCACGGGCACTAATATTGGTGTCATGGCTCCATGCCTGATCAAATACCTGATTCTGCCAGTTAGTATTCCCAGTTCCTAAAAGACCTATAGCAGCATTGTCTCCTGTATTATTTACAACTGTTCGGTATTGATCAGAATTTAACATGTCCACTTTTCTAATAGGGTCAGACATGGATACATTGGATGCAATATTCCATTTTACTTTTCCCTTTTTTCCTTTTTTGGTAGTAATAATGATAACTCCATTCGCAGAACGAGAACCATAAATAGCTGTAGCCGAAGCATCTTTTAATACAGAAAAGGTTTCAATATCATTTGGATTGATAGTATTCAATACATTTCGTGCTCCACCAATTGAACCTGAATCAATTGGAACTCCATCAATAACAATTAAAGGTTCGCTGTTTAAACTTAGAGAACCTGTTCCACGAATTCTGATAGTAGAACCTGCTCCCGGAGCACCTCCTGAAGAAGTGATGTTTACTCCAGGTACTTTTCCTTGAATGAGTTGTTGTGCATTTACAATAGGGCCTTGATTCATATCTTCCGTTGTAACCAAAGCAACAGCACCGGTTAAATCTTCTTCAGCAGCAGATCCATATCCAATCTGAGCTACAACGGTTACTTCATCAATAGAAGTGGCTCCAAAATTAATAGCTAGATTTTGTGAGCTTCCTTCTGTATAGGCAATGGTATCCTCTTTTTCATCTAAACCGATAAAAGAAGATATAATGGTTACATTTCCATTTGTTGCTTGATCTGCGGTTACGGTGAGTTCGTAATTACCGTCAAGATCAGTTGTTGTTCCTGCATCTTCAAATCCTTTTACATAAACATCAGCTTCTGGTAAAGGATCTCCCATGTCATCGACAACGGTTCCTTTCACAATCATTTGTGCATTTATTGCTAAAAATCCAAATAGCACAGCACAAATGGTGAGTAATTGTTTCGTTTTTCCCATTTATAAGTAGTTTTAATTATGTTAAACAGTATGTTTGGTATCAAATTTAACAAAAATTAAGGAAAAAACAAGGCTTTAATGTATAAGTTACACCAATGATTTATATCAGTACTAAAACGTTTAAGTAAGGAAATGTAGCATAGAAAAGGCCTAAACGTACACTAATGAAATAAAAATGTAACATTTAGGCCTTAACAATATTTTTTAAAAGATCGTTAAACGACCTCTTTTACTCGATCTGCTGCTTCTTGTAAAGTGATAGCAGAAAGTACTTTTAAACCACTTTCATCAATCATCTTTTTAGCAATTTCGGCATTGGTTCCTTGTAAACGTACAATAATAGGAACTTGAATTGCATCTCCCATGTTTTTATAAGCATCAATAACCCCTTGTGCTACACGGTCACAACGTACAATACCTCCAAAAATATTCACTAGAATGGCTTTTACATTTTCATCACGTAAAATGATACGGAATGCTTTTTCAACACGCTCAGCATCTGCAGTACCTCCTACATCTAAGAAGTTTGCAGGACTACCTCCAGATAATTTGATAATATCCATAGTTGACATTGCTAAACCAGCTCCGTTAACCATACATCCTACATTACCATCTAATTTAACAAAGTTTAAACCAGCTTCTCCTGCTTCAACTTCTGTTGCATCCTCTTCTCTAGTATCACGTAATGTAGCGTAATCTTTATGACGGAATAATGAATTGTCGTCTAAAGTAACTTTTGCATCAACTGCCATAATTAGATTATCGGAAGTTTTTAATACTGGGTTAATCTCAAATAAAGAAGAATCAGATTTAACATATGCAGTATATAATGCTGTAACAAATTTGGTCATTTCTTTAAAAGCAGTACCACTTAATCCTAAGTTAAAAGCAACTTTACGTGCTTGAAAAGGCATAATGCCTACTTTTGGATCAATATCTTCTGTGAAGATTAAATGAGGTGTTTCCTCTGCTACGGTTTCAATATCCATTCCTCCTTCAGTAGAATACATAATCATATTTCTTCCTGTAGTACGATTTAATAGGATAGACATATAATATTCATCTGTTTCAGATTCTCCAGGATAATAAACATCTTCAGCGATTAATACTTGGTTAACTAGTTTTCCTTCAGCAGAAGTTTGAGGTGTTACTAAATACATTCCTAAGATTTGGTCTGCAATTGTCTTAACTTCTTCTAAAGATTTAGCTAATTTTACACCACCACCTTTTCCACGGCCTCCTGCATGAACTTGTGCCTTGATTACCCACCAAGAAGTTCCCGTTTCTTCAGATAATTTTTTAGCTGCTTCAACAGCTCCTTCAGCAGTGTCAGCCACAATTCCTCTTTGTATTCTTACTCCAAATGAATTAAGAATTTCTTTACCTTGATATTCGTGTAAATTCATGATTCTATGTAATAATTTCTTATTGAATTTAAATTTTAAAGGATGAAGATACAATAAAATAATTAGGAATTAGAAATAAGAAATTATGATTTTTATGACTAATTATTTAATGTGTTGTAAATCAGTGATATAAATGTTTTTTTGCAAATGATAATCCTATCGTTAAAGCAAATATATAATATGCTTATAATCATTTTATTAGATTATATTTTATAAAAATACTAATTACGAATCATTAATTACTAATGACTATTAAGTATCTTGCATTTTTATAGAAATAAATATAATGATTTTAGCTAAAAATATTCATAAGTATTTTAATGATCTTCATGTTTTGAAAGGTGTAGATTTGGAAATAAAAAAAAGTGAAGTAGTATCCATTGTAGGAAGTTCTGGTGCAGGGAAAACAACGCTTTTACAAATCTTAGGGACATTGGATCGCCCTTCAAAGGATTTTCAAGAATCTATTATAATTGATCAAACAGAGGTTACAAATTTGTCAGAGAAGAAATTAGCTAAATTTCGTAATGAAAATATTGGTTTTATTTTTCAATTTCATCAATTATTACCTGAATTTAATGCGTTAGAGAATGTATGTTTACCAGGTATGATTGCTGGGAAAAGTAAAAGACAATTAGAGAAGGATGCTTTAGAATTATTAGACTATTTGGGTGTTTCCCATCGAAAATTACATAAACCTACAGAACTTTCTGGTGGAGAACAACAACGTGTAGCTATCGCAAGAGCTCTAATTAATAAACCCAAAGTAATTTTTGCTGATGAACCTTCAGGAAATTTAGATTCTAAAAATGCAGATGATTTACATCAGTTATTTTTTGATTTACGGGATCAGTTTAAACAAACCTTTGTTATTGTTACACATAATGAAAAGTTAGCAGACTTAACGGATCGCAAATTGGTTATGAAAGATGGAGTGATCATTTGAATTTTTCCAGTATATATTTTTAGAATGATTTGTAAAATACCTCTACAGATATACGGAATACTTCTACTTTAAAAGGCAACTCTTCTTCAATTCTAAATTCTTCCTTACATTTGTTTTATGACAAAGGAAACAGTATCATTTAAAGAAACACAAGCTTTTTCAAAGTTGATGTTAGATTATATAGCTCAAGAAGAAGCTTTAAAGTCTTTTTATGGACAATACCCTACTCGTGAAAATTTTTTAAAACAAGCCGAATTAAAGAGTCAATCGTATCAAAATAGAACTGTTTTGTATGAATGTTTGGTAAAACAATATGAAGGGTTTAAAATTCATCAAAATGTTTCAAAGAATCTTCATGCTTTAAAGGAGGAAAATACGTTTACTATTACAACAGGACATCAATTAAACTTATTTACAGGACCATTATATTTTATTTATAAAATAGTATGTGTGATTAATTTGGCTGAGGAAATGAATCGATTTTCATCTGACAAAAAATTTGTGCCTGTTTATTGGATGGCAACTGAGGATCATGATTTTGAAGAAATCAATCATTTTAATTATAAAGAAAAAGTGATTCGTTGGAATTCTGATCAAACAGGAGCTGTTGGACGTTTTGATTTAAAAGGAATGAATGAGGTTTTTAAAACACTTGAAATTATACTTCCCAATAGTAAAAAGAAAACCTATTTGTTGAGTTTGTTTAGAGAAACCTATTTGGAAACCAATTCTTTAGCATATGCTACACGTATTTT
This sequence comes from Flavobacteriaceae bacterium UJ101, assembly GCA_001880285.1. Taxonomy (NCBI): domain Bacteria; kingdom Pseudomonadati; phylum Bacteroidota; class Flavobacteriia; order Flavobacteriales; family Flavobacteriaceae; species Flavobacteriaceae bacterium UJ101. Next base: position 1,308,962 of record CP016269.1, on the reverse strand, counting down.
AGTAAATGAGTTGTTTGAAGAATATGGTTTAATTATTATTGATGGTGATGATCCAAAATTAAAAACTTTATTCAAACCATACGTTCAAGAAGAATTGGTTCAACAAACCGCCTTTAATAAAGTTTCTAAGTCAATTGATGATTTAAGAGCGTTGGGGTATAAAATACAAGTAAATCCTCGTGAAATTAACTTGTTCTATTTATTTAAAGGAGGAAGAGAACGTATTATTTTTGAAGACAATGAATTTATAATAAACAATACATCATTACGATTTTCAAAAGAGGAATTGTTAACAGAATTAGATCAGAATCCTCAAAATTTTAGTCCAAATGTTTTGTTAAGACCTTTGTATCAAGAAGTTATTCTTCCCAATGTAGCCTATATTGGTGGAGGAGGTGAAATAGCATATTGGTTAGAATTGAAATCTTTTTTTAATTCTCAAAAGATTCCTTTTCCTATATTGAAATTACGTAATTCTGTTTTAGTTTTGGGAAAATCAGTACGTGAAAAAATAATTAAGAAAAATTTAACACTACAAGATATTTTCTCAAGTCCTGCTCTATTATTTGAAGATTTAGTTCGAAAAAATACAGAAATTGATTTGAGCTTTGAGCGCTATTTTAAGGTTTTTGAAGATGAGTTTTCTCAATTAAAAACAATTGCAAAAGAAACAGACAAAAGTTTTTTAAGTGCGGTTGAAGCACATGAGGCAAAGGTTAGTAAGTCAATTAGAATACTAGAGAAGAGGTTACTTAAAGCAGAGAAAAGAAAATTTGAAGAACAAAAAGAAAGTATAGAAAATTTATACTTTAAAATTCATCCTAAAGGGAAAATTCAAGAGCGTGTTGTGAACTTTTCTGAGATTATTATAGATACAGATATTACTTTTATAAAGGAGGTGAAAACTCATTTGAATCCATTTGAGGATGAGTTTGTTATCCTAACTTTTTAAATCGATTTAATGTGTTATATTTGCATCGAAAATTACATGAATCTGATTATGAAAAAATCTTTATTGATTTTTAGTTTACTGATGTTGACCCATTTACTTTATGCACAGCAAGTATATAAAGTAAAATCTGGAGATACCTTATATAATATATCAAAAATACATAAGGTTTCAATAGACACACTCTATGAAATGAATCCAGGCTTAGAACAAAGTGGATTAAAAGAAGGAGCCGAAATTATGGTTTCATCAGAAGGAAAAGCTTCTAAAGAAGGGAAAATAGTATATACAAAATCCCCTGAAGCTCCAAAAGCAACTTCAAATCAATACCGTGTTCAAAAAGGTGATACTTTATACGCCATTAGTAAGAAGTTAGGAATTTCAACAGATGAATTGATACGTCTTAATGATGGTTTGACTGCAGAAAATTTGAAAGTTGATCAAATTTTAAATGTAGAGAAAACAAATGAAACAAAGGATGTAATTCCTGAGAGCCAATCTTCAACTTCAGTTGTTAGTACAAAAAATTATTATACCGTTGTAAAAGGCGATACGTTTTATTCTCTTGCAAAACGATTTAATACAGATGAGGCTACCTTGAAAACATATAACCCTGTGTTAGTAAATGGTTTAAAAATAGGTCAAAAAATATATTTCCCAGCTGTAGAAGATGGTTTTACAATACACAAAGTAAAAAAAGGAGAAACTATTTTTAGTATCATTCGTAAATACAATATTTCGTTAGATGACTTATTAAAACACAATCCTGATTTGAAAAATGGTTTAAAAGCAGGAATGAAACTAAAAATACCTGTTAAATCCATTGAAGAAGATCCAGAGGAAGTTATAAAAACAAAAGATTATTTAAATGTAATTTATATTTTACCATTTAATTCAGAAGATTATGAGCTCTCTAAAAAGCGTAGCTTTATGACAACTGAATTTTATATGGGATCATTATTTGCACTTGATTCATTAGCAAATAAAGGAAAGAAAATTAAAGCAAAAACATTTGATAATAAGGGAGCTTTAAGTGAAACGCAAGCCATTGCTAAAAAAATTAATTTTGATGAAGTAGATTTAATTATCGGGCCTTTACGATCCGATAATGTTCACTGGATGGCAGATCATGTGAAAAGTAAAAAAATTAAGGTGATTTCTCCTTTCTCACGAAGTGTTAATGTAGCCAATCGTGAAAACTTAATTAAAGCAAACTTAACGCAAGAAGCTTTAGTAGAAGGCTTAAGTAATAAAATAAGAGTTCGAAATCAATTTGATAGTATTTTTGTAATTGGAAATGATAATCCTAGTCTTCGTACTGATTTAGGAAAACAATTTACCAATTCTTATATTGAGCAAATTACTTCAATAAAAGAATATGATTTTGCTAAAATGCCTGAAAAATCTTCTATTGTATTAAATACAATGAATGCATCAATAGCAAAAGCTGCATTAGAAAAAATGTACGAAGCTAGAGTTCAAGATCGAAATATTAAGACTTTTGCTGTAGGTTATAATGCTTCTTATGTTAAAGGGAAAGGGTTGAATAATGCCTTTTTAGGGAATAGTATGCTAACCGATTTAGGGTTATTAGCTGTAATTCCAAATTATTTTAATGATAATAAATATAACGTATATAAAACGAAGTACGATTATAAAAGAGAAAATGAAGCTTTTCCAGATAAATATTCTTCTGCAGGATTTGATTGGACTTATTATATGATTTTAAATAATGAGTTTAAAAATCCAAAGACAATTCAAGAAGGATTATTTAATAAAATTCAATTAGAAAAAGTAGAAAAAGGAGGTTATGTTAATAAAGGATTATTTATAATTCGTTATTAAAATACCATAAATATGGTATTTCTTTTTAGATAAATGGCAATTATATTTGTAGTCTAAATAATTTAAAAAATTAGAAAGCTACTTTTATATAAATATTAGAAGACTATCTCAAATGTATTTTGAGGTAGTTTTTTATTATATTTAGGGCTTATGGAACGAATTTTAATTATAGGCACAGGAGGTGTGGGAGGTTATTTTGGAGGTAAAATGGCTCAAGCCAATTTTGATGTAACCTTTGTTGCAAGGGGAAAACATTTTGAGGCAATTAAAGAAAAAGGACTTTATGTGAAAAGTATAAACGGTTCTTTTCTTCTTCCAAAAGTAAAAGTTGTGCAGACCATTTCAGAAGTAGAAGAAGTAGATATTGTTTTTGTTTGTACAAAATCGAATCAAGTGGAAGAAATTGCTAAACAATTATCTTCTGTAATTCATGATGAAACCATTATAATTCCTTTATTAAATGGTATTACAGCTGAAAATCAATTATCAGAATATAGTGCTGAAAAAAATATAGTACACGGTTTGGTTAAAATTTTTAGTAAAATAGAAGATTATGGTATTATTAATCATTTTGGATATGAACCTACCATGGTTTTTGGAAATTCTTTTCATCAAAACATCTCATTTTTAGATCGTTTAGAAACTGTGATAAAAGCTTCCGAAATTACGTACAAACGTTCTGAAGATATTCTTTCTGACAAATGGCAGAAATTTATATTTATTTGTTCGGGAGGATTAACTACTATTGCTAGAGCCACATATGGTGAAATTCGAGAGAATAAAGAAACACGCGAGTTGTTAATTAACTTATTACAAGAAATAACAGATCTTGGAGTTATCAATAAAGTGAATTTACCTGAAAATTTAGTAGAAAAAACAATGAAAATGATTGATGGTTTTCCTTACGAAGCGACTTCCTCTATGCAACGTGATTTTTATGATAAAAAACCTTCTGAAATTGACTTTTTAACAGGAGAAGTCGTTCGATTAGCTTCAAAATCAAATTTTTCAGTTCCAATTAATCGCTTTATTTACAGTTGTTTAAAAATACAAGAAGGACAAATTAACCCTTTTTAAAAGTTCTTGGCACATCATTTGAATAGAATACCCATGTAAAAACAATTAATTATGAAAAAATTAGTTTTATTAGCCGTTATGACTTTCACAATAGGAAGTCTTTCTGCACAGAAGGTTGAGAATATTAATATCAACAAAAAAAATTCATGGTTTAAAGCAGGACTAACTGCTGGTTTTCCAGTTGGAGATATTAGCGATGATTCCAGTTTTCGTTTAGGAGCCGATTTAAGAGCTCAAAATATGGTGACTTCAAATGTAGGTATGGGTATTGCTACAGGTTATAATCATTACTTTGGAAAAGATAATGTAGATGATTTTGGAACCATTCCAGTAGCTGCTTTTGTACGATATTATCCAAAAAGTTCAGGAATTTATGCTGGTATTGATGGAGGATATAGTTTTGTTACTAATGTAAGTGATTTAACAGGAGGTATGTATATCAATCCACATGTAGGATATCATAACCATGATTGGAATGTTTTTGGATTTTACCAACGAACATTTAACGATGGATCAGACATTCAAAGTGTTGGAGTAGGTGCTACGTATAACTTACGCTTTAAGTAATATAAAATAGATAATGATTATAAAATGTACCTTGTCATGGTTAAAACCTTGACAAGGTTTTTTATTATGATAATCACAAATTTTTCATAATTTTACTTTATAAATTAACTAAGATGAAAAAAGTATTATTTAGTATATTAGGGTTTTTGCTTGTTATTTTTATCCTTTTAGGGTGTTTTTTTGTGTTCGGAAGCTATAGCTCAGGATATCGTGCTGGAACCGTTATGAAAATGACAGAAAAAGGTTTTATTTTTAAAACGAATGAAGGTCAAATGAACACAGGAGGATTTGTAGACGAAGGAACAGGAGAAACATCCATTATATGGAACTTTTCCGTGAAAGATGACCAGGTAATTAAAGACATAGAAACAGCAGTTGATAAAGGGAAAAAAGTAAAACTATATTATGAAGAAAAGTATTTTAAAATTTTCTTTTTAGGTGATACAAAATATTTTGTCAATCGGGTAGAAGAAATAGGTCAATAGAGCTTTATTTATTAAATAATATGCTTTTTTCCAATTTGAGACTACTAATTTCTGATTATTATTTTTAAAAAATATTCATCATTTGTATTCTTTAATTAAATAGAGGTATATAGGGAAATGATCGGAGTAGCCTCCTAAATATTTACCAAAAGTATACGTTCTAAATGGGTAACCTTTGTATTGTCCTGATTGTTGAATTAAGTAGGGAGGTTTAAAAATATGGGTTTGATATAAAGTATAAGAACGGTAATGATCATTTAAAAGTGAAGGTGTAATCATAAATTGATCTAAAGTTTCCCATCCATCTTGATAAGCAGCAGTTCCTCTTCCTTTTTGTGAAATAATTTCCATGGGATTATAAAGTGATTGTGGTGTTAGAAGATCTTTCTTTCCAACTGTTTTTAAAGTTTGAATGCTTTTATGTAATGGGCTATCATTAAAATCTCCCATAACTATAATTTTAGCATGAGGTTCTTTTTTTTGAATATCTTGAATGATAGAAAGACAAGTTTTTGCAGCTTGAATTCGTTTGTATTCACTTGCTCTTTCACCACCTCTTTTTGAAGGCCAATGATTAACAATAAAATGCATTTTTTCTCCATCCAAATATCCTGAAACTTTTACAATATCACGAGTATAAACACGATGTTTTTTGTCATTATAAATAATTACAGGGTAAGGATGTGCTTTTTCAAGAACAAATTTATTTTTTTGATAAATGAATCCAACATCAATTCCGCGAGCGTCAAAAGAATTGAAATGTACCATTTCATAAGAAAAAGGTTTTAAAGTAGGATGGTTTATAAGATCTTGTAAAACATGTTCATTTTCCAATTCAGCTAATCCAACAATTACAGGAGGTTCTTTAACTTTTTTAATACCAATTTCATGAATGACTTTTGAAATATGGTCCAATTTTTTATGATATTTTTTGTAATCCCAATTGTTTTTACCTTCAGGAGTATATTCTTCAGTTAAGATTAAATTTTGACGAACTTTTCTTCCTTCTAAATTTTTATAAGTTAATGGTTTTGTATTTTTTTCTGTGGTTAAAGCCTTTATACTATTTTGAGGTACGCTTATATGATAATCTTTTTCTAAATAATGTTTTGTCCCATCAATAATTCCAACAGAAGGAATAGTATCAAATAGGTTCTCAACATTATAGAAAGCAATGGTTACTATTTTATAAGATTTTTGAGCGTGTGAAGGTATTATTTGAAATAGTAATAGTATTAAAAAAAGTTTTCGTTTCATAGTTTAAATTTTTATTAGTAAATTAGAGTCTAACTAATTTTTTAGGTGTTATAAATATAGTAAAAACATCTAATACTTAATAACTAAATGAAATGGCTATTTTAAAAACCTACGTTATAATCATTTTAATGGGTGTTTCATCCATAAGTTTTGCTCAGTATAAGATAGAAGGAAAAGTTGTAGATAAAAATGATAAAGTAATATCTCAAGCAAAAATTATTTTAAATGGAACTTCTTTTTCTACCAAAAGCAATAAGCAAGGTTACTTTAGTTTTACAGAAGTTGAAAAAGGTTTTTACACGATTTTAATTTCAGCTACTGGCTATGAAATTTTTATTTACTCCATTGATGTAAAAGAAGATATTCAATTAGAACCTTTTAGATTAGAAAATAGTTTAGAAGAAGTTATTCTTTTAGAAGATCTTGAGTTAGATTCAGAAGGAGGAAATGATGCTTCAATAGCTTTTTTACAAGCTTCCCCTGATATTTTTCAACAAACCGCAGCATTTCAGTGGGGAGGATTTTTCTTTAGACCACGAGGATACGATACTGATAAAAACAAAGTTCTGATCAATGGTGTTATGATGAATAAAGCACAAAATGGAAAACCTCTTTGGCGTAATTGGGGTGGGCTGAATGATATAACACGTTATCCTGATGAATTGAAATACGGTTTAAATCCTTCTGAAAAAACACTAGGTTCAACTGCAGGTGTGACCCATTTTTCTGTTCGAGCTTCTGATTTTGCAAAAGGAGGAAGAATGTCTTTTGCTTTAACCAATTATTCCTATACCCAACGTTTAATGGCAACTTATGCTACGGGAGTGAAACCAAATGGTTGGGCTTTTATTGCATCTGGCTCTAGAAGATGGGCTGAAGAAGGTGTAATCGATGGAACTTTTTATGATGCCTGGGCTTATTTTTTAGGAGCTGAAAAACAATTTAACGATCAGCATAGCCTAAGTTTGACAACTTTTGGGGCTCCTTATCGTCGTTCAGGGAATTCTCCTAATACACAAGAAGTTTACGATTTAGAAGGAATTCATTACAATGCTTATTGGGGTTGGCAAGATGGGAAACAACGGGTGGAAAGAATTCGTGAAACATATGAGCCTATTTGGATGCTTTCTCATAATTGGAAACCATTAGAAAATACTAAAATCCAAACTACAATTTCGTATCAGTATGGAAAAAACAGTTATACACGATTAGATCGAGGAGATGATCAATTAACCCAGACAGGTTATTTGGAATTTTTAAATGATCCTACACATTTTAATCCAAAAACCAATTATAATTTTGTAGCAAGTCCTTCCCCAATTTATTACCGTTATTTACCTAGTTACTTTAACTCTACTGACCGCAAAGACTATGATAAAATTAGTTGGGATAATACAGATCGATATGCAGGTCCTGTAATCAACCGTCAAATTAATTGGGATTTTCTATACCAAACCAATTATTGGAATAGTGTGGCAGGTTTAGGAGCTGCTTATTTCTTAGTAGAAGATGTAAGTGATGATCGAATCTTTAATGCAAGCACTCATTTTCAAACCCCATTATCCAATCATATAATTTTTAATGGAACGCTTTCCTATCAAAATACTCATTCAAAAAATTATCGACGTATGAATGATCTGTTAGGCGGATTACCAATTGAGAATCGTGATTTTTTTAAAGGATATCATTTTAATGTGTTAGAAAAAAATGAAAAGATTAATGTAGGTGAAACATTTCATTATAATTACGATTTGTTTCAACATAAAATGAATACATATGGTTTGTGGCGTTTTTCCTATAACCAATTTGATTATGAATTAGGAGTTGATTATACAAAAACTACTTTTTGGAGAAAAGGAAACTATCAAAATGAGTATAATCTAAATGAATCATTAGGAGGAAGTAAGAAATATACATTTGATGATTTTGGTATAAAAGCCAGTATTTTATATAAGATGAATGGAAAACACTTTTTTAGACTCAATACGTTGTATCAAAAGGTAGCCCCTTATATAAATGACGCTTTTGTCAATATTCGCTATTTAAATACTGTTCCGGAATCCATTAAAAGTAGTCGTATTGTATCAGGAGATTTTAATTATATCCACCAAGGAAAGAAATTAAAAACAAAGTTATCCACTTACTGGACAGAAATGAAAGATCAAACTTCTATTCAAAATTATTATTTGGACGATGATGGAGAAGCAACAGGGTTTTTATATCAATCGCTTTATAATATGAATACACGTCATCTAGGTGTCGAATTAGGAATAGAATATGCGATGTCATCCACCTTGAAAGCAAAAGGAGCATTATCAATAGGACAATTTACTTATACCAATAACCCTAGTGTGATAACCTATCGTGACGGAGTGCTTTTGGAGAATGAATTGTTAAAAAAAGCCTATTATGATGGCTATAAAGTCCCGGGAACCCCACAAAGAGCTTATAATGTAGGCTTAGAGTATCGTTCACCTCATTATTGGTGGCTAAGTTTAAATGGAAATGTATTATCACATAACTATGTAAGTTTAAATCCTGGAAAACATAGCGAATCTTTTATTGTTTCAGCCCCACCTAATACTCAATCAAATATTGATGCGTTATTACGTCAAGAACGATTTTCAAGTGTATTTTTTATGAATTTTTCAATTGGTAAATCATGGAGAATTCAGAAGAATGGAATTTTAGCCTCTTTAAATGTAAATAACGTATTGAATAATACTCAAATTAAAACAGGAGGTTTCGAACAAGGCTATTTAGGGTCTTATGATAAAGCTTTTAAAGAAAGCCAACAAGAAAATCCTAAATGGGGAAACCGTTATTGGTACCAACAAGGAATATCCTTTTTTGCTAATATCATTTATAAATTTTAAAATCTAACATATAAAAATAAACAAATGAAAAAGTATAATTTGATCATCTTTGTAATATTATTCATTACTTGTATGAAAGAGGATGAATATGATACTCCAGAAATAGTACCCATTGTATGCTCTGAAATTTCCATTATGGAAGTAGAAATTCCTTTTGTAGAAGATTTTGAGAATGAATCAACAAGATGGGTTCAAAGAATTGAATCCTCAGAACGTTATTGGGAGCTGGAAAGACAAAATGGAAATTATTTTATGAGCTTAAGTGCTTTTAGGGAGAACAATACTCCAATAAGTATTAAAACATGGTTGATTTCCTCTACTTTAAATATGGATCAAATGACAGAAAAAGTATTTTCTTTTAAGCTAGCCGATGCTTATCAAAACGGAAACCCATTGCATATTTATTTTTCGAATGACTATGATGGTAAAAAGTGTCCAACAGATTATGTATGGACTGAAATTGGACAAGAAGCCATAGCAAAGCTAATTAATAATGCAGGAGTTTATGATAATCTATTTGAGTGGTCAGGTAATATAAGTTTAGGAGATTTTAATGGAAAAGGTGTAGTTGCTTTTGTGTATCAAAGTGAAAGTTCTATTTCAACAACTTTGCAATTGGATGATATTGTGATTGGGAAAAAAGTTGAAGAAGAAAAAGAGCCATTACCAAAATTGGTTGATAAAGAGCTCCCCTATTTATTTGCTGGAGGAAGCTTATCTAAAGGAAATTTGATACAAAAAGATATAACAGGTTCCTTAAAATGGGACGCTTATGATGATGCTTCAATTCGTATAAGTGGTTATAATACAAAAGAAAAAAACACAGTATTTTTAATAACACCTCGATTTGATTTTGATCTTCAGGAAAATGAAATCTTAACATTTGAAACGCAAGATCAGTATGATAATGGAAAAGTATTGAGTATTTATTATTCAAATGATTTTAATGGAACTAATTACGAAATTGCATCTTGGATTGAATTAGAAATTCCTCGCCAATCTGATACAGATGGTGCTGATACACCTAATTTTATTAAATCAGAACCAATCGATTTGTCATTTATAAAAGAAAAAGCAGTTATTGCATTTGTATATAGAAGTGATGCTTCTGATGGAGAAAATCAACCAGGACCGACTACATTACTGAACTTGACTAATATTAAAATTGAACCTAAACCTATTTATAGCCTCCTATTTTCAGAAATAGCCGACCCTAAAGATAATGTGAGAGCTCGATTTGTAGAGTTATATAATGCAGGTACTAAACCTGTTGATTTATCTGATTGGAAATTAAATATTTATAAAAATGGAAAAACAAAACCAGAAAATATAACACTATCAGGAATAGTGAAACCACAATCGTATTTTGTAATAGCTAATAATGAAATAGATTATATAGAAGCCTATCCTAATGCTCCAATGGCTACATTGTTTTCAACTAAAGTTACAGGTAATGGAGATGATGTTTATGAATTGGTTTTTGAAGAGAATACAGTTGATATTTATGGCGTAATTGGAGATGATGGAACAGGTGAAGATTGGGAATATACAGATGGGAAAGCTATTCGAAAAGAGAACATTAAGCAAGCCAATGAACAATGGTTTTTAAATGAATGGCTTATCAAAAAGCCAGTAAGTACAAACGATATGTCTCCGGGAGAACCTGAAAAAGAAGAGCCTACAAATCATCCTCCTATAGCTTCTGTTTTGATTGAAGGAGAAATAAAAATAGACCAGACATTATATGCGAATACAGAAAACTCTTCGGATGAAGATGGAGATTCGTTAACATTTACATACCAATGGTATAGAGGAAACAATGAAGTAGGAGAGAATACTGAAATAATTTTTGAGGAGATAGTAGATAGGTATAAAATAGTTTCTGAAGATGTAGGAAAATACTTATCAGTAAAAGTAATAGCAAATGATGGAAAAGAAAATAGTGAACCTGTTTTTTCAAATTATGTAGGTCCAATTGATAAAGATGAGTTGATTACAGAAGGTGTTTTTATTTCAGAGATAGGAGATCCAAACAATAATTCTAATGCTCGATTTGTGGAGTTATATAATTCCAATGCAGTTTCAATTAATTTAGAAGGATGGAAATTAAAACGTTATACCAATGATAATACTGAAGTAACAGCTTCGGGAACATTAAATTTAGAAGGAGAAATAGGTTCTGAAAATACCTTTGTTATTGCAAAAGATGCTGTGGAGTTTGAAAAGGTGTATGGTTTTGTACCTGATCAAGATGGTAAAGGGAAAGGGTCGGTTGATAGTAATGGAGATGATCAAATTGTTTTAGAAGCTTCAGATGGAACCTCAGTGGATATTTTTGGAGTGATAGGGGAAGATGGTTCGGGTACAAATCATGAATTTGAGGATGGTAGAGCAAACCGTAAAATAACCATCATCAAGGGAAATACTTCGTATTCTTTTTCTGAATGGGATATTTGGAATGATACAGGAGGAGAAGGAACTGTTAATCAGCCTCAGAATGCACCTGATGATTTTTCTCCAGGGAAGAGGTAGATAGTGTTATTTGTTTAATAAACAATTTCTTACCATATATCAATTTTTAAGAATAAAAGAGTAACTAATTTTGTAATATTAAAATTTTGTAATATTAAAATTAGTTACTATGAGTTTTTTAGAGAAATTGAATGAACGCTATGCTGCGAAGGCAATGAATGGACAAATTGTTCCAGAAGAGAAAATAAATGCTATTTTAGAAGCGATTAGATTAGCTCCTACATCAAGTGGATTACAACCGTTTGAAGTTTTTGTTATCACGAATAAGGAAATTAAAGAACAAATAAAAGAAGTTGCTTGGAATCAATCACAAGTAACCGATTGTTCTCATTTGTTAGTGTTTGCTGCATGGGATAATTATACAGCAGATAGAATCAATTATATGTTTGATTTAACGAATGAAATTCGTGGTTTTAAAAATGAAGGATGGGAAAACTACCGTAAAATGTTATTGGAAAATTATCCAAAGCGTGATGCAGAATTAAATTTTGAACATGCTGCACGCCAAACATATATTGCTTTGATGGCAGCTATGACGCAAGCAGTATATGAAGGAGTAGATAGTACTCCTATGGAAGGTTTTGACCCAAATTCAGTAGATAAAATTTTAGGACTTCGTGAAAAAGGATTGAGAAGTACATTATTATTACCATTAGGTTATAAAGATGCTGAAAAGGATTGGTTGGTTGATTTAGTTAAGGTGAGAAAGCCTATGGAAAAATTAATCACTAAAATAGATTAAAAATGATAAAGAAAATATTAGGTATTGCTCCAAAGTTAGAGTCAGATGGATCTTATAGCCCATCAAAGGTTGCATTAAAATTAGCAACAGTTGATAAAACAGATTTTAAGAACCCTTTATATGACAAATACCAAGGGAAAAAGTCAAAGATACTGGTGATATTCACCGAACAAAAAAATATGACTATGCAAAATGGTAAAATGTTTTCTACAGGAAATCATCCAATAGAAGCTCTTGTACCAATGTTGCATCTTAAAAATGCTGGCTTTGATTTTGAAATTGCTACACCGACAGGAAAGCCAGTAGTTTTTGAAATGTGGGCTTTCCCTAATAAGGATGAATATGTACAATCAATTTATAAAGAATTAGAATCAAATTTTGAGAACCCAAAAAACTTACAAAGCTATACCGATACTTTTTTAACTAATATTGATTCTTATGCAGCAGTATTTGTACCAGGAGGTCATGGAGCTATGTTAGGAATTCCAGAAGATAGAAATGTTGGGAAAATATTGAATGAGGTTCATAAAAATGATTTATATACAATATCGATTTGCCATGGTCCTGGTTCATTTTTAAGTACTACATTAGATGGACAAAAATTTCTTTATGAAGGATACAAAATGGCCGTATTTCCTGATGCTGTAGATAAAAAAACACCTATGATTGGTTATTTACCAGGACAAATGCCTTGGGGATTAAGTGAGAAATTAAAAAGTTTAGGAGCTAATATTGTGAATACAAAGTCAGATAAAACCGTTTGTATAGATCGAAAGTTAATTACAGGAGCAAGTCCTTTAGCATCTGATAGTTTAGGAAAATTAGCTGCTAATACTTTATTGAAAGAATTAAAATAGAACTATTAACTTAGATTGATAAAATAATAAAACCCTTGAGTAATCAAGGGTTTTACTTGTGGTGCCTCCAGGAATCGAACCAGGGACACATGGATTTTCAGTCCATTGCTCTACCAACTGAGCTAAGGCACCAACTGTGTTTTGCGATGGCAAATATAGGATATCTTTTAAAATCTCAAAAGCTTTTTTTAAAAATAATTCTTTTTTTTATTTCTCATAGGGCTTTATTTTAATTTTTTCTAAATTTGAATACACTTAAAAGGAACCATATGAGCTTTAATATAGATGATATTCGAAAACAATTTCCTATTCTAAAAGAGAAAGTTAATGGGAAATCTCTAGTTTATTTAGATAACGGGGCTAGCTCTCAAAAACCCCAAAAAGTATTGGATGCTATTGTAACCTATTATTCTACAGTAAATTCAAATGTACATAGAGGAATTCATACATTGAGTCAGTTGGCAACGGACCAGATGGAGCAGGCAAGAGCAAAAGTTCAACATTTTATAAATGCTGAAAAATCTAATGAAGTTATTTTCACTAAAGGAACAACAGAAAGTATCAATATCGTGGCTAATGGAATCTCACATTTAGTTTCAGAAGGGGATGAGATTTTAATTTCAGGTTTAGAACATCATGCGAATATAGTGCCTTGGCAAATGCTCTGTCAAAAAACAGGAGCCATTTTAAAGACCATTCCAATTGATGAGAATGGAGGTCTAGATGTTTCAAAAATAGATGAAGTATTATCTTCAAAAACGAAATGGGTAGCTTTTAATCAAGTTTCAAATGCTTTTGGAGTAATCAATCCTATTAAAGAAATTATAGCAAAAGCAAAAAAAGTAGGAGCCTATGTCTTAGTAGATGGAGCTCAGGCAGTTCCTCATTCAAAAGTTGATGTACAAGACTTAGGATGTGATTTTTATACTTTTTCAGGTCATAAAATGTATGCACCTACTGGAATTGGTATTTTATATGGTAGAGAAGAAATTTTAGATCAATTAGCTCCATGGCAAGGTGGTGGAGAAATGATTAAAGAGGTAACATTTGAAAAAACAACCTATGCTGAATTACCTTTTCGTTTAGAAGCAGGGACACCTCATATAGAAGGTGCTATTGTTTTGGGTACTGCGATCGATTGGATGCAGGAAGTAGGGATCGAAAATATTCAAAAGCATGAAGATGAATTGCTTATTTATGCTAGTGAAGAATTATCTAAAATAGAAACAGTTGAAGTTTATGCGAAAAATGTTAAACGTGCTGGAGCTGTGTCATTTAACTTAAAAATAGAAGGAGTTCATCCTTCAGATGTTGGTTCCATTTTAGATAAATTTGGAATAGCAGTTCGTACTGGACATCACTGTGCACAACCTATTATGCAACATTATGGTATCACAGGGACAGTTAGAGCATCATTTGCGGTTTATAATACAAAAGAAGAGGTTGATGAATTGATCAAAGCGGTAAAATTTGCTCAAAATATGTTGATGTAGTATGTAGTATATGGAGAGTTTGATGAAAGAAAAAAGTAAAGATTTTTGATTGTTTTATTTTTTAACCTCTAGTGGGTTTTGAGTTATAAAAATAGTATTTATATTGATTATAACAGTTTTTTCGCTTTTCACTTAGGGATAGCTTTATTGACATTCTATTTCTTTATTCTTTGCTCTTTTTCTCTTTTTTCTAATCTTAAAATTTCATTATTTACTAAACAATAGAATTCAACGCAATTCCCAAAGATACGACTAAATTCATAGAAGAGTTTTCTCCATACATAGGGATGAAATAAGTAGAGTCACAAAGTGCTAAAGCTTCTTTAGATACACCATGAGCTTCATTTCCAATAATTAAAACCAATTTGTTAGGAAAAGTAGAATGATGAATGTTTTGAGCATGTGTGGTTAATTCTAAAGCTGAAATTTGAAATCCTTGTTTTTGTAATTCATTTAAAATAGAATAATCTGTAACGTTTTGATAAAGTATTTTTTGGTTTGTATTTCGAGAAATTTTAGTGATTTTTTTATTAGATAAATCTAAAAGAACATTTTTCCAGTAAATTTTCTGAACTCCCATTGCTTCTGCAATACGAAAAATACCTCCTATATTTTCAGGAGACGAAATAGGCTCTATAAATAGGATGATTTCTTTACTGGTCGTGAAGTTTTGCACTTCATGATGTTCTAATTGACGAAATTGAGTCATAAAATATAAAATTGATCGTGTTATAATTCAATAAGATCATCTGATTTAATCCAAAAAATATTATTCCCTTCTTGTATTTGAGTCCAGTCATCAATTTTTTCTAAAACCATTATTTTTTTTCCAGAAGTAAGAACTTTCAATACATCACTTTTTTCGATTGGGTTTTCATGTGCTTTGGAATCTTTTATAATAATAGCTTCTTGCTCTTCAAAAAAATAAGATGAATACCCAATTAGAGAAAAGACTAAAAAGAAACCATTTAAAATAGAAAGGATTAAAATTATATTTTTTAATTTTTTATTTGAAATAAATTTAAAAAATAGAAATAATACAACTAAAATAAAAGTGAACAACATAATTAATAAAAGCCAATGATATTGTGTAAATAAATTGACAGGGTTGTCAGAAGGATTTAATCTTTGAAAATTAGGACCTTCTATTTCTTTTAATGTTAGATTTAAATTAACGATAATATCTTGATTAGTTGGGTCTAATGCTAATGCTTTTTCAAAATAAGCACGTGCAAAACCCCATTGTTTAAGATGATAATAAGCATTACCCATATTATAAAAAAGAGCATCAGATTGAATATTAGATACCTCAATTTCTTGATAAAGCTGTAAAGCTTCTTTAAATTGATTATTTTGTTGTAATTGATTGGCTTTTTGAAAAATAGATGTAACATCTTTTGTTTCAGTAGCTTTTAGAGCTATAAAAGAAAATACTATAATCCATATAAAAAGATATTTTTTCATCAATTCTTTAAAGTATTAATAAAATGAATGGTTTTTTGATAAATAGTTTCCATCGAATGAGTTGAATTAGTAGGTGCATATTTTTGGAAAGAACATGCATTGAGTATTTCTTCAACTTGATTTATTTTTTCTTCTGAAATAGATTGTTCTTGTAAAAGTGTTTTAATTGTAGATAAATTATAATTAGAAGTAGTAATGTTTAAACGTTCAGAAAGTGTATAATAAATGGTTTTTTCTATTGCATCATAAAAAAATAATGATTCGTTACGAGCTAAATGCTTTTTAGCATTCGCCAAGTGTTTTTTAGAAGATTCTTTTGGTTTTGATGTTTTATGATTCTTTTTTTGTTTTTTTAGGAGGGCTAAGAATCCAAACAACAAAGGTACAAAGAGCACTGAACCAATAATAATCATCCAAATGGTTATTGGAGAAAGAATAGGATTATAGGATGTTAACGTTTGTTTTAAAGGACGTAAAAATAATTCATCTTGGGTGTTTGTTGTAGGTGAAGAATTAATTTCACTCTGCTTTTTTGTTATGCTATCAGTTTGATCTTGAATGGGTTTCTCTGGCCCATTAATAACATTTAAAGTAGTTTTTTGTGAAGTTTTAGTTTCGTATTTTCCGGTAGTAGGATTAAAATAGGAAAATTCTAAAGTAGGAATTTCATAATTTCCTTTGTATTGAGGAACTACAACATAATTTTTAGAAATTTTTCCTTTATGCCCTTCTTTGGTTAAAGTTATGGATTCACGAGTGTTAGGTTCATAAACTTCTAATTCGTCTGGTAAAGATAATTTTGGGATCGTAACCATTTTAAAATCCCCTTTTCCTGATATTTCTACATCAAATTCAACAGATTCTCCAGCATTGATATTGTTTTTATTTGAAAATACATTGAGATTAAAATTACCCACTGCACCACTAAAATTAGACGGTTTCCCTGTGCTAGGTAGAGGTTTAACATTAAAAATTAATTCATTAGAATCTAATTTAACCCAAATATATTGATTCACAGGTCTTCCAAAAAAGTCCCGTTGATTGGTTTTAATTAAAAATGGAAACTCCAATTGGAAAGGTTCTAAAGAAATTTTACCAACTTGTTGAGGCACAATGATCTTTTGAGTGATCAATTGTGAGTAGAATAAAGAACCTTGGTAATTTTCTTCTTGAATTGCTGTTCTTTTTACAGGGTAATCAATAGCGGTGAAATTTTTAAATCGATTGGCTTTTGACTCACGAATACGATGCAATACATTATAGTCTTTTGATAAAATATGAAGACTGATTAGGACTTGTTCACCAGCGTAAGGAGATAAATTACTTGCTGTAACCAATAATTTGGTGTTTTTAGATGTTTCATTGGTTAAGACCTCTCCTCTTTGTGGAATGTTTTGTTTTTTAGATGTTTTTGGTTGGTTGGATTTACCTGTTATTTTAATTTGAGTAGTTTTTGTTTTGTAAATTTTTCCATCAACGGTTATGCTTGCCTCTTCAATTTTGAAAGTACCTTTTTTTAAAGCCCTAAAGGTGAATGTTTTTGAAATAGTTGAACTTTTTAAATTAGATTGTGTAGAATTCGAGTTTCCTACTAAATCAAAACTGGAAAAATCAGGGTAATGAATATCATCTATTTCATACGTTCTATTATCGAGTTTTAATTGAAAAGTTATGGAGAAGAGTTGATTGATGGAAACTTCTTTTTGTTCTAAAATAGCATCAAAAGAAACTTGTCCTTTTAGTGTAAAATTAAAAGAAATGAGAATGAAAATAATAATATGTAGAATAAAACGCTTCATTTTACCAGTCTTTTTCCATTTTTTTAGTTGCGTTTTGCTTTCTTTTATCTTTGTTAAGCATTTTTCTTTGAATAGCTTTTTCCTCATTTTCAAGAGCACGTAAAATAGCTTCTACTTGTTCTTTAGAAATACTTAAATCAGTTTTTTCTCCTCGTTCTTGTTTTTGAGTGGAATTTTGAGGTTGAGAAGGTGTTTGATCTTTAGATTGTTCTTCTTTTTTCTTCTGATCTGATTGAGGTTTAGATTGTGATTCTTTATCTTTTTGTTCCTCTTTTTTATTTTGAGATTGATTTTTTTGTTGCTGCTGTTGTTGCTTCTGATTTTCAGAAGATTGTTTGTTTTTTTCTTGTTGTTTTTGCTTTTGTTGCTGGTTCTGTTTTTGTTGGTTTTGTTGTTGTTTTTTCTGCTGTTGTTCTTTTTGTTGTTGACGTTTTTCTTTTTCTTCCTTTTGTTTGATTTTTTCTAAAGCAACATTTAAATTATATTGTGTTTCTTGGTCATTAGGATTATTTCTTAAAGCTTCTTTGTAAGCTTCCAAGGCATCCTCAAATTTTTGAGATTTGATATAAGCATTTCCTTCATTATGCTTTGCTTCAGCTTTGGTTTTTGAATAAATTCCTAAAGAATCTACCATTTTATAATAATGGATAGCTTCTTCAAATTCTTTAATTCTGTAAAACCCATTTCCTATGTTATGATTAGCAATTGTGTCAGATCCATCTAAAAATAAAGCCTTCTTATAATCCGTAATAGCATTTTCAAAATCACGTTTACGATAATCTGTATTTCCATTGATTATATGATCTTTTACCACATAATTTTCATTACATGAATAAAACATTAAAAATGATATGATAATAATACAATACCTCATTTTTTTGAGATTAGTTTTTGAATCCAGTGGGTTTTTCTATTAAATAGTAAACTATCTATAAGTATTAAAATTAAAGCGATACATGCAAAATATTGATAATACAAACGATAATTCGTGTAATCCGTACTTCCTTTTTGAACTCTTTTATAATGTAAAAAAGCTTGTTTAATATCCTGTATAATGGTTTTGTTTGAATTAGAATGAATGTAAGTGCCGTTGGCGTCTTGTGCAATATTTTTAAGTGCCGATTCATTTAATTTGGTTGTAATAGTTTCACCGCGTTGTCTTTTGTAACCTATCTTTCTTCCACCTTGAAAAACAGGGATTGGTCCTCCACTTGTGGTTCCAATTCCAACCGTAATGATATTAATATTGGCATCTTTTGCACGATCAATAGCTTCATCAATGTCTTCCTCATGATCTTCTCCGTCCGAGATGATAACAATAGCCCGGTCACCAGGAGAATCTTTTTGAAATAAATCTACCGATTGATTGATGGCACTAGCTAAAGAAGTTCCTTGTATACTTAACATATTAGAATTAATACCATTTAACAAAATCTGTAAAGAAGTATAATCTTCTGTTAAAGACATCATTTTATGAGCGGTTCCAGCATAGGCAACCAATCCAATACGATCTCCAGCTAACTCACCCATCAGTTCTTTTATAATTTTTTTTGATTTAATTAGACGACTTGGAGAAACGTCTTCTGCATCCATACTTCTCGATACATCTAATGCAAATACAATATCAATTCCTTCTCGTTTCATTTGCTGAACTTCACCACTTTTTTGAGGGCCTATAATAGCAATGATTAGAAAACATAGAGAAGTTAGAATTAAAAAGGATTTAAGCCAATATTTAAAAGGAGATTTATTTTGAACGATGTGTTGAAATAGATGTGAATCAGCAAATTCTTTTTGCTTACGTTTCTTCCAGAAAGAAAGTAAGAAATATCCGGCTAGTAAAATGATAACCGGTATAATTAACCATAAATATTGTATCTCATCCCATTCAAACATCTAAATAAAACTTCTATAAAAGGTTAATCTTAAAATAATTTCAATCACAATGAAAATAAAGGAATACAATAAAAAGGTTTTAAAAAACTCTTGATAAGTATAATATTTTATATCCTTTATTTCAGATTTTTCCAATTGGTTAATTTCATCATAAATAGTGGATAGACTTGTACTACTTGTAGCTCTGAAATAGAATCCTCCAGTATTTTTAGCAATTTGTTTAAGAAGTTTTTCATCTAACCCGCCTCCTAAACCGAAAAGGGTACTTCTTTGATTACTCCCAATACCAATGGTGTAGACTTTAATATTATTATCAGCTGCAATTTCAGAGGCAATAATAGGGTCAACAAATCCATCATTATTTACTCCATCTGTTAATAGAATGATGATTTTACTTTTTGCCTTACTATCTTTTAAGTGATTAACGGCTGTTCCTAACCCATTTCCAATAGCTGTACCACCTGATAATTCTCGAGTATCAAGTTCTTTAATGGCTTGAATTAATATAGTACGATCAGTGGTTAAAGGAACTTTGGTAAAAGCTTCTCCAGCATAAGCAACCAATCCAATACGATCTAATTTTCGTTCATTAGCAAATTTAGTTGCTACTTTTTTTAATGCTCCAATACGAGAGGGTGAAAGATCAGTATCTTCCATACTTCCCGAAACATCTACTGCCATGATAATATCAACCCCTTTATTTGAATTCACTTTTCTTACTTCGTTTACAGCTCTTGGACGTGCTAGAGCAATAATTAACGAAGTAATGGCTAATAAGCGTAAAATATAAAGAAGAGGACGTAGTTTTTCAATTAAATTAAAAGAATTAGATACAGGTTCGATAGAAGGCATACGAAGTATAGCACCTTCTTTTCGATTAAAAAAGAACCAAAAGATCAATAGTGGAAGTATTCCTAGTAATAGGAGCATCCAAGGTGATTCAAATTCTATGTTTTCTAATAATTTCACTATTCTTTACAGATTATTGGTAGGTTAGATATTAGTACGTTTCAACTATTTTTAGCTTTTCACTTTTAATTTTTCACTATAAAATTTTTACTCTTTTTTCTTTTATAATTATTCTAATTTCTTTCCTGCAATTCTATTTATTTCTTTTCCTTTTTTCTCTGACTTAATAACCATTCCCCTTATAAAAAGATACCAATCTTTAGCTTGATCACCATAAGACTTACTTTTATATTCTTTTTGTTTGGGAGGTGTTATTTCATTTGTTATAAATTCTCGAGTATTTGTTATAAATTCTATTAAAAATGCATTACGTTGTTCGTTGGATGTCGTCTGAGTATTCATTAAAATGGTGAACCCTTTTTCTTTTGAAATAGAAATAACAAAAGTACCAACTGTCTCATTTTCTAAAACGAATTGTTGTTCTGATTCTGGGAATAGTACTGCTTTTCTTTCATTATTTAATCCCTTTTCGTACAAGATAACACCTAAAATATAAGGGTAAAAAGCTAATTCATTTTGATAGAATGAATCCCAGACTTTTTGAGAAATAGAATTTGTAAAATGATCCTCGGAATCTATTTTCCACCAGAGAGCAAAATCTCCTTTTGGTATTTCTTTTTGAAGATTCCCTAAGAACTCAAAATAGGTTTTTTTGATTTCAATGGGAGCTAAAGCTTCTTCTTCCTCTTCTTCAGTCTCTTCAACAATTTTTTCCTCTAATGATTGAACTAATTGTACAGAATCATCTAAATAAAGTAAATGTTTAGACTCTTCTGGAGAAGATTTTGCAAATTTAACTAAATCAGCTTCGTAGAGTAAGTTGCGTAGCTTTTTATATTCTATTTCTTCGAGTTGAGGTTGTATTTCACTTAAAATTTCATCTGAAGTAGATTCAGGTGCATCAAAGTGTAGTTTTCTTTCAAAATAATGTCTTAAAACATCGGTGAGTTTTGAATAATGAACTTTAGCATCTTCTTTCCAAATTTGTTGTTCTTTTAGATTGGATAAAGCAGATAAAGCTTCCTCTCCTGGTGGAATTTCAGGTTCTTCTTTTTTTGCAAAAGGTTTACTTTTAATAAACCAATAGATGAGAAAACTTAGAATTGCAATAATAAGAGCGATTAAAATTCCAATTAAAATCCAACGATATTTATTGAAGTAGTCATTAAATGTTAAAGAAATTTCCTTGATGGGTTTGATATCATAGATAGGTTTCTGAAGTGTATTCACTTTAACTCTCGAAACATGTATATCTTTTTCAAAAGAACGAATTTCTTGAGAACCTTTTTTAAATCGATAAGAAGGAATAGTATAAATACCCGAATCAAAAGCAATCAATTGTAAATTAAGTTGAATCTTTTCTGAAAGAGTATCTAATTTTACATTAACAATTTCTAAGTTTTTTTGAATAATATCCCGTTTTTTTAGGGTTGGTAATGTCCAAGAAGAATTGTTAGAAACCTCGTAAGTAATGGTGAAAGGTTCTGCCACTTTTTGTTCGTCAGAATGGATCGTAGGTTCTATTTGACTCGTAAGCCAAGAAGAAACAAAGAGTGCTATATATAAAACAACTGATCTCATTTAAGCGTGACGTTTAAAATAACCCATTAATTTTTTTACATAATCTTCGTCCGATTGTAAATTTAAAGTACCAGCACCTGCTTTGGTAAAACTATTTACAAAATAATGATAACGCTTTTGATAATATTTAGCATATTCTAAACGTACTTTTTTGGAAGAGGTATTGACTGCTTTAATCTTTCCTGTTTCCATATCTTGCATATAAACCAATCCAATATTTGGGATGCTTTGTTCTTTTTTGTCATAAATTCGAATTCCCGTCACATCATGTTTTCTTGCTACAACATCCAAAGCTTTTTTGTAATTCAAATCGGTGAAATCAGAAAGTGTAAAAAGGATAGCATGGCGTTTTAAAATACCTCCTAAAAATTGAAAAGCTTTTACTAAGTCTGTTTGTGTTTCACTTGGCTTGAATTCGATAAGTTCTCGAATGATTCGTAAAACATGTGATCGTCCTTTTTTAGGAGGGATATAGAGTTCAATTTCATTGCTGAAGAGTAATAAACCTACTTTATCGTTGTTTTGAATAGCAGCAAAAGCTAATGTAGCGGCTATTTCTGTGATCGTTTCTCTCTTTAACTGTTTGCGAGTACCGAAGAATACCGATTGACTAATGTCAACCATGAGCATTAAGGTGAGTTCTCGTTCTTCTTCAAATATTTTTACATAAGGTTCATTAAACTGAGCCGTTTTATTCCAGTCGATGGTTCGTACATCATCACCAAATTGATAAGGACGTACTTCTGAAAATGTCATTCCTCGTCCTTTAAAAGCAGAATGATATTCTCCCGAGAAAATATGATTACTCAATTTTCGGGTTTTGATTTCAATCTTTCGTACTTTTTTTATAATCTCTTTAGCGTCCAAGATGTTGGTTTAGTCGTTTAGAATAATAAAATTAAGGAACTTGTACGGTGTTAATGATTTGATTAATAATATCGTCAGTAGTCATGTTTTCGGCTTCTGCCTCATAAGTAATTCCAATTCTATGGCGCAATACATCGTTTACTATCGCACGAATATCTTCAGGAATAACAAAAGCGCGTTTCATTAAAAATGCGTGAACTTTAGCAGCAGTAGCTAAGTTGATGCTTCCTCGAGGAGAAGAACCAAAAGAAATTAAGGGTTTCAAATTTTCTAAACCATATTTTTCTGGAAAACGAGTTGCAAAAATAATATCTAAGATGTATTGCTCTATTTTTTCATCCATATAGATCATTTTAACCATTTCTCGCGCATTGATAATGTCTTGTAATGAGACTACAGGTTCCACTTTACCAAAATCATCTTTTAAGCTCATACGCATAATGGTACGTTCATCTTCTAAATTAGGATAACTGATTACACATTTAAGCATAAAACGATCCATTTGGGCTTCTGGTAAAGGGTAGGTTCCCTCTTGCTCTACGGGGTTTTGAGTAGCCATTACTAGAAAAGGTTCGTCTAATTTAAAAGTTTCCTCTCCAATGGTAATTTGACGCTCTTGCATGGCTTCTAATAAAGCTGATTGAACCTTTGCAGGTGCACGGTTAATCTCATCGGCCAATACAAAATTAGCAAATACAGGTCCTTTTTTTACAGAAAAATTATTTTCTTTTATATTGTAAATAATGGTACCTACAACATCTGCTGGGAGTAAATCCGGTGTGAATTGAACTCTTGAAAAACTTCCATCAACTGCTTTTGATAATGTATTAATAGCTAATGTTTTGGCAAGCCCTGGTACTCCTTCTAATAAAATGTGACCATTTCCTAATAATCCGATCATTAAACGTTGAACCATATAGTTTTGCCCAACAATTACCTTGTTAATCTCGTGAATTAATCGATCAACAGACTGACTTTCTTGTTGAATTTTTTGGCTCAAAGCCGAAATATCTATGGGTTGGTTTGTGTCCATTTGCTCAGAAGTTTTTACCTATGCAAGATGCAATTTTTTTTTAAAAATAGCATCCCAATTTTCTTTAAAATTCTATGTTAAGGAATGTTAAAGTATTCTTTTTTATATTAAGAACTAATTGATTTTCATTATATTAAACATCATTAATTAATGAAATTAAAATATTTTAGCTTATAGGTCTTTTATGAAATTGTTTTCTATAGAGTTGTATCTTTGTCACTATGAAAAAAGTGATAGGGTTTATTATTTTAGGGATTACATTGAGTACTATAGGATGTAAGAATGAGCGAGATACAGCTAGTGTTGAATCCGTTGAGGAGCTTCCGAAGGGATTTTTATATCAGGGGGTTATAGGTGATTCTTTATTAATACTTTTAAAAAAAGATTTTCAAGTGCAAGAATCATATTCGTATGCAAAAGCACGTCGTTTAATGTACGGAGATATTGATTTAAATGATGCGAATGAATTGAAAACGATTTACACACAATACACGATTAAAATTAATACATATGGAAATCTTATTGATCAAGCTTATGATCAGGGAGTAAATTGTGAACATGTTTATCCGCAAAGTAAAGGAGCTAGGGAATTGCCAATGAAAAGCGATATGCACCACTTATTTCCTTGTAAAGAAAATGTGAACGCTACTCGAAGAAACTTTCGATTTACTGAGATAGATGATGAAAAAACAGAACAATGGTTTTCTCAATCCACAATTTCAAATTCAATTCCACAAAGAAATATAGAGGATTATAGTGAGTCAGCACCTTACAAATTTGAACCTCGTGAGTCAGTTAAAGGAGATATAGCGAGAGCTGTAATGTATTTTTACACAATTTATAAAGGAATTGCTGATGAAGCCTTTTTTAAGAAAATGGAAAAAGATTTGATACGATGGCATAAACAGGACCCTGTTTCTCAAGAAGAATTAGATCGAAACAATGCAATTAAGTATTACCAAGGAAATGATAATCCTTTTGTATTAGATGAAACCTTACCTGAAAGGATTTGGGGGGTTAAAAAATAGGGCTAAGGTATAAATTGAGTGTAAAATCGTATCTTTGTTAAAAAGAGATTCATGTATGTTTACAATATCACATTTAATATAGAGCCTGAAGTCTTAGAAAATTGGAAAATATGGTTTGAAGAGGTCTTTGTTTTAGAGATTCAGAAAGCACAATTCCATGAAAAATTAGAGGCTTTTGAAGTGCTTTCACAACATAATTCAGGTCATACTTTTACTTTACAATTGTATATAAAAAATCATCCTGCTTTTTCACAGTTTGAAATCAAACGATTGCCTATTTTAAAGGAAGAAGCTCGAAAGATATTTACAGATAAAGTATTAATTTTTGAAAGTATATTGAAAAATCTATCTGTAGATTTTAATTTTTAGAATATGAGTAAGGTAAAAGCAAAAAAGCATCTTGGACAGCATTTTTTGATTGATGAAAGTATTGCTCAAAAAACAGCTGAAGCTTTACAATTTAAAGGATATCAAAAGGTGTTGGAAATAGGCCCTGGCATGGGGGTTTTGACTCAGTTTTTGTTAAGAAAAGAAGAAGTAGAAACTTATGTGGTTGAAATTGATAAAGAATCGGTAGTCTATTTACAAGAACATTACCCTGTGTTAAAAGAACGAATTATAGAAGGGGATTTCTTAAAATTAGATTTACAAGCGTATTTTAAAGAGTCTTTTGCTGTAGTTGGAAACTTTCCCTATAATATTTCCTCTCAGATTTTATTTAAAACAATTGAAAATAGAGCCTTTATTCCTGAGTTTGCTGGAATGTTTCAAAAAGAAGTTGCAGAAAGAGCTGCAGCTAAGCATGGTAATAAAACATACGGTGTTTTATCCGTTTTAGTTCAAGCTTATTATGATGTAGAATATTTGTTTACAGTGCATGAAAATGTATTTAATCCACCACCAAAAGTAAAATCGGGTGTTATGCGAATGGTTCGTAAAGAAGAACCGTTGGGTTGTGATGATCAATTATTTAAAACGATTGTAAAAGCAGGGTTTAATCAGCGAAGAAAAACCATTCGAAATTCTTTGAAAGGTTTAGGGATTCCAGATTCGTTAAAAGAACATAAATTTCTTACCTTGCGTCCTGAACAATTATCAGTTCAAGATTTTGTTGAGTTGACTAAGTTGTTTGAAAAAGAAAGAAGTTAATATATTTTACTTTAACAACTTTCGAATTAAATTATTATGAGTGATGTAAAAAACATATCGCCAGAATTTATAGAAAATCTTCTACAAAACATCAAAAAACGCAACAATAAAGCGATTATTGAGGCCTTTTCTGATATGCACCCTGCTGATATAGCGGAAATATTAGATGATTTTGAATTAGAAGATGAAGCATATGTTTTAGATATTTTAGATAATGATTTGTCCTCTGATATTTTTATTGAAATAGATGATGATGATCGAAAAAAAATTCTTCAAAAACTAACCTCTAAAGAAATTGCAGAATCGGTAATTAAAGAAATTGATTCTGATGATGCAGCAGATATTATTGCAGAACTTCCTGAAGAGCAAAAAGAAGAGGTTATTGCAGAGTTAGACGATGTTGAACAAGCCAAGGATATTGTAGAATTATTACGTTATGATGAGGATACAGCTGGAGGTTTAATGGGGAAAGAGCTCATAAAGGTTAATCAAGATTGGAATGTTTTAACCTGTGTGAAAGAAATGCGTAAACAGGCTGAAGAATTAGAACAAGTCAATACAATTTATGTTGTAGATGTCCATGATATTTTGTTAGGAACCCTCTCTCTGAAAAAATTATTAACTACATCAACACGTACAAAAGTTGAAGAAATCTATCGAGATAATATTCGTTTTGTTTCAGTTAAAGATTCAGATGTTGAAGTAGCCAATGTAATGAGTAAATACGATTTGTATGAAATTCCAGTTGTAGATGAGATGAATCGTTTAGTAGGACGTATTTCAATTGATGATGTAGTAGATGTAATTAAAGAGGAAGCGGAAAAAGATTACCAATTAGCATCAGGTATTTCGCAAGATGTGGATTCAGATGATACGATTTGGAAACTTACTAAAGCACGTTTACCTTGGTTGGTTTTAGGACTTTTTGGAGGGTTAGCAAGTGCACGAATCATGGGTGGATTTGATGAAGCTTTAGCACGTTTTCCTGAACTTTTCTTTTTTACTCCTTTGATTGCTGCTATGGCAGGGAATGTAGGAGTACAATCTTCTGCTATTATTGTTCAGGCTATTGCAAATGATGATTTAAAAGGGAAACTTTCTGATCGGTTGTTAAAAGAATTTGGATTGAGTTTAGTAAATGGATTTGTTTTATCAGGATTGGTTATTTTGTTTGGGGGTATTATAGGCTTTCATTGGTTAACCAGTTTAACTATTGCGATTTCATTAATGTCTGTTATTATTTTGGCAGGTTTTATTGGAACCCTTGTGCCCATTGTTTTACATAATAGAGGAATAGATCCTGCATTAGCTACAGGACCTTTTATTACAACGAGTAATGATATTTTAGGTATTCTATTGTATTTCTTAATTGCAAAAATGGTTTTAGGATTTTAATTATCAATTCAAAAGGTATGCGAAAAAAAATATTACTCCTTGATACCAATCACGATTATATCAAAGAAACATTATTAGAATTGAACTTTGAAGTCCATGAAGATTATACTTCATCAAAGTCAGAAGTGGAGAATAAAATAGTGAATTATCATGGGTTTGTGATTCGAAGTCGTTTTTCAATTGATCAAACTTTTTTAGATTACGCGGCTAATTTAGAATTTATAGCAAGGGTAGGAGCTGGTTTAGAAAATATTGATTGTGATTATGCTCAATCAAAAGGAATTCGTTTAATTTCAGCACCTGAAGGGAATAGAGATGCCGTTGGAGAACATGCTGTTGGAATGTTGTTGTCTTTAATGAATTATTTGAATCGTGCTGATGAAGAAGTGCGTAGTGGTAAATGGATTCGTGAAGGGAATCGTGGTCATGAAATTATGGGTAAAACCGTAGGTTTAATTGGGTATGGAAATATGGGGAAAGCTTTTGCAAGAAGGCTACAAGGGTTTGATTGTGAAGTGATCTGTTATGATATTAAAGAAAATGTAGGAGATCAGCATGCAAAGCAGGTGGATTTGGAAACATTATTTGAAAAAACGGATATTCTAAGTTTACACACGCCAGAAACAGAATTGACAACGAAGATGATTCATCATGACTTTATTCAATCTTTTAAAAAGAATTTTTACTTAATTAATACAGCAAGAGGTAAATCGGTTGTAACAGAAGATTTAGTAAAAGCCTTACAGTCGGGAAAAGTGATTGCAGCAGGTTTAGATGTATTAGAGTATGAAAAGAGTTCTTTTGAGAATCTTTTTGAAGGAGTGATGCCCGAAGCTCTTCAATATTTAATTGAAGCAGAGAATGTGTTATTAACACCTCATATTGCAGGTTGGACACAAGAAAGTAAGTTTAAATTAGCCAAAACAATTGTAGATAAAATTAAACAGCTTTATAACTACTCTTAATGTAGTTCCACATATTTCAGGATATTACCGACTTATCTTAATTTGTTTTTGAATGTCTAAAGATTTTAGGAAGATAAAAAAGCTCCTCTAAACAAATAGAGAAGCTAAATGGTAGCCCGTAGGGGAATCGAACCCCTCTTACCAGGATGAAAACCTGGCGTCCTAGCCGATAGACGAACGGGCCAATTATATAATAAATATTATAATGCCGCTACTTTCTTAGCTAATTTACTTTTTAAGTTAGAAGCTTTATTCTTGTGAATAATGTTCTTTTTAGCTAAACGATCAATCATAGAAACAACTTTAGGAAATTGCTCTTCAGCAGATTTCTTATCTTCCTCTTCTCTTAACTTTTTAATAGCCGTACGAGTCGATTTATGATAAAAACGATTTCTTAAACGTCTTGTTTCAGATTGTCTGATTCTTTTTAAAGCTGACTTATGATTTGCCATAATTTTAAATTTTAATAAATTAAATAATTTATTTAGTAGCCCGTAGGGGAATCGAACCCCTCTTACCAGGATGAAAACCTGGCGTCCTAGCCGATAGACGAACGGGCCAAAATAATTTCGCTATTTTAGCGGTTGCAAATATAATACATTTTTGATATAGCACAAACGTTTTTTTATTTTTTTCGATTTAAAATATTTGTATTAATTTTGCGTTTATATATTTTATAAATAAAACGCTAATTATCAGTAATTTTATGAGTATTATTAAAATAGGTAAAAATATTCTTTTTTTTACAGTATTTATAATGGTAACCAGTTGTGTTCCTAATTATTATGTTCAAAATACAAAAGGAACTGCATCAAATATTCCAGAAGCTGTAGTAAAATCAAGAACATATCAGAATAATCATGAAGTAGAAAAAAAGGAAGAATTTATACCTTATAAACCTATTGAAGTAATAGAAGATACTTCGATAGCTAATAAAACTTTAGAAAGAAATGCATCTTTAGATGTTAAAAACAGAGCCACAACAAGTGCTAACATAAAAGCTGATCAAATTTTATCAACTGCAAGAACCTATTTGGGAACACCTTATCGTTATGGAGGAATGTCGAGAAGTGGAATCGACTGTTCAGCTTTTGTCCAAAAATCATTTGGACCCCATGATATTTCATTACCTCGTGTTTCTAGAGATCAAGCCAAAAAAGGACATTATGTTTCTAAGTCACAATTAGAAAAAGGAGATTTGGTGTTTTTTGCAACACAAGGAGGAGGAAGAGTCTCTCACGTAGGAATTATTATTACACCTGATGGTAATAATAGCTCCTTTATACATGCTTCATCTTCAAAAGGTGTAACGGTTTCTAAATTAAGTAACTCTTATTGGAGTAAACGTTATTTACAAGCAAGGAGAATTATTAATTCAAGAGGATAATAAATTACAATATAAAATATTGAAAAAAGGATCTATAATAATTATAGATCCTTTTTGTTTTTATATATGGTGAAGTAATTAAAACTTTTCTGAAATGGTTTCTAATGTTTCAAATAAAACATCAAGTTCATCCGTTGTAACCAATTTGTTTTTATATTCTTTGAAATAAGGAATCCCTCTAAAATAGTTGGTATAATGACGTCTAGTTTCAACAATGCCCGTACGTTCTCCTTTCCATTCTACAGACCAAGTTAAATGTTTTTTAGCAGCTTCTACACGTTCTTTTATCGTTGGAGGGTTTAAATGCTCCCCAGTTTTAAAATAATGTTTAATTTCATCAAATATCCAAGGGTAACCAATAGCTGCACGCCCGATCATAGCTCCATCTAAACCGTATTCATCACGCATGAGCTTTGCTTTTTCAGGAGAATCTACATCTCCATTTCCAAAGATAGGAATGTGTATTCGAGGGTTTTGCTTTGCTTCTCTAATTAAAGTCCAATCGGCTTCACCTTTATACATTTGAGAACGCGTTCTACCGTGGATAGATAGTGCGGCGATACCTACATCTTGTAAGCGTTCAGCAACTTCCACTATTTTAATAGAATCATGATCCCAACCTAAACGTGTTTTTACTGTTACAGGCAGATGAGTTCGATCTACAACGGCTTTGGTTAAACGAACCATTTTGTCAATATCTTTTAAAATACCTGCTCCAGCACCTTTACCTACTACTTTTTTTACAGGACAACCAAAATTAATATCTAAAATGTCAGGTTGAGCTTCTGTTACAATGTCAGTAGCTTCAATCATAGAATCTAAATTAGCACCAAAAATTTGAATACCAATGGGCTTTTCATATTCAAAAATATCGAGTTTTTTTACACTTTTTCGTGCATCTCGAATTAAACCTTCAACTGAAATAAATTCAGTATACATTACATCAGCCCCGTGCTCTTTACATAATCTTCTAAAGGGTGGATCACTCACATCCTCCATGGGAGCTAATAATAAAGGGAATTCACCTAAATCTATGTTACCTATTTTTGCCAAACTTAAATATTTTATGCAAATTTAATAAATACGATTTACTTTTAAGTTACAGTTTATGTTGTGAATAAGTGAAGATAAAATAAATCACTTTTTATTTGAAAAAGATATACTTACGAAATTCTTGTCGTATAAAGTGTAGAGTTTGAAGAGAGAAGGTAAATACAAATCCATTAAATTTTAGTAAATTTGTTATGATATAATTTTAGCGTTATGAAAGCACTAGTTTCGTTTTTAACGATAGCAATAGTTGTTTATGTTTTTTGGG
Organism: Flavobacteriaceae bacterium UJ101; assembly: GCA_001880285.1. Taxonomy (NCBI): domain Bacteria; kingdom Pseudomonadati; phylum Bacteroidota; class Flavobacteriia; order Flavobacteriales; family Flavobacteriaceae; species Flavobacteriaceae bacterium UJ101. Next base: position 1,277,431 of record CP016269.1, on the reverse strand, counting down.
TAACTTATATGTATTTTAAAAAAAGAAAAAAATAAAACTCAATATGAAAAAGTTTCTTTTAAGTGTAGTTGGAATAATTATTTTAACTTCCTGTACAGAAGTAGAAAATGGATATAAAGGAGTTGTGTACAAACCTTATTCAGGAGGTTTAGATCCTTCCATTGTATATCCTGAAGGAGTAGATATAGGAGTTTCATGGTTATGGAATGATATGATAACCTATGATTGTAGACAACATACTACTGATATTAAAGCCAGTTTATTAGATGTAAATAATATGAGTGTTGGTATAACAGCCTCTGTATTTCATAGAGTAATTCCTAATAAAATAGGTTATTTACACTTAGAAAAGGGACAAGATTATGAGCAAACCTATATCAAGCCTGTATTTGAAGGAGCTCTAAAAAATGTAATTGGAAAGTATACAGCACAAGAATTGGTTTCTTCTAAAAGAGATGCTGTTGAAAAAGAAGTGAAATCGATTTTAGATCAAGCTTTTAAAGTAAACTATATTCAGTGTGATGATATTATTATTCGTGATGTGAATTTACCTGAAGCAATTAATAAAGCCATTACAGCAAAGCAAGTTCAAGAAGAACAAAACCTTTTGGCAGAAAAGAAGAAAGTTGAAAAAGAAAATCTAGCAGCCGCTATTATTGCTGAAGCTAAAGGGAATTATGAAGCAGCACAATATGATGCTAAAACCAAAGATATCATGTCGCAGCCCAAAATGCTTAAATTAAAAGAATTAGAAATTCAAGAAAAAGCGATAGAGCGTTGGAATGGAGAATTTGGGAATAATAATGTCTTTTCTGAAGTCCCTGTGATTAGAGGGTTAGGAGGAAGTAATTAATATGGCAAAAACAAAAAAAATATACTATTGTCAAAATTGTGGAGCACAGCATTCACAATGGATGGGACAATGTTCTACATGCAAAAAGTGGAATACCATTGTTGAAGAAGTCGTTGATAAAGGAGAAAAAAAGCAAGAATGGAAAGAGTCTATGTCACCGGCTGGGCAAATGAATCATTCTATTAATATTATTGATGTTAATTTAAAAAAGGAACATCGTATTCGAACACAGAATGAAGAGTTAGATAATGTTTTAGGTGGAGGTATCGTTCCTGGTTCTATGATTTTAATGGGAGGAGAGCCTGGAATTGGTAAATCTACTTTATTATTACAACTGGCTTTATCAATGCAAGGAGTTAAAACTTTGTATGTTTCGGGAGAAGAAAGTTCAAATCAAATTAAAATGCGCGCCGATCGTATTGGGATAGCCAATCAAGAATGTTTTTTGTTGACAGAAACCAATACACAAAAAATCTTTAAACAAGTAAAAGAAGTACAGCCCAATTTGTTAGTGATTGATTCGGTGCAAACACTTCATTCAAATTATATAGAATCTTCAGCAGGAAGTATTTCTCAAATACGAGAATGTACCAATGAATTGATGCGTTTTGCAAAGGAAACCAATACACCCGTTTTTATAATTGGTCATATTACCAAAGATGGTGCTATTGCAGGTCCTAAAATTTTAGAACATATGGTGGATGTGGTATTGCAATTTGAAGGAGATCGTAACCATGTTTACCGTATTTTACGAGCCAATAAAAATCGTTTTGGCTCGACTGCTGAGATTGGTATTTACGAAATGTATGGAAATGGTTTACGCCAAGTTTCGAATCCTTCAGAAATGTTGATTAGTAAAAAGGATGAAGATTTAAGTGGAAGTGCTATTATTGCAACGATGGAAGGGACGCGTCCTATGATGATTGAGGTACAAGCTTTGGTAAGTACAGCAGTTTACGGTACTCCACAACGTTCTGCTACCGGTTTCGATACGAAACGTCTTAACATGTTATTAGCGGTTTTAGAAAAGCGAGCGGGTTTTCGTTTAGGAGTGAAAGATGTATTTCTTAACGTGACAGGAGGAATTAAAGTAGACGATCCTTCTATTGATTTAGGTGTTGTGGTAGCTATTTTGTCTTCTAATGAAGATGTAGCTATTTCAGAGAAATATTGTTTTGCAGCTGAAGTAGGTTTAAGTGGAGAAATTCGTCCGGTAAGTCGTATTGAAAAACGTATTCAAGAAGCTGATAAATTGGGTTTTGAAATGATTTTTATTTCGAAATACAATCAAACCAAAGAGCACAACCTTGGAATAAGAGTTGTGCCCGTTTCTAAAATATCAGAAGTGTATTTCTTTTTGTTTCGGAAGTAGGTTATTGACTACAGTTACCGTTTAATATATCTTCTTTTGTTGGGTTGTAAGAATTATTATAAACATCAAAAATATATAAAGTCTCACTTGTTATTAGCTCGTAAATTGAGCAGAAGTCTATTAAGTTAGTATTTTCAGTAATCCCTATTCTTTCAACAAAATTAATATTGTTTAACCCTTCTAAGCTAGTAAGGTTTTTATTATCAGAAATGACTAATTCTATTCCAATAGATGTAAGATTGCTTAAAGCTGTTAAGCTCGTAAGATTTTCATTGTTTAAAATCCATAGATATGATCCAATAGAAGTAACATTGTTTAGTCCTTCTAAACTTAATAGATTTGGATGATACTGAATATATAATTCTGTTTTAATTAAGGTGATATTTTTTAAAGCATCTATACTTGTGAGGGAATGATTACTTTCTAAAAATATTGTATTAATAGAACTAATATTATTTAGCCCTTCTAAATTAATAAGATCTGCACTTTGTGAAATATATAAATCTCCACCAATAGAGGTTAGATTTTTAAATCCTTTTAGATCTATGATGCCTGTAGCGTTAGAAATGGTTAAATTTCCACTTATAGAAGTAATCGTTTTAAGTTCTTTAAGAGAAGCTGATTTTACGTGGTGATTTATTATTTCTAAATTACCAATTATTCCAGTATAGCTTTGAGAAACAAATTCATTATATTCTTCAATGGATGATAAGATAACATCTCCTTCGTGTATTTTTTCTTTTGATTGAGAAGAGGTTTTCAAATATATTTTTAAATTATTCTCATCAATAACTTTTTTTAATTCCTCAATAGTATAATTAAAAGTTTGAGTTTCGTATCCTTCTTTAGAAATGATTAATTGGAAAGAGTCATAATCAGAATTAATATCTATCAAATTGGTTTTAGCTTCTAAATCTTGATTGAAAAGTTCTTCTTCATTAGACTTAATCGTTAAATTAACAGTAGTAATTTCATTGTTTTCATCAAAAGCAACTAAACTAAATTGATTGGGTTTTTCTATAATATTAAAACCAAAAGTAGCATATCCAAATTGTTCAGCAGTGGTACTTTCAACAGTTAAAACTTCAGGTAGCACTTGTGTTACCTGGTCAAGGTTCACATTAAAAGAAAGTGGTAGAGGATTGTTTACATATTGAGCTAATTCACTATTTTCTTTAGGTGAAGCATAAATAACTTTATTATCTTTGTCTGTAACAAAGTATTCTTCAATAGAATATGGTCCTACATTTAACGTTACATTTTGTGTAAGATATTGGCCATTAAAATCAAAAAGGTCTAATATTTTTTTATTGAAAATCAAAGTATCAGCAGTAACATCTTTTAGTGTGATAATAACTTTAGAAGGGATAAGAATTTCTCCATTCGAGTTATTGGACTGATTGTTTTTGATTATACCAAAAGATACTTCTTGTAAGGTATTGGTATTATTTTGATCATCTTCTGAGCAACTAGCTAAGAAAAGAATACCTAAAAATAAGTAGAATAACTTTTTCATGAGTATTTAAATTAATAAATTTTAACAAAAATAATGATAAATATTTTATAAATAAAATATTGAATATGAAAAACTACAAAATATCGTATAAGTAGTATGAAATGATATTTTCTAATTAGTCTTTTGAGGATCGCGAATAATCTCGTAACTTCACAGTTCATTAAATAATTTTTACAAATAAATATGAAGAAAATAGTATTAGCATTTTCGTTTTTATTTAGTTCCATGTTTGTATGGGCTGACGAAGGAATGTGGCTTTTAATGTTGATAGAGCGTTTAAACTACCAAGACATGAAAGAAAAGGGGTTACAATTAACTCCTGAAGAAATTTATAGTGTTAATAATTCTAGTTTAAAAGATGCTATTGTCCATTTTAATCAAGGATGTACGGCAGAAATCATTTCAAAAGAAGGATTAGTATTAACCAATCACCATTGTGGTTATGAAGCTATTGCAGAGCTTTCAACTCCTGAACATGATTATTTAAAAGATGGTTTTTGGGCATATAAAAAAGATGAGGAACTAAAACCAAAAGATTTGAATGTTCGTTTCTTAGATCGAATGGAAGATATGACTAATCGCATTCAATCCAAGTTAGATGGTTCTATGACACAAGAAAAACGTCAAGAAATTATTGAAGCAGAAAAGAAAGCAATTGAAGAAGAATATTCAGAAAATGGAAAATATATTGTGGAAACAAAATCTTTCTTTAAAGGAAATGAATTTTATATGTTTCGCTATATTCAGTATGATGATGTTCGTTTAGTTGGAGCACCACCTTCTTCTATAGGGAAATATGGAGGTGATACTGATAACTGGGAATGGCCACGTCATACAGGTGATTTCTCAATTTTTAGAGTATATGGAGATAAAGATGGAAATCCTGCTGCATACTCTAAAGATAATGTCCCTTTAAAACCAAAACATCATTTGCCTATTAGTTTAGAAGGTATTGAGCCAGGTGATTTTGCGATGATTTTAGGATTCCCAGGAGTAACCAATCGTTATAAAACATCACAAGGAATTGAGGAGTCTATTAATGATGAATTCCCTGCATGGATTGATGCTTCAAAATCCGCTATGGATGGAATGAAAAAACATATGGATGCAGATCCAGCAATCAAAATTGCTTATGCTTCTAAATATTCTAGATTGGCTAATTATTGGAAAAACCGTATTGGAATGATTGAATCATTAGAGAAAAACAATACCGTTGCCAATAAACAAAAAATAGAAAAAGATTTACAAAAGTGGATTAAGAAAAAGAAAAAAAGAAGAGCTGAATATGAGCAGATATTTCCATTATTAGATAAATATTATGCTTCTTCAGGAGACTACTATAGACCTTTTTATCATTCTATGATGGTTTTAAGAGGTAGTGATTTAGCTACAATGCCATTTACATTAGGAGAAGTGTTTGAAGAATACGGAATGTTATCTGAAGAGGAAAGAGCAACATCTTTTGATAAATTTGCTAAGAAAATTGATGAAAAATATGAAACTATTTATCCAGAAGTAGAAAAAGATATTATAGCTTCTGTATTGTCTACTTATATGGATAAGGTTCCTGCTAAACTACAATCGTCTTATATAAAAGAGTTGAGTCAGAAATACAATGGAGACTTTAGTAAGTTTACAGATGATTTAGAAAAAACATCCATTTTCTTTGATAAAGAGAAAATAAAAGAAGCACTAAAAACAGGAAATTTAGTGAGTTTAGGAAGTGATCCGTTATTACAATTCACACAAAATATTGTAAAAGATTATAGAGCAAGTTTTGAAAAAACAAAAGAAAACGAAGAAGTATTAGCAAAAGCTGAACGTTTGTATACAAAAGCACTTCGTGAGTCTCAAGTTGATAAGGTGTTTTATCCAGATGCTAATTCAACGATGCGATTGACTTATGGAACAGTAAGAACGTTACCAAGAAGAGCCGATCGTCCTAATGATGCTTCAGAAAACTATTATACAACTCTAAAAGGAGCAATGGCTAAGTATAAGAAAGGAGACTTAGAGTTTGATCTTCCGGAGAAATTAATTGATTTGTATAACAAAAAAGATTATGGACAATATGCTGCACCAGAAGGTTATTTACCTGTTTGTTTTTTAACCGATAATGATATTACAGGAGGAAATTCAGGATCTCCAGTAATCAATGGTAAAGGAGCTTTAATTGGTTCTGCATTTGATGGAAATTCAGAAGCATTAAGTGGTGATATTTTATTCGAAGATAACTTACAACGTACAATCATTGTAGATATACGTTATGTATTGTTTATTATCGATAAATATGCAGGTGCCCAAAATTTAATAGACGAAATGACAATCGTCAAATAAAATATGATTTAAAAAATAACAAAAAAGATACTACTGTACAGTAGTATCTTTTTTGTTAGTAAGTAATTGTATTTTTTACAATTATTGATAATTTTAAAAGAACTATGTTTTTTTGAAATATTTTATAATAATTATTGTTTTTTATAAAAATATTGTAAAAATTACACTTTTTTAAATTTTTGATAGGATTTTTCCAAAAACCTTTTCTACATTAGCATTCGATGAGAGTAAACAATGTCATATTATCAATTATTATTTTATTATGCCAATTATAACAAAATAGTGGGACGATATGATATTGACTTGACCTTCCACATGGAAGGTTTTTTTTATAATAAAAATTTAATTTAACAATGTCAAAACTGAATACGTACAGTTCAAAAATTACACAGGATGATACCTTACCAGCAGCACAGTCTATGTTACATGCTGTTGGATTAACAGAAGAAGATTTACAAAAACCTCAAGTAGGAATTGTAAGCAATTGGTATGAAGGGAATCCTTGTAATATGCATTTAGATGATTTAGGAAAAAAAGTAAAAAAATCAGTTCAACAAAAAGACCTAATAGGATTTCAGTTTACAACCATTGGTGTAAGTGATGGAATGTCAATGGGAACAGCAGGAATGCGTTATTCATTACCTTCTCGTGAAATTATAGCTGACAGTATTGAAGCCTTAACAGGTGCACAACATTATGATGCCGTGGTGGCCATTCCAGGTTGTGATAAGAATATGCCAGGTTGTTTAATGGCTTTATTACGATTGAACCGTCCTTCATTAGTGATTTATGGAGGAACCATAAAATCAGGTTGTTATAATGGAGAAAAATTAAATATTGTGTCTTCTTTTGAAGCATTAGGAGAACGTAATGCAGGAAATATTTCAGAAGAAGATTTTCGTGGAATTATAAAAAATGCTTGCCCTGGACCAGGAGCTTGTGGAGGAATGTATACAGCGAATACCATGGCTGTAGCTTTAGAAGCAATGGGAATGGCGTTGCCATACTCATCATCATCACCGGCAGTAAGTCAAGAAAAAGAAGAAGAATGTGAAAAGGCTGCTCACGCAATTGAAAACTTATTACAACAGAATATTCTTCCTTCAACTATTGTTACGAAAGCTTCTTTAACGAATGCTATTACAGTAGCTGTTGCACTAGGAGGTTCAACAAATTTGGTTTTACATTTATTAGCCGTTGCACGAACAGGGAATATTGATTTAAAAATGGAAGATTTTCAGGAGATCAATAAAAAAGTTCCTTTGTTAGCCGATTTAAAGCCAAGTGGACAATTCTTAATGGAAGATATATTTAAAATTGGAGGAACTCCAGCTGTCATGAAATATCTATTAAATCAAGGATTTCTAGATGGCTCATGTATGACGGTTACAGGTAAGACATTAGCAGAAAATTTAGCTGAAATTCCAGAAATTAATTTTGAGCAAGAAGTGGTAAAACCTGTCGAGAAACCTTTGAAAAAGGATGGTCATTTACGTGTTTTATTTGGAAACTTAGCTAGTGAAGGAGCGGTTGCTAAAATTACAGGAAAAGAAGGCGAATTATTTAAAGGAACAGCAAAAGTGTACAATAGCGAAGAAGAAGCTAACAAAGCCATATTATCTGATAAAATTCAAAAAGGTGATGTAATTGTAATTCGATATGTAGGTCCTAAAGGAGGGCCAGGTATGCCTGAAATGTTAAAACCAACATCAGCTATTATGGGTAAAGGTCTTGGAAAAGAGGTAGCATTGATTACGGACGGTCGCTTTTCAGGAGGTTCACATGGGTTTGTAGTAGGTCACGTAACACCTGAAGCACAAAATGGAGGTGTTATAGGATTATTAGAAGATGGAGATGAAATTACTATTGATGCGGTAAATAATAGTATTGATGTAAAATTATCAAATGAAGAAATTGAAAAGAGAAAAGAGAGCTGGATTGAACCACCTTTGAAAGCTTCGTCAGGTTATTTATATAAATATGCAAAAACAGTAGCTTCCGCTTCTGAAGGGTGTGTAACCGATCAATTTTAAAGTAAAAATAAAAAATTAAAGAACAATAGGTCTGAGTACTAATTCTAAAATACTAAAAAGAATGAAATTACAAGGTTCTGAAATAGTTGTAAAATCACTTTTAAGTGAAAATGTAGATACCATATTTGGTTATCCAGGAGGAGCTATTATGCCCGTTTATGATAGTTTATACGGTTATCTAGATCAAATTAATCATGTTTTAACAAGGCACGAACAAGGTGCTATTCATGCGGCACAAGGTTATGCACGTGTTTCAGATAAAGTAGGAGTCTGTTTTGCAACTTCGGGGCCAGGAGCAACCAATTTGATTACAGGTTTGGCAGATGCTATGATTGATAGTACTCCTTTAGTTTGTATTACAGGGCAAGTAGCCAAACATTTATTAGGTACCGATGCGTTTCAAGAAACGGATATTATTGGAATTTCTACTCCGGTAACCAAATGGAATATTCAGGTCACCAAAGCGGAAGATATTGCACCTGCTATTGCAAAAGCTTTTTATATAGCTAAAAGTGGGCGTCCAGGGCCTGTTGTAATTGATATTACAAAAGATGCCCAGTTTTCTGAAGCAGATTTTTCTTACGAAAAATGTACTAAAGTTCGTAGTTATAAAGCACTTCCAAAAGTAGATACTACTAAAGTAGATGAAGCAATACAATTGATTAATGAAGCTAAGCAACCTTACATACTTGTTGGTCAAGGTGTAACACTGGGAAATGCTGAAAAAGAGTTTATGGATTTTGTAGAACAATCAGGTATTCCTGTAGCTTGGACATTATTAGGTGTGCAAAATATTCCAACCAACCATCCTCAAAATATGGGAATGTTGGGAATGCATGGAAATTATGCTCCTAATTTACTAACCAATGAGTGTGATGTTTTAATTGCTATTGGAATGCGTTTCGATGATCGTGTTACAGGTAATGTTGAAAAATATGCTAAACAAGCCAAAGTGATTCACTTGGAATTAGATCCGGCAGAAATTGATAAAATTATTAAAGCAGATGTAGCAGTTGTAGGAGATTGTAAAGAATCTTTACCGATGTTCACGAAACAAATAAAGAAAAAAGAATATACAGAATGGTATGCTCGATTCAAAGAATTACAAAAGGAAGAATATGAAGAAGTAATTCAGCATGATATGAATCCTTCTACAGAAGGAATGCTAATGAGTGAAGTTATAAGGGTGATTAATGAAAATAAAAAAGAAGGTGCTATTTTAACAGTAGATGTAGGACAACACCAAATGGCAGCATCACGTTATTTTCAATTTGATTCCAATAAAAGTAATGTACAGTCAGGTGGTTTAGGGACAATGGGATTTGGGTTGCCTTCTGCCATTGGAGCAAAATTAGGAGCTCCTAAAAGACAAGTTATCTCCATTTCGGGTGATGGTGGTTTTCAAATGAATATTCAAGAATTGGGAACGATTGCACAAGAAGAATTGGATATTAAAATTCTGGTATTGAATAATCAGTTTTTAGGAATGGTACGTCAGTGGCAAGAACTTTTCTTTGAAAGACGCTATTCTTTTACCGATATGAAAAGCCCTGATTTAGTCAAATTAGCAGATTCCTATGGAATTCAAGCGAAATCAATTAATCAAAGAGGAGATTTACAAGAAGCCATTAAAGAATTTCTTAATTCTAAAGGATCCTATTTATTAGAAGTAGTGGTTGAAAAAGAAGATAATGTATTCCCTATGATGCCAACTGGAGCAGCTGTAGATGAAGTAAGGTTAAGTTAAAAATAAGAAAAAAGAAGCCAGAAGTCAGTAGCAAGAAATAATCGTTTCTGAATACAGATTATCTGAGTACTGATATCTAAAAATAATAAAATGCAAGGAAAATATTTTATAACAGTTTATACAGAACATCAAATCGGATTGTTAAATCGAATCACCAATATTTTTACCCGTAGGCAAATGAATATTGAAAGTTTAACGGTTTCTAAATCAGAAATAAAAGAGGTTCATAAGTTCACTATTCTTGTTTTTGACGAAGAAGAACGAGTTCAAAAAGTAATTTCACAATTAGAGAAACAAATAGAAGTAATAAGAGCTTTTTATCATGAACACTCCGATACAATTTTTCAAGAGGTGGCATTATATAAAATTGCTTTAGAAAATGCAGATGAACAAGAAAAATCGCTAGAATCTATTGTAAGACAAAGTCATGCAAGTATTATATCAGTGAGTAAAGATTTTGTAGTAATTGAAAAGACAGGACATTTAAAAGAAACAGAAGAATTATTACAGGAATTACAACCTTTTGGAGTATTGCAATTTGTTCGATCAGGTTGTGTAGCGATTACAAAAAAACCGATGCATGTATCAAAACTATTAGAAGAATTCAATTAATCCATTCTTAAAGATTACTTGATTAAGTATAAAAATAATAAAACATAAAAAAACAATAAAAATGGCGTTAAACGTATATTACGACAAAGATTGCGATCTAAATATCATTAGATCAAAGAAAGTAGCAATGATTGGTTTTGGATCTCAAGGGCATGCCCATGCTGAAAATTTAAGAGATTCAGGAGTAGATGTAATTGTAGGATTGCGTGAAGGAGGAAACTCATGGATTAAAGCTTCTGCTAAAGGTTTTGATGTATATCCAGTAGCTGAAGCAACAGCCAAAGCAGATGTGGTCATGATTTTATTACCAGATGAAAATCAAAAAGCAGTTTATGAAGCAGAAATTGCTTCCAATTTAAAAGATGGGGCAACGATTGCATTTGGTCATGGATTCAATATTTTATATAAATTGATTGAACCTGCAGAAGGAATTAATGTAATGATGGTAGCGCCTAAGGCTCCAGGTCATACAGTTCGTAGTGAATTTGTTAAAGGAGGAGGAATTCCTGATTTAATTGCAGTAGAAAAAGATCCTAGTGGTGATACCAAGGCTTTGGCATTATCGTATGCGAGTGCTATTGGTGGAGGTCGTACAGGGATTATTGAAACTAATTTTAAAGACGAAACAGAAACAGATTTATTTGGAGAGCAAGCTGTTCTATGTGGAGGTGTAACCGCTTTAGTACAAGCTGGTTTTGAAACTTTGACAGAAGCAGGATATCCAGAAGAAATGGCTTATTTTGAATGCCTACATGAATTAAAATTAATTGTGGATTTAATGTTTGAAGGAGGAATTGCTGATATGCGTTATTCAATTTCCAATACTGCGGAGTTTGGTGATTATGTAAGTGGTCCACGTGTAATTAATGATGAATCTAAAAAGGCAATGAAAGCTATCTTATCTGAAATTCAAAATGGAACTTTTGCTAAGAACTTCATTAAAGAAGGAGAATCAGGTTATCCAATTATGAATCAAAAACGAAAAGAAACGAAAGAACATCTTATTGAACAAACAGGTGCAAGACTTCGTGAAATGATGCCATGGATTAAAGCCAATAAAATAGTGAATCAAGAAAAAAATTAAAAAAGAGAACAGAAAGTAGAAATCAGTATTCAAAATTATCAATACAGAATACTGATTTCTAAACTCTGAAATCTATTAAAAGTTAAGACAAATGAGCGAAAGACTATATATATTTGATACAACACTTCGAGATGGAGAACAAGTCCCGGGTTGTCAGTTAAATACGATTGAAAAAATTGAAATAGCAAAGCGATTAGAAGCATTAGGAGTTGATATTATTGAAGCAGGATTTCCTGTATCAAGTCCTGGTGATTTTAATTCAGTTATCGAAATATCAAAAGCTGTGACAAATCCTACGATTTGTGCCTTAACTCGAGCTGTAGAAAATGATATTGATGTAGCAGCTCAAGCATTGAAATTTGCTAAAAAAGGACGAATTCATACAGGGATTGGAGCATCAGATTTTCATATTAAGTATAAATTTAATTCAACGTTAGAAAAAATTATAGAAAGAGGAGTAAATGCAACTAAGTATGCTCGAAACTTAATTGATGATGTTGAATTTTATATTGAAGATGCAGGACGTACTGAAAAAGAAAATTTAGCTCGTGTTGTAGAAGCTGTAATTAAGGCAGGAGCCACAGTAGTCAATATTCCTGATACGACGGGTTATTGTTTACCACATCAATATGGAGAAAAAATAGCTTTCTTAATGAATAATGTTCCTAATATCGATAAAGCCATCATTTCAACGCATTGTCATGAAGATTTAGGTTTATCAACAGCCAATACTTTAGCAGGTGTAATGAATGGGGCACGACAAGTGGAAGTTACTATTAATGGGATTGGTGAACGTGCAGGGAACACCTCATTAGAAGAAGTGGTTATGGCCATTCATTGTCATCAGGATTTACCTTTTCAAACGAACATTGTTACTGAACAATTAAATAGTATTAGTAAGTTGGTTTCAGGTTTGATGAATATGCCTGTTCAACCCAATAAAGCAATTGTAGGGCGTAATGCTTTTGCTCATTCATCAGGAATCCATCAAGATGGTGTATTAAAACATCGTGAAAATTATGAAATTATGGATCCTAAAGATGTTGGAGTGGATGAAAGTTCAATTGTCTTGACTGCAAGAAGTGGACGTGCAGCAATCAAACATCGTTTAGAAGTATTAGGTTTTTCTTTTGATAGTGAGAAAATTGATCAAATTTATCAAGATTTTCTTGTAATGGCGGATCAAAAACGTGAAGTAGTTAATGAAGATTTGTTGATTTTAATAGATGAAGAAGAACTAAATAGTGAAGATCAAATCAAATTGGATTTTCTACAAGTTATTTCAGGAACAAATATTCCAACAGCTGTTGTTCATTTAGATATTGAAGGTGAAAAATTTGAAACGACTGCGACGGGTAATGGACCTGTTGATGCAGCGATTACAGCAATTAAAAAGGTAATCCAAAAAGAAATGAATATTGAAGAATTTTTAATTCAAGGGGTTACAAAAGGTAGTGAAGATTTATGTAAGGTGCATATTAGTGTAAAAAATGGTAAGAAAAGCCGTGGATTTGCTGCCAGTACAGATATTGTAGAAGCATCAGTTAAAGCTTATATTGATGCTGTTAATAAATCAATAAGACATTTAAAAAGAGAGGAAGAAATTGCTTTGTATAAAGCATAAGTTTGAGAATATGAAGGTTGGTAATTGTAATCTTTTGTCATGTTGAACTTGATTCAACATCTTATTAATGTAATATTTTATATAAGATAAGAGTCCAAATCAAGTTTGGAATGACAAATAATATATCAAAAATCCAACCTACTAAATACTAAAATATTAAAAAAAAGACATGAACAGAACACTATTTGATAAAGTATGGGACGCTCATATAGTACGATCCATTGAAGATGGACCAGATGTACTTTTTATTGATCGTCATTTAATTCATGAAGTTACGTCTCCTGTAGCTTTTCTAGGACTAGAAAATAGAGGGATTGGTGTGATGTATCCCAATAGAACATTTGCTACAGCAGATCATAACACACCTACTGTTAACCAACATTTGCCAGTTGAAGATCCACTATCAGCCAATCAATTGAAAGCATTGGAACAAAATTCAAATAAATATGGAATATCACATTGGGGATTAGGACACGAGAAAAATGGAATTGTTCACGTAGTGGGACCTGAAAATGGAATTACCTTACCGGGTATGACTATTGTATGTGGAGATTCACATACATCTACTCATGGAGCTTTTGGAGCTATTGCATTTGGAATAGGTACTTCTGAAGTAGAGATGGTACTTTCCTCACAATGTATTATGCAGCCTAAACCTAAAAAAATGCGTATTACGGTAAATGGAAAATTGGGTCATGGTGTTACACCAAAAGATGTAGCATTGTACATTATTTCACAAATAACAACCGCTGGTGGTACAGGTCATTTTATTGAATACGCAGGAGAGGTTTTTGAAAATATGACAATGGAAGGCCGTATGACAGTATGTAATCTGAGTATTGAGAGTGGTGCACGTGGTGGAATGATTGCTCCCGATCAAACTACTTTTGATTATATAAAAGGAAGAGAGCAAGCTCCTAAAGGTGAAAAATGGGAAGAGTTAGTAGCGTATTGGAAAACATTAAAAACAGATCAAGAAGCTACTTTTGATAAAGAATATACATTTGATGCTTCCAATATAGAGCCGATGATAACCTATGGAACAAATCCAGGTATGGGAATAGGAATCTCGCAGAAAATTCCGACCGTTTCTCAAGCAAAAGAAAATGAAGCAACCTATAAAAAATCATTAGATTATATGGGGTATAATGAATCAGATCCAATCTCAGGTAAAAAAGTAGATTATGTATTTGTAGGAAGTTGTACGAATGGTCGAATTGAAGATTTTCGAGCTTTTGCATCTATTGTGAAAGGAAAGAAAAAAGCAGAAAATGTAACCGCATGGATTGTTCCAGGTTCTCATATTGTTGAAGCTCAGATTAAAGAGGAAGGAATATTAGATATTTTAACAGAAGCAGGTTTTGCTTTACGTCAACCGGGTTGTTCTGCATGTTTGGCAATGAATGATGATAAAATTCCAGCAGGAAAATATGCTGTGAGTACATCTAATCGAAATTTTGAAGGACGTCAAGGGCCTGGCGCACGTACAATGTTGGCGAGTCCATATACTGCAGCTGCAGCTGCTATTACTGGAGTTGTTACGGATCCTAGGGAGTTTTTATAAATATAGATTTTAGAATTCTAAGAGAAGAATTAATTTAAAAAATAAACAATTACGAATGTGATTTGAGGAAATCCTTCATCTCTACATTTTAATTCTTAATAAAAAAATATGGCATACGATAAATTTAATATATTAACTAGTACAGCAGTACCTCTTCCTATTGAGAATGTGGATACCGATCAAATTATACCAGCACGATTTTTAAAGGCAACAGAACGTAAAGGCTTTGGAGATAATCTTTTTAGAGATTGGCGTTATAATGTAGATGGAACTCCAAAAGAAAGTTTTGTTTTAAATAATCCAATTTATGGAGGAAAGATATTAGTAGGAGGAAAGAACTTTGGTAGTGGATCTTCACGAGAACATGCAGCATGGTCTGTATATGATTATGGTTTCCGTTGTGTTATCTCTTCCTTTTTTGCAGATATTTTCAAAGGAAATTGTTTAAATGTAGGAGTTTTACCTGTTCAGGTTTCAGAAGAATTTGTAGAGAAAATATTTCGAGCAATTGAAGCAGATCCTAAAACAGAAATTGAAGTTAATCTACCTGAACAAAAAGTGATTTTAAAAGCAACTGGGGAGGCTGAATCTTTTGAAATAAATAGTTATAAAAAAGAAAATATGTTAAATGGCTATGATGATATAGATTATTTACAAGCCATGAAAACAGAAATAGCTGATTTTGAAATAAAAAGACCTTTTTAAGATATTTAAAAAAAGCATACAGCGTATTGCTTAAAGCTTAAAAAAATATGAAAAGAAAAATTGAAATAATGGATACGACACTTCGAGATGGGGAACAAACCTCCGGAGTATCGTTTTCAGCTGCTGAAAAATTAACAATTGCACAGCTATTATTAGAAGAAATACAAGTTGATCGATTGGAAATTGCTTCAGCTCGTGTTTCAGAAGGTGAATTTCAGGCAGTTAAAAAGATTACGTCTTGGGCTAAAGAAAATAATCATTTAGAAAAAATAGAAGTGTTAACCTTTGTAGATGGTAAGACTTCAGTTGATTGGATGGGTGAAGCTGGAGCTATCACGATGAATCTTTTAACTAAAGGATCTTTAAATCATTTAACACATCAATTAAAAAAAACACCCGAACAGCATTTTTCAGAAATAGCAGAAGTTATTGCTTATGCACAGAAAAAAGGAGTTTCAACTAATGTGTATTTAGAAGATTGGAGTAATGGAATGCGTCATTCGAAAGAATATGTTTTGCAAATGATAGATTTTCTTACAAGACAGCCTGTGAAACGAGTTTTATTACCTGATACCTTGGGGATTTTAACACCTTGTGAATCGTATGATTTTGTAAAAGAATTAACTGTAATGTATCCTTCTTTGCATTTTGATTTTCATGCTCATAACGATTATGATTTGAGTATTGCCAATGTGATGGGAGCAATTAAAGGAGGTGTTCATGGGTTGCATTTAACTATAAATGGAATGGGAGAACGTGCAGGAAATGCCCCTTTAGCAAGTGCTTGTGCTATTTTAAATGATTTCTATACTGATGTTGAAACTCAAATTAAGGAAAGTTCTTTATTTAAAGTTTCAAAGTTGGTCGAAACGTTTTCTGGATTTAGAATCCCGGTTAATAAACCCGTTGTAGGTGAAAATGTGTTTACTCAAACTGCTGGAATTCATGCAGATGGAGATAATAAAAACAATTTGTATTTTAATGATTTAATGCCTGAACGTTTTGGGCGTAAACGTAAATATGCATTAGGGAAAACATCAGGGAAAGCCAATATTGAAAAAAATTTACAAGAATTAGGTATCAAATTGTCAAATGAAGACCTGAAAAAAGTAACACAGCAAATCATCAGTTTAGGTGATAAAAAAGAAATGATCACAGCAGATGATTTGCCGTATATTATTTCAGATGTCTTAGATAATAAAGCTATTGAAAAACGGGTAAGTATTGAAAATTATATGTTAACCCATTCAAAAAATATGCGTCCGGCTGCAACCTTATCAGTTATTATTGATGATAAAACTTATGAGGGAAGTGCACAAGGTGATGGACAATATGATGCTTTTATGAATGCTTTGAAAGGTATTTATAAAAAGTTAAATATACTTTTACCTGAGTTAACAGATTATACCGTACGAATACCTCCTGGAGGAAAAACGGATGCTCTTTGTGAGACGATTATTACATGGAAAGGAGAACGTGAATTTAAAACAAGAGGATTAGATTCAGATCAAACGGTATCGGCGTTAAAAGCAACAGAAAGAATGCTAAATTTAATTAAGAATTAAAGCCATGTATGCTGAGATAAAAGATATACTAAAAAAAATAGGAATTGGAATTTTTATGATTTGGAATAGTATCTCTTTTTTATATGGACAGGAATTTGTTCAAAGTAGAGTTTGTTTTGATACGATAGTGAAGCTAACTTATTATAATACAGGAGAATTGGCTATGAAAGATATAAATTGTCCTGCTGAAATAATTGAATATTATGCTAAATCAGGAAAATTAATAGGTAATTTCGATTTTGATTTACAAAGAGGTACATTTGTTGATTTTTTTTATCAAAATGAAGAACCAATTGCTATTCAAACCATATCAAAATACGACAAGGAAGGAAATGAACTGACAACAAAATATGCCTTAGATGGCTCCGTTAAGGCCGAAGGAATTTATTGGGATGAAGAACCTTACGAAGGAACGTTTATAGAAGAGAAATCCAATTGTATGGGAACGGTTACGGTCTGGAGTGAATATAAGAAGGGACAACTTCGTAAGAAAATCATATACGAAGATGAAAATATGCAACATATATTGGCTGAGGGAACGTATCGAAATGGAAAACCTTATCGAGGTACTTTTATGAAAACACAAGAATAACGGTTTTATCAAAGTGATTGTATCGAGTAAATAATAAAAAAATGTTCAATTGGATTAAAAAATAGTAAGTTAAGGACGTTACCCCGAAACAAGTTCGGGAGGATGCCGCTACAATACTTAATACATTTTGAAAAGTAGAATTATAAAAAAATAACCATATGAAATTAAACATAGCCGTACTTCCAGGCGATGGAATAGGCCCAGAAGTAACCCAAGAAGCCTTAAAAGTGACTCAAGTCATTGCTGAAAAGTTTGGCCACGAATTAAGTTATCAAGAAGCCTTGGTAGGTGCCACGGCCATTGATGAAGTTGGAGAACCTTATCCTAAATCAACTCATGAGTTGTGTATGCAAGCAGATGCGGTGCTTTTTGGAGCCATTGGTCATCCCAAGTTTGATAATGATCCTTCTGCAAAAGTACGTCCAGAGCAAGGTTTATTGAAAATGCGAAAAGATTTGGGTTTATATGCTAATATTCGTCCCACATCGGTATTTCCTTCTTTGGTAGATAAATCACCTTTAAAGAAAGAATTAGTTGAAAATGCCGATTTTGTATGTGTTCGTGAACTAACAGGAGGAAGTTATTTTGGAGATAAAGGAAGAAAAGAAGAAGGTAATGTAGCTTATGATGTTTGTATTTATTCAAAAGAAGAAGTAGAACGCATTGTACGTTTAGCATATGAATATGCTATGAAACGACGTAAAAAATTATGTGTAGTAGATAAAGCTAACGTAATGGAAACCTCTCGTTTGTGGCGTGAAGTAGCTCAAGAAATTGAGAAAGAGTTTCCAGAAGTAGAAACAGAATATTTGTTTGTAGATGCTGCCGCTATGCGTATTATTACCTGGCCTGAAGGGTTTGATGTAATGGTAACAGAAAATATGTTTGGTGATATTTTGACTGACGAAGCTTCAGTGATTTCAGGCTCTATGGGCTTGATGCCATCTGCCTCAGTGGGTGTGCACACTTCTGTTTTTGAGCCTATTCATGGTTCTTATCCTCAAGCAGCAGGACAAAATATTGCAAATCCACTAGGAACAATATTATCTGCTGCAATGATGTTTGAATATGCTTTTAAATTGAATGATGAAGCCAATTTGATTAAAGAAGCTGTGAATGAAAGTTTGAAACAAAATTTTGTAACGGTGGATTTAGCTGGAAATGGTGAAAAACACACTACTTCTGAAGTAGGTGAATGGATTGTGAACTATATCAAAAATTCGTAATATAGTTATTTGAAAAAAGTTGTATGAACCACTCCTAATAGGAGTGGTTTTTTATTGAAACTTTTTTGGGGAATTAAAAAATAGAGTATATTTAATGAAAAAAAACTTTAATTGTTTAAAAAATAGGGGTTTATAATTTATGAAGAAAGAAGAAGAAAGATTAAGTTTTTTAAAAAAATATACTAGATTAAGTGTTTTTAATGATGGAAGTTTTGATTTATTAGCTGAAGTAATTCAAAAAATATATGGAGTTTCATGCGTTGTAATTTCTATAGTAGATGAAGATGAAGTCTTATTTAAATCAAAAATAGGGATAGATTTAACGGAAGTTCCACGATATCCTAGTTTATGTAATTCTGTTATTTCTAATGATAAATTAATTACAATTGATGATGTAAATAAGGAAACTTCATATAATTACCATGAATCAATTTTATTCAAGAAATATAATTTTAATTTTTTTGCTTCTACACCTATAAGAGTGAGAGATCAATATAATTTAGGAACACTTTCTATTTTTCATCATGAAAAAATAAAGTTTTCAAAACAACAAAAAATTAAATTAGAAAAACTATCCCTTATAATAGCAAAGCAAATAGAAGTTGAAATATATAATTTGAAATTAGCATATTATATTGAAAAAATGGAATTGCTACATTATATAGTAGCACATGATTTAAA
This sequence comes from Flavobacteriaceae bacterium UJ101, assembly GCA_001880285.1. NCBI lineage: Bacteria > Pseudomonadati > Bacteroidota > Flavobacteriia > Flavobacteriales > Flavobacteriaceae > Flavobacteriaceae bacterium UJ101. The sequence goes on along the minus strand of CP016269.1, from coordinate 1,257,920 downwards.
AAGCCCAGTGCGTTCGATAAAGAATGTAGCTAATTTTATTAAAGAAGATGAAAACTTAACCGTAGAAGGATTAAAAAATGTTGATTTAATTGAGAATTTATCTGATAATGTGGTGAATATTATATCTGGATTACTTGAAATTCAAAAATCTGATATGGGTAAAACATCCACAAAAATTCATTTTTCTTGCTTATTGAAACAAGTGATGGATAATTTGTATAAAAATATTCTAGATAATGATGTAGAAATAATGATTGATTGTGATGAACAATTTTATATCCTAGGAAATGAGACTTTATTAGTTTCTTTTTTTCAGAATATAATTGAAAATGCTATTAAATATTCAAAAAAAGAAATAAAGTCAATCATAAAAATAGTGGTCAAAGAAATAAAAGGAGAATATGAAGTTTCAATTCAAGATAATGGTGTAGGTATTGCGAATACAGTAAAAGTATTTGATCCATTTTTTATTGAAAACAAAAAGAAGACAAATCAAAAAGAAGGTATGGGTTTAGGCTTATATATCGTAAAAAAAATAGCAGATATTCATGGTATTAAAATACTGTTGAAATCAGAAAAAGGAAAAGGCACACATTATACTTTTTATTTTAATAAAGTGGAGTTATAAAGTAATTTAGTAATATTAAAAAGCCTTATCTATATTTTCTAGATAAGGCTTTAATTTATATAAAAAGTTATTTATAGCATCTTTAAATAATTAATTTCTTGCTCAGTTAAAATTTTCCAATGGCCACGTTTTACGCCTTTTTTAGTTAATCCAGCAAAATATACACGGTCTAATTTAATTACTTCATAGCCTATTTCTGCGAAAATTCTACGAATTACCCGATTCCAACCTATGTGAATTTCTAAACCAATTTCATTTTTCTTTTTTCCATCGATGTATGATATTTTATCAACCATGGCAATACCTTCATCTAGCTCAATACCTTCTAAAACACTATGAAAATCTCCTTTAGAGAGGTTTTTATCTAATGTAACATGGTAGATCTTTTTTACATTATGTTTGGGATGTGTTAGCTTTTTAGCCATATCCCCGTCATTGGTTAATAATAAAACACCCGTTGTAGGGCGATCTAATCTTCCTACTGGATAAATGCGATAAGGAGAAGCATTTGAAACTAAATCCATAACAGTTTTACGTCCCTTTTCATCTTGAGTTGTTGTAATGAATCCTTTAGGTTTGTTTAAGAGTACGTAAACCTTCTTTTCGGCTTTAATTTCTCTTCCATCAAAACGAACAACATCAGTAGGTTGAACTTTGTAACCCATTTCCTGAACTACCTTCCCGTTAACTTGTACAATACCTGTTTTGATTAATTCATCAGCTTCCCGCCTAGAGGCTAGTCCAGCACGAGCAATATATTTATTTAGACGTACACCTCCTTCATCAGATCCTTCTTGATTTTTCTTTTTCTTAGGGATAAATCTTTTCTTCGGTTTAAAGCTTCCTTTAAATGATTCATTTTTATTAGGAGCATCTTTTTTCTTAACATTTTTTCTTGAAGAAGGTCTTCTGTCCATTGTGTATTATTTTTTGCAAAGGTAAAACTTAAATTTTGATCAAGACAATAGAAAGTATACCTAAAATAATGATTCCTTTAAAAATTTGATGAGAAATGAAGTATTCTTGCTGATTTTTTGCTTTGTAGAGGTAGAGTATGGCTAAGATGATTAGAAAAATATTAGCATAAAAATAATATTTCATATACCCGATGTTCTCATACAATAAAATCCATACAGAAAAAAATAGGTTTAAAAAAGATAATAATGTTACAATGATTTTAGTATTCTTTTCTCCTATAGTATTGGGTAATGTTTTATAATTGAATATAAGATCACCTTTTTCAGAACGTAAATCTTTGATAATATCAGAAATGAGTAAAATGGAAAATAAAAAACCCGCATGGATGAAAAGGTAAGTTTGAAAATTTTTATAATATAAAAATATAGCAAAAACAGGGAATATAGATAAAATGGAATAGGATAAATTATTGATAAACAATATTTTATTTAGCTTGTGTGAATATAACCAGATGAGTAATTGATAGAAAATATAGAATAATACAGCACGACCTGAGATCAGTGCAGCAAGAGTCAATCCAATAAAATTGAAAAATATATAACTAACAAGTTGAAACTCAGTTGAAATTTCTTTGTTTAGTTGGGTTCGTAGAGGATTGTTAATTCGATCACGTTCCTGATCATAAAAATTATTAATTAAATATCCTGCAGCAATACTAAAAGTTGTTGCAAAAACTAAAAAATGAAGATTCCAGTCTTTTAAAGTTGTTAAAATAGGGTTTTTAGAAAAAATAAAAAGGGCTGATAAGTATTGAGCAATAAAAACAGCAGTAATATTATATGAACGAACATTGGATATAAAACTAATCGCAGTACGAATATGTTTTGGAAAGCTCAAAATAAGCAGTTTTAGAATCTATAGACAATTTCTGGATGGTAATTTTTTAATAAAGATTGTGCCTTTTCATAATCCTCTGCAAAACCTAATATATAACCTCCTCCTCCAGAGCCACAAAGCTTTAAATAATAGGAATTGGTTTCCAAACCTTGTTCCCATAATTTTAAAATAGATTTAGGAATCATAGGTCTAAAGTGAATCAATGCCCAACTAGATAATGCTTTTAAATTATTAAATAAAGGTTGTTTATCTCCTTTGACAAATGCATCTATACAAGCATCATTATACTTTATAAACTCTTGTTTTAATGTTTTGCGAAACCCTTGATTTTTTAATTTTTCAAAGAAAATGTTAACCATTGGTTCAGTTTCTCCAGGAGTTCCAGAATTTAATAAGAAAACAGCTCCTTTTCCATTACTTTTAGGAATACCAATAGTGGAAATATCATCTTTAGAATTAATTAATAAAGGAATATTCAAATAGCATATTAAAGGATCAATTCCAGAACTTGTTCCGTGAAAATGACTTTCCATTTTAGAAAAAATATGCTTTAATTGTTTGATTTCTTCTTTATTAATATTCTCAATATCGATTTTATTTATAACATATTGATCGTAGATCGCAGCAACTAATGCTCCTGAACTCCCAACTCCATATCCTTGAGGAATATCAGAATCGAAAAACATTCCTTTTTCCAAATCTTGATGTAATTGTGTAAGGTTAAATTTGGGAAAAGAAGGCTCTTTTTGTAATTGATTTAAATAACTTGCAAAATCTACCAAATAACCATTTGAAGTAATGGCATTTTGATTGGTTTTATCATACTTTAAAGTTCCTTTATAAAAATTAAGTGGAATAGTTAATCCTTTAGAATTTTCAATAATTCCGTATTCTCCAAATAATAAAACTTTAGCGTAAAATAATGGATTTCGCATACATTTTTGTTAATGTTAACATGGCAAAGATACTAAAAAATGTTAAGAAGGAGAAATGATTGATTTTACCATGTGGTTACTAATCCAAACTCAAACCCAGTATTATATGGTCTGTAATCACCAATACCAAAACTAGGGCGAATATAAAAATCAAATCCAGTAGAGAGTTGTCTACCAATTTCAAAAGCTGCAAAAGCCGATGTTCGAACATTGTTTTCATAATCAAAAAATAGATTAGGATTAAAAGAAAACCAAAAATTTTTAGGACTAAAAATTAAAGAAGTATCAATAATTCCCCTATGATAATCACTTCGATCAGATTGACCGGCAAAACTAAATCGGTGTTCGTAACTTAGCAAATATGTGAAATTTTTGCTAAAGGTTTTACCAATACCTACGGTAGGAGAAAACAACCATTTTCCATATCCTAATCCACTTGAAGAAGCAGTTGGGGCAAAAACACGACCTCGTATCCAGTAACCAATTTTTTTGGTCATATATGGAATATAAGCAACTGAAGCATAAAGGTCTCCCAACCCATTTTTTCCTGAAGATTCATCAGAAACGACAGGAACATCTACTCTTACATTCCAATGTCCTTTACCTATCGGTGTTTTATAACGTATTTGGGTAGTATTATACCCTTTTTCATTGATATCCAAGTATTCATTAAACATGATGACGTTGTGTCTGAAAAAAGTATATTTAGGACCTAATAATTTTAATGAATCGTTTAGTTGGCCTGTTAGGTTTATCGAAATTAAACCTATAAAGATTAAGTAAATAACCGTTTTCATTGAATGTTTTATTAAAATTTATAAAAGTGTGGTTGTATTTATAAAGATAAGAATAAAAAACAGGAATGCATAAATACATTCCTGCATAAATAACGAATAACAAAATGATTTAAAAGAAAAACCTAAATCCTAAAGTAACATCTTCAAGACTTAGTCCAATGCCATAGTCTCTAGCATCGTTTCCATTATCATTATAACCTAGTCTTCCCAAAGTACTATCGAATGCAATTTTGTCAGAGAAAAAGTATGTTACACCAGGTCTTACATTAATTCCCCATACAAAGGTAGTTCCATCATTTTCTTCTTTCCCCCAACCCAAACTAGCATCTGCTTGAGCAAAAAGCCCTAATCTTTGACTTGGAATCCAATATTTTCTAATAAAAGGATCTAAAGTATATTTTTTGAAGTCAGAATTAACAGCTTCCATTTCGGTACGTTGATAGCCAGCACCTAATCCGATGGCAACATCATTTTTAATAAAATATCCAAATTGAGGAATTAGTTTAGTACTTGTTGTTTTGTCTTTATTAGAATCTTCTGCTCTTTCAAATTGAAGAGAACCTCCAATAAATTTTTTACCCTTTTGAAAGTAAGCTCCTTTTTCTTGTCCGAAAATGAACAACCCTGCAGTTACTAAAACTGCACTCAATAAAAATTTTTTCATGTTGTGTTTATTTAAATTGTCATATATAATAACAATTCAAATGTATAGAAGAATTCTATGAAATTACTTTCAAAGAAGCGTTTTAAATAATAGGCTTAGTACACTATTTAAACAGATATTTTCTTAGAAGGGTCAAGTATAACTTCTTTTCTTCCAATTGTTTGTGTTATAAAATCTATGTTTAATTTCATGTTTCTTGCAGGAGAATATTCTCTTCCATAGTAGATGATTTGAAGGTGCAGTTTATTCCATAAGACTTCAGGGAAGAGGCGTTTAGCATCTTTTTCAGTCTGTTTTACATCCTTCCCATTTGATAGCCCCCAGCGCCACATTAAACGATGTATATGTGTATCAACAGGAAAAGCTGGAAATCCAAAAGCTTGACTCATGACAACGGAAGCTGTTTTATGTCCAACACCAGGTAATGCTTCTAATTCCTCATAAGTTTGAGGAACGTTACCATTATGTTGATTAATTAAAATTTCAGAAAGTTTACGAATGTTTTTTGCTTTGGTAGTTGACAAGCCAATTTGTTTGATGTATTCTTTTATTTCTTCCCAACTTAGCTGAATCATAAGATGAGGAGTATCTGCTTTTTGAAAAAGAGCAGGTGTTACTTCATTTACTTTTTTGTCTGTTGTTTGAGCAGACATTAAAACAGCTAATAAAAGGGTGTAAGGTGAGTAGTGATCTAAAGGAATTGGAGTTTCAGGATATAATTTTTCCAATTCATCAATTACAAATTGTACTTTTTCTTGCTTGGTCATAGCAACAAAAATAAAAAATCCCGATGAAAAATCGGGATTTTGTATGATAATAAAAATTGATTAAACCATAACTTTAGGAGCTCCCGCTAAAATATCTTGATTAGCATTACTCTCAAATTGTTTGAAATTTTCTTCAAATTTAGAAGCTAACGAGTTAGCTTGAGCATCATAAGCATCTTTATCAGACCAAGTATTTCTTGGGTTTAAAACATCATCAGGAACTCCAGGACATTCTTGTGGTATTTGAACTCCAAATACTCTATGTGTATCAAAATTCACTTGTTCTAATTTTCCTTCTAAAGCAGCTGTAATTAATGCACGAGTATGTTTTAAACTCATACGTTTACCAACACCGTAAGCTCCACCAACTAATCCTGTATTTAATAACCAAACGTTTACACCTGATTCTTCTATCTTTTTACTTAACATAGCCCCATATTCTGCTGGATGTAAAGGCATAAATGGAGCACCAAAGCATGCAGAAAATGTAGTTTGAGGTTCATTAACACCTGCTTCAGTTCCTGCTACTTTTGAAGTGTAACCAGAAATAAAATGATATGCGGCTTGACCTGGTGTTAACTTTGAGATGGGAGGCAATACTCCAAAGGCATCATAAGTTAAAAAGAAAATATTCTTAGGATTCTTAGCAAATGAAGGCTTTTGAATATTTGGTATAAAATCGATAGGGTAAGATACTCGTGTATTTTGGGTAATAGAAGCATCTTCATAATCTACTTCATTCGTGTTTCCTTTGAAAACAACATTTTCTAAAATAGCTCCTTTACGAATAGCTGCATAAATATCAGGTTCACTTTCAGCTGAGATATCAATTACTTTAGCATAACATCCACCTTCAAAATTGAAAACACCATTTTCAGAAGTCCAACCATGCTCATCATCTCCAATTAAATGGCGATTTGGATCGGCAGATAAAGTTGTTTTTCCAGTTCCTGATAGTCCAAAAAAGATTGCAGTGTCCCCATCTTTTCCAACATTAGCAGAACAGTGCATTGGAAATACGTTTCGTTCTTTTGGCAAAATAAAGTTTAAAGCAGAAAAAATTCCTTTTTTCATTTCTCCAGTATAACCTGTTCCTCCGACTAAAGCAATTTTTTTTGAAAAGTTTAAAATAGCAAAATTATGTTGGCGTGTACCGTCTATTGTTGGATCAGCCATAAACCCTGGAGCGTTGATGATTTTCCACTCAGGAGTAAAGTTTTCTAATTCTTGTTCCGTAGGTCTTAAGAACATGTTATAAACAAACATATTAGACCAAGGGTATTCATTTATAATACGGATATTTAATTTATATTTAGGATCCGCACAAGCATAAGCATCACGAACATATAATTCTTTCCCAGAAAGATATTCTGTAACACGTTTATATAAAGCATCAAATTTATCAGAATCAAAAGGAAGATTAATTTCTCCATCCCACCAAATGGAATCTTCTGTAACAGAATCTTTTACAATGAATCTGTCTTTAGGTGAACGACCCGTAAATTCACCTGTTTTAATAACGATTGCACCTTGACTTGATTCAACTCCCATTTTTTTATCCATTACTTCTTGGTGTAATTCATCAGAAGTTAATTGATACTTGATTGTAGCATTCTCAATACCATAATCTGCAAGATTAACCTTACTCATTTTTAATTTTTTTATGATTAAATTTATAACAAATGTATGGCTTTTTTATGCGCTATTAGAACGTTTTTGAACTTTTTTTAAAATTTGAAATAAGTGTATTTTTAACACAAAATCAATATGATATAATATTATAAAACAATAAGTTACGAAATTTTATAAGTGTAATCAAAACACTTTTGTAATTGAATAATGATAAACTTCATGTTTTTCAATAAGTTCCTCAATTTAACAATGAAAAAATTAGGGTTTTTAATAAAATAGATAGGCTTATGATGTGAAGGTATTTATTATGCAAGCATAAAAAAAAGAGAAGCTCGTAAAATAAATTGTTCATTTTTTAATAAAGTTTACTATTTTTGCGTAAATAATATAATATTAAAATTTAAAAATTATGTCTGATATTGCATCAAGAGTAAAAGCGATTATTGTTGACAAATTAGGAGTTGATGAAAGCGAAGTTACGCCAGAAGCTAGCTTTACAAACGATTTAGGAGCAGATTCATTAGATACTGTTGAATTAATTATGGAATTCGAAAAAGAATTTGACGTACAAATTCCAGATGATCAAGCTGAAAATATTTCAACTGTTGGTCAAGCGGTTTCTTATATCGAAGGAATCAACAAATAATTTAACAACTCTAATAATTTCATATAAAGTATGAATTTTAAAAAAGTTGTCGTAACAGGTTTAGGCGCACTTACCCCAATCGGAAATAATGTTGAAGAATTTTGGCAAAATGTATCTGGTGGAGTAAGTGGTGCTGCACCTATTACAAACTTTGATGCTTCACAATTTAAAACACAGTTTGCTTGTGAAGTCAAAAATTATGATCCAAGTACTTATTTCGATAGAAAATTATCTCGTCAACTTGATAAGTGCGCTCAGTTTGGTATTGTAGCGGCAGATCAAGCGATAGAAGATAGTGGATTAGATATCGAAACAGTCAATAAGGATCGAGTAGGTGTTATTTGGGGGTCAGGAATAGGAGGAATAAAAACTTTTGAAGAAGAGGTGGCTGCTTTTGCTACGGGTAATGGTATTCCTCGATATAATCCTTTCTTTATACCTAAAATGATTGCCGATATTACTCCAGGACACATTTCAATTAAGTATGGGTTTAGAGGCCCTAATTTCACAACAGTTTCGGCTTGTGCTTCATCTGCAAATGCTTTAATCGATGCTTTAAATTACATTCGATTAGGAAAAGCTGATGTTATGGTTGTAGGTGGATCAGAAGCTGCAATTACAGAAGGTGGAATAGGAGGATTCAATGCTTTAAAGGCATTATCTACTAGAAATGATGATCCTAAATCAGCGTCTCGACCTTTTGATAAAGATCGTGATGGATTTGTAATGGGAGAAGGAGGAGCCTGTTTTGTAATTGAAACAGAAGAGCATGCAAAAGCAAGAGGTGCTAAAATATATGCGGAGTTAGCTGGAGGTGGAATGTCTGCAGATGCTTATCATATCACAGCACCACATCCAGAAGGATTAGGAGCTATTGCAGTAATGAAGAATTGTTTAGAAGATGCGAATATTAAACCTGAAGAAGTAGATGCTATTAATATGCACGGTACTTCAACACCTTTAGGAGATGTAGCAGAATCAAAAGCAATTGTGGAAGTGTTTGGAGATCATGCATATAATGTGAATATTAATTCTACTAAATCAATGACAGGACACCTGTTAGGTGCTGCAGGAATTGTAGAAGCATTAGCATCGATTTTAGCTATTTTACATAATGAAGTGCCCCCAACAATTAATTTTCATACACCAGATGAAAATATTGATCCAAAACTTAATTTCACTTTTAATGAATCTCAAAAGAGAAAAGTTGATGTGGCATTAAGTAATACATTTGGGTTTGGTGGACACAACGCATGTGTTATTTTTAAGAGATATTAATTTAATGATTCAAATCTTTAAAAATATATTTTCCCGTCCAAAGCAAGGCGGGATTTTTTATAATAAGATTAAGGTAATAGTGGGGTTTCCCCCTCAAGACATTTCTCTTTATATAGAAGCATTTACACATAGATCTATATCTAAAAAAAATAGAGAAACAGGTAAAAGGCTTAATTATGAACGTTTAGAATTCTTAGGAGATGCTATTTTAGGTGCTGTAATTGCCCATTGGTTGTATACTGAATCACCTAATGAACAAGAAGGCTATTTAACTCAAATGCGTTCAAAAATAGTTAGTAGAAAGAATTTAAATAATTTAGGTGAAAAATTAGAATTAAAATCCTTAATTCGCTCTAAAACAAAAGATTCAAAAGATATTCTTGGGGATGTTTTTGAAGCATTGATAGGAGCTATTTATGAAGATCAGGGATATGAGGCCTGTCGCAAATTTATTCACAAAAAAATTATTAACCCTTTCATTGATTTAGATCAATTAGAAAATCAAATTTCAAGTTACAAAAGTTTGATGATTGAATGGTCTCAAAAAAATAGAAAAGTAATTGAATTTGTTACTATAGAAGAAGAAAATGCCGAAGAAAATATTGTTTTTATGTCTTCTATAATGATTGATGAAAAAATAATTGCTAAAGGAAGAGCAAATTCAAAGAAAAAAGCAGAAGAGATTTCTGCAAAAAGAGCGTATTTTACCATGCAAGACGAGCTCTCTTCTTCAAAATAAAAGGTTATCTCATAAATATTTTGTACTTTTGACACTTACTATGGCTTTTGATTTATTTGACATAGAAGATGAAGTAGATTTTGAAGTGATAGGGGTGCGTAGTGTTCTACCAGAATATAAGTTAGCATACCATTTAAATCAATGCCTTGGAGTTAAGTTAGTTCGTTGGGAAAATGATTTAGATTTGGTCGTCAAAGATAAAGCAGTAAACTTTGCTACGTATCAATATTTTGATGAAGAGGATCAAAAAGAATTCTGTTTATTAAAGAACAACACATTAAATAAAGTTGTGGAAAAAGAAGCAACATTATTTGAAGAGAATATTAAAGAGGAAAAATCCTTTTTAATTCCGGAGTTATCTGAATTTGATTTTATCCTAAAAGTTTATGGATACAATACAGATGAATTAGTAAATAAAATAAAAAAAATAACAAATATTCAAATTATTAAAACAATGGAGGTATCGAATATCAAGTCGATTCATCATTTAATATTTTAGAAGAACTTAGATTATGGCTGTAAAATTTAGTAAAAAAACTAAAATCGTTGCGACTTTAGGACCTGCTTCAGGAACAAAAGAAATCATGTTAGAAATGATTAAGTCGGGGGTAAATGTATTTCGAATTAATTTTTCTCATGCTGAATATGAAGTGGCAGCTGAACGCATTCGATTAATTAGAGAAATAAATAAAGAGTATGGTTATAATATTGCAGTTTTAGCTGATTTACAAGGTCCAAAATTAAGAATTGGTGAAGTAGAAGCAGGTGCTTTTATTAACCCAGGAGATAGCTTAGTATTTACAAGTGATAAGATTGTAGGAAACTCTGAGCGGGTCTATATGAATTATGAACAATTCCCTCAAGATGTAAACCCGGGAGAACGTGTTTTAATGGATGATGGGAAATTAATTGTTGAAATTGTAGAAACAAATAAAAAAGATACAGTAAAGGCTAAAGTAATTCAAGGTGGACCTTTAAAATCAAAAAAAGGGGTGAACTTACCGAATACGAAGATATCATTACCTGCTTTAACAGAAAAAGATGTTAAAGATGCAAAATTTGCTTGTGAACAACAAGTAGATTGGATCGCGCTTTCTTTTGTAAGGCACGCTCAAGATTTAGAGGATATTAAAAATTTAATTAAAGAATATTCTGATTATAAGATTCCAGTTATTTCCAAAATAGAAAAACCAGAAGCAATTGATAATTTAGATGAAATTATTAATAATACAGATGCTTTAATGGTAGCTCGTGGAGACTTAGGAGTTGAAGTCCCAATGGAAGAAGTTCCATTAATACAAAAACGAATAGTTGATGCTGCAAAATTAGCACGTAAACCGGTGATTATTGCTACACAAATGATGGAAACTATGATCGATAGTATGACTCCAACTCGTGCAGAGGTTAATGACGTGGCTAATTCCGTTTTAGACGGTGCTGATGCTGTAATGCTTTCGGGGGAAACATCTGTAGGTAAATATCCTGTAGAAGTAATTAAAAAAATGAGTAGTATTTTACGTGCAGTTGAATTAGATGATTCTATTATAACACCACGTTATAAACCTCAAAAAACAGACCAACATTATATTACAAATACAACCTGTGCTCAAGCGGCAAAGGTAGCGCAAAGAGTTAATGCTGAAGCAATTATTACATTAACACATAGTGGTTATACGGCATTTCAAGTTTCTTCTTATCGTGCTCATGCACATGTTTTATGTTTTACAGATAATCCTAGAATTGTTTGTATGTTAAATCTATTATGGGGAGTACGAACCTTTTTATATGATTCTAAAGGAGAAACTCATGAAGATATCTTTAAACATGTAAAGCAGACTGCTATTGATTATGGAACAGTGAATAAAGGAGATTTAACAGTTAACTTATTTTCTATGCCTGCCTTTGAAAAAGGGAAGACCAACACATTAATTATTAATAGAATTTAAATTTTTTAGATATTGTTATTTAATATAAAAAAGATCTTCCTTTTTAGGAAGATCTTTTTATTTAAAGTGTTTATTATTTTACTCTAAAAATGGTTCTACATCATAGTATTCTAAATCAAAAGCATCAGAAACTCCTTTGTATACAACTTTCCCGTTGATTACATTTAAACCTAATTTTAAAGGTTGATTTTCTTTACAAGCTTTTTTCCATCCTTTATTGGCCAATTGTAATGCGTAAGGTAATGTAACATTCGTTAAGGCCAATGTAGAAGTATAAGGAACAGCTCCTGGCATATTGGCAACAGAATAATGTACAACATCATCTATAATATAAGTAGGGTCTTCATGTGTAGTAGGTTTTGTTGTTTCAAAACATCCACCTTGATCTACCGCAACATCCACTAAAACAGTTCCTGGACGCATATCTTTTAACATATCACGAGTGATTAACTTAGGTGCTTTAGCTCCTGGGATTAATACTCCTCCTACAATTAGATCAGAAGTTTTAATATGCTTGCGTATATTAAATTCATTTGACATTTCAGTATTAACATTAGCAGGCATTACATCATCTAAATAACGCATGCGTTTTACGTTGATATCTAAAATAGTGACGTCAGCCCCCATTCCTGCGGCCATTTTTGCTGCTTGAGTTCCAACGATACCACCTCCTAAAATAGCTACTTTAGCCGGAGGTACTCCTGGTACACCACCTAAAAGAATTCCACGCCCTTTTAATGGTTTTTCTAAATATTTAGCACCTTGTTGAATAGACATTCTTCCTGCTACTTCTGACATAGGTGTTAGTAATGGTAAACTTCTATCAGGATCTTCAACTGTTTCGTAAGCAATACAGATTGATTTACTCTTGATCATAGCCTCAGTCAAAGGTAGATGTGAAGCAAAGTGAAAATATGTAAATACAATTTGATCTTCTTTAATTAAGTTATATTCAGCTTCAATAGGCTCTTTTACTTTTACAATCATTTCGGCGATAGCGTAAACTTCTTCAATCGTAGGTAAAATTTTAGCTCCGGTTTTTATATAGTCTTCGTCTGAAAAACCACTTCCATTTCCTGCAGTAGCTTGAACATAAACAGTATGTCCATTTTTTATGAATTCCATAACCCCAGCTGGAGTTAATCCAACTCGGTTTTCATTGTTTTTAATTTCTTTTGGTAATCCAATTATCATTGTTTATTTCTTATTAAAAATTACACTATAAAAATAAAAAAATGTAGTTGAAATAGAATAGATTTTTTTGAGATAGAGGTGTTTTTTTGTACTCTATATTTTACGACGTTTATATTTAGAAATTATGCAATGAATAATAGAATTTATATAAGAATATATAATAAAATATACTAAGTGTATAATGAACGGTTTGTTATATTTTGTTTATAATTAAATTTATTAAAACAGTTTTTTATCTTTACTTTTAAAAAATTATCATCAAAATGAAAGTAGGATTGTTTTTTGGATCATTTAACCCTATTCATATTGGACATTTGGTTATTGCAAATCATATGGTAGAGTTCACTACTTTAGACGAAGTATGGTTTGTAGTTTCTCCCCATAATCCACATAAGAAAAAATCATCACTTTTGGATGATTATCATCGTTTGGAAATGGTTCGGATTGCAATAGGAGAAAATTATAAATTAAGAGCTTCTGATATTGAATTCTCATTACCACAACCTTCCTATACCGTTGATACATTAGCTTATATTAATGAAAAGTATCCTACGTATAATTTTTCTTTAATTATGGGTATGGATAATTTGGATACATTACATAAGTGGAAAAACTATGAAGTTATTCTTGAAAATCATGAAATATATGTTTATCCAAGGATTGGTTCAGGAGATAATAACTTGGTAGAACACCCAAATATACATATTGTTGAAGATGTTCCGATAATGCAGATTTCAGCAACATTTATACGAAAGGCAATAAAAGATGGAAAGAATATAGCGCCTTTGTTGTATCCTGATGTATGGAATTTTTTAGAAAAAAATAACTTCTATCGTTAATTTTATTTATAATTTTCTAAATAATAATAAAGATCTTCTAATTCTTTTTCTGTTAAATGTTTAAAATTGGGCATAGGAGATTTGTTGTATTCAATCCATATGCTAAGAGCAGCAGAGTCCTTTTTTTGTATTAATTTTTGATTGTCTACAATAAAAGAAAGCAACCATTTTTTATCATGTCGTTTGGTAATATCTTTTAAAGAAGGCCCAACTAGTTTTCGTTCCATGCGATGACAGGCAGCACATTGAGTATCAAATATTTCTTCTCCTTCTAGAAGCTTAGGATCTTTTTCTTTTTTAGGAGATGATTTTGAAGATGAATTATAAGGTTGATTATAACGGGGTTGTTTTTTTTCATGACATGAAATCAATAGAAAGAATAAAATATATAAAGTTAATAATCGAATCATAAAGAATGAATTTTGATAAAAATAATAAATGTTCCTTATTTGACTAAATTTTTAATGTATTTTTGTACGAAATTTTAAGAAACATGACTATTCAAAATATTCAAAAAGAAATTATTGATGAATTTTCATTTTTTGAAGACTGGCAACAAAAGTATGAATACCTAATTGAATTAGGAAAATCATTAAAACCATTGCCCGAAAATGAAAAGACATCCGATAGATTGATTAAAGGATGTCAGTCACAAGTATGGTTAAAAGCTAATATGGACGAAGATAAAATTGTTTTTGAGGCTGACTCAGATGCTATTTTACCAAAAGGAATAGCAGCATTATTAGTTCGTTTGTATTCAGGGCAGAAACCAGAAGAAATCATGGCTTCAGATGAGAACTTTTTACATGAAATTGGATTGCAAGAATTTTTATCTCCCACGCGGGCAAATGGTACATTAGCCATGATTAAGCAAATAAAATTATATGCAATAGCGTTAAAAATGAAAAAATAATATAAAAGAATAGAATTATGAAAAAAGTATTTTTAGTATTATCCATGATGTTAGGTTTAACAATGTTAACGAACTGTGGTGGAAAATGTAAAGAAGACTGTAAGAAGGAAAATTGTTCAAAAGAGGACAAGAAAAAATGTGATAAGGATTGTGAAAAAGAATGTTGTAAAAACAAAAAAGGAGATAAAGAGGTTGTAGAAGCAACGAAACTTACTGAGGCAATGAAAGGTGAAAAAGCATTTGCAATGGAAGCGCAAGATGCATTTTTTAAAACGTATGACTCAGCATTAGTTGAAAAATATTTTGCTAAAGATTATATTCAACACGACCCATTTGTTCCTACTGGAATAGAGCCTGTTTTAGGTCTTCTACCCGCTTTGAAGAAAGCTGGTACAACATATAAGAACCACCGTTTATTCCAAGATGGTAATTTTATTATAATGCATAATACATACGATAATGCAGATGCATTTGGAGCAAAAGAAATTGTAACATTTGATGTTTGGCGTTTACAAGATGGAAAAGTAGCAGAGCATTGGGATGCTATTACGCCAAAAGTTGAAAAAACAGCGAGTGGACGTTCACAAGTTGATGGGCCGACTGAAGTAACAGATTTAGATAAAACAGATGCAAATAAAGGAATTGTAAAGAACTTTATTGATGATGTATTGTTTGGAAAAGCTCCAGGTAAAATTACTGAATATGTTAGTTCAGAACAATACGATCAGCATAATCCAATGGTAAAAGATGGATTAGAAGGGTTAAATGAAGCAATTAAATATTTAACCTCTCAAAATAATATGTTTGTTTATAAAAAGACTCATAAAATATTAGGAGAGGGTAATTTTGTACTTTCAATAAGTGAAGGAGAATGGAATAATAAACCAACTTCTTTTTATGATTTATTCCGTTTACAAGATGGAAAAATTGTAGAGCATTGGGATGTTATTCAAGAAATTCCAGCAAAACAAGCAAATGAAAATGGAATGTTTGGAGGTTTAGATTCATAAGATTAGCCAAAAGAATATAATATGTAAAAAGAAGCTGGAAACAGCTTCTTTTTTTATGTAGTTGATAGATAGGTTTTTATATGTTTTTATTTGTTAATATATCGTTAAAAAAACAAATAAATTAAACCTTTGGTAAACTTTTTGGTCTTAGAATCAGAAACAAATTAAAAATCAATAAAAATGAAAAAGACAATTCAAAGATTGGCAGTAATAGGGTTTGTAGTATTTGGTTTTACACAGATGAATGCTCAAAAAGGAATGAAAGAGTTTAGTGAAAAAGATATTCAAGAAATGAAAGAGAAACGATTAGAAAGAATGTCAAAACATTTAGAACTTTCTGATAGCCAAATTTCTCAAATAAAAAATATTGATGCTAAATATGCTGATGAAGAAAAAGCACTACATGAAGAAATGAAAGCTAGCCGTGAAGCAAATAAGCCAAAGCGAGAAGCTATGAAAGAAGAAATGCAAGCAGTATTGACTCCTGAACAACAAAAGAAATTTGAAGAAATGCGAGAAAAGCATGAAGGGAAACGTGGTAGACATGGAATGAAAGGGAAAATGGGAGTAAGAAAACCAAAAGATTTTGATGGAGAAAGAAGAGATGACTTTAAAGGTGGAGATAAAGAAGATAAGCGTTTAAATAAAATGAAAGAACGTTTAGGATTATCTGATGCGCAAGTTGCTCAAATGAAGTCAATCAAAGAGAAATATAAGCCTACAGAAGCAGAAAAAGCTGAAAGAAAAGCCTTAATGGATAAGAGAAAAGCTTTAAAAGATAAGAAAATGACTGAGGTTAAGCAAGTTTTAAATGCAGAGCAAAAGGCTAAAATGGAAAAAATGCAAGAGAAAATGAAAAAGCATTTTGGAGGACGCATGAAAGAAGGAAGATCATAATTAAGTAATAGAAGTTTTTGAGTTAAGTGATAAAGCTCTTTGTGAAAACAAAGGGCTTTATTTTTTCCCTTCCCATTCATCATAAAATTGAGTTAAAAAAGTTTCCATAAATTTATGACGTTGTTGAGCTATGCTTTTAGCTGTTTGAGTATTCATCAAATCTTTAATTAATAGTAATTTTTCGTAGAAATGATTAAGAGTTGGCGCAGTTGATTTTTTATAACTATCCGTAGAATGATGTAAAATAGGGGGGATTTTAGGATCATACAAGGGATGTCCTTTATGACCACCATATTGAAAAGTTCTTGCAATACCAATTGCTCCAATAGCGTCTAACCGATCAGCATCTTGAGCAACCATAGCTTCAATAGAAGAAGGTTTTGTGTTTTTATTACTACTAAAACTAATTTGCTTGATAATGGAGAGTATATCTTCTATGAAAGAACCTTCCAAATTTAAAGAACTTAGAAAAGGATAGACTAACTCACGAGTTTTATCGACACCATTATGTAGTTTATAATCTCCAATATCATGAAGTAATACGGCCATTTTTACTTGAAAATGATCACAAGGCTCACTTTGTAAGATTAATTCAGCGTTACGATAAACACGTTTAATATGCCACCAATCATGTCCTGACCCTTCATTTTCTAATTGTTGTTGAACATATTGGCTAGTTTTTAAAAGAATTTCTTCCTGATTCATAAAAATTAAAGTGTGAATAAAATTAAATCCATAATATTTTTTCAAAAATACGTAAATATGAATATATTTTGATTATTTTTGCATCCACAAAATAATAAACCGGGACGAGATCCCAAAAATTTAAAATTATGCCAGTAAAAATTAGATTACAAAGACATGGTAAGAAAGGAAAACCTTTCTATCATATTGTAGTTGCGGATTCAAGAGCAAAACGTGACGGTCGTTTTATTGAAAAATTAGGTACTTATAATCCTAATACAAATCCTGCTACTATTGAATTAAATGTAGACGGATCAGTAGAATGGTTAAACAATGGAGCTCAACCAACGGATACTGCTCGTGCAATTTTATCTTATAAAGGTGTTTTATTAAAAAAACATTTATTAGGAGGTGTTGCAAAAGGTGCTTTTGATGAAGCGGAAGCTGAAAAACGTTTCCAAGCTTGGTTAGAACAAAAAGAAGGAAAAGTTCAAGCTAAGAAAGATGGTTTAACTAAAGCGCAAGAAGATGCTAAAGCAGCTCGTTTTGCAGAAGAAGTTAAAATTAAAGAAGCTCGTGCAGCAGCAGCTGTAGAAGCTGAAACACCAGCTGAAGAAGTTGAAGCAGCAGAAGCAACAACTGAAGAAGTAACCGAGGCTCCTGCAGAAGAAGGAGGTGAGGAAAAGCCAGCTGAAGAATCAGCAGAGTAATAATTTAGTCACAAGAAGATGCAAAAAGAAAATTGCTTTTCTTTAGGAAAAATTATTAAAAAACATGGTTATAAAGGTGAAGTTGTTATTAAACTTGATACAGACGAGCCTGAACTATACAAAAAATTGGAATCAGCATTTATCGAATTTAACGGAATGCTGGTTCCTTTCTTCTTTAAAAAATGTGAGCAACAACACAATACCAATCTTCGAGTTACTTTTGAAGATGTTCCACTTGAACAAGTTGAGCAGTTGATTGGTTCAGAAGTTTTTTTACCACTTAGTTTTTTACCAAAATTAGCAGATGATCAATTTTATTATCATGAAATCATAGGATTTAATATTGTAGATGAAAAATATGGTGCTATAGGTATAATAAAACGAGTAAATGATTATGGACCGCAACCTCTTTTTGAAATTGAAAAAGATGATAAAGAGATTCTAATTCCGGTTAATGACCACTTTATAAAAAAAGTAGATAAACCCAATAAAACAATAGAAGTAATAACTCCTGAAGGTCTATTAGAGCTTTATTTAGATAGTGATACATAGTTGATTATTAAATATTATATTTTGATTTTAGATTTTTTTTAGATAAAATTTGCAATCAATTATGATATTAAAAAAGATAATACGGTCTATAGAAAAAAGTATGACACCTTTGAGTGTTATCGTTTTTATAGTTGTTTTTCTCGATTTAGGATTAAAACTTCATACAGAAGAACAAGTTTATTTTAGATCTAGTACTACCTTTTTCGAGTTTATTTATACATTCTTTTTTGTAATTACTTTTTTTGTTAAACTTAAAAAGAGTAAACATCTTTTTGGTAAAATTACTCGAATCATTGTTTGGATCCTTAGTGTTTTCCTTTTAATAGCAACGGGTTTAGGTTTAATTAATTCTTCTTGGGGATTTATAGATCATATAGAACGTGATATTATTTTATTATTAATTTCTTTTATTGTTTTAAGTCATTGGTTGAATAGAATTGAAATAAAATTATTACACCCAAGCTTAATATTTATATTAAGTTTTGTTTTTTTAATAGTTATTGGTACGATATTATTGTTATTGCCTAATTCAACGCATGATAGCATTTCCCTTATTAATGCACTTTTTACAGCAACAAGTGCCGTAACCGTTACAGGTCTAGCTGTTGTTGATACCGCAAATGATTTTACTCAATTAGGGCAAACATTTATAATGTTTTTATTCCAAATTGGAGGGTTAGGAATGTTGACATTTACAAATTTATTAGTGATTTCAATGGGGAATAAAACATCTTTTCGTACACGTTTAATGATTGGAGAATTTGTAAACGAAGAGAATATAAATAGCACATTTAGAATGTTGGTAAGCATTATTGTTTTTACCTTTTTAATTGAATTTATAGGTGCTGTTTTTGTGTATCAATCGGTTATAGATACTTCAGAAATTGAGAATAAGGTGTTTTTTTCAGTATTTCATGCAATTTCTGCTTTTTGTAATGCAGGATTTTCTACTTTACAAAATTCATTTTATGAAGAAACTGTTCGATTTAATTATAATTTACAATTAGTGATAGGAATCCTTATTATCATAGGAGCAATGGGTTTTAATGTTTCCTCATTTTATATTAATAAAGCACGGTTAAAATTAATCAATAAACTACAGAGAATAACAGGGAAAGGGAATGTTATTATAAATAATAAAAAACAAAGTGTAAATGCTCTAATATCAGTTAGAACTACATTTATTCTGATTTTTATAGGGATGGTGATGTTTTATTTTTTAGAGAAAGATCATGCTTTAGAAAATTATGATACTTATGGAAAACTAGTTAGTTCGTTTTTTAATTCAGTTACAACTAGAACAGCAGGGTTTAATACATTAGATTTAAGTTCGTTATCCATTCCAACACTTATGATTTTCATGTTGTTAATGTGGATTGGTGCGGCTCCTGGGTCAACAGGAGGAGGTATTAAAACTACTACTTTTGCTGTGGCTTCTTTAAATATTGTAAAACAAGTAACCCGAAAGAAACATTTGATGATTTATTGGCGAGAAATTTCAGAATATACTATAAGTCGTATGTTTGCTGTTATTTCTCTATCATTAATTGCCATAGGGTTAAGTTGCTTCCTGTTGTTATTATTTGATCCACAAATAAAGCCTGTTGAAGCTCTTTTTGAATGTTTTTCCGCATATAGTACTGTTGGATTAAGTTTAGGTATCACAGCTCAATTGAGTTTTTCAAGTAAACTGGTTTTGATTGTGGTAATGTTTATAGGTAGAATTAGTTTTTTGACATTTCTTAGTGGATTAATACTTCAATTACGCCCTTATAGAAAAAAAGAAACCACAACATTTAAAGCCCCAAAAATTAATATATATTCTTAAAAAATAGCATATGAAATTTATAGTCATTGGATTAGGTAATTTTGGAACCAATTTAAGTCATCAACTTATAAAAGAAGGTCATGAAGTATTTGGTATTGATTATAAGATGGATCGAGTTGAATCTAATTCTGAACATTTAACACATGCTGTTTGTGCTGATACTACTGAAGAATTAAACATAAGAAAACTACCCTTAGATGATGCAGATTATATTATAGTGAGTATAGGAAGTGAAATGAGTGTTTCCTTAACTACTACTGCTCTGTTGAAAAGAAATACAAATCAACCCATACTTTGCCGTGCGATTAATGATGTTCATGGAACTATTTTAGAATCAATGGGAATTTATCAGATTTTATATCCTGAAGCAGAATATGCAAAAGAATTAGCTAATCGTTTAAGTCTTAAAGGAGCTATAAGAACCATGACATTTGATGAAAATCATGAAGTGGTAGAATTAAGGGTTTTAAATAAAATGGTTGGTAAACAACTGAAAGAAAGTGATTTAAGATCTAAGTGGAATTTGAATTTAATAACAGTAGTGCGAGAATATAAAACTAAAAATGTTTTTGGGAAAACTACTATTAAGAAAAAAGCATTGGGTGTTATTGCTCCAAACTTTGAATTTGAGAAAGAAGATAGCTTAATTCTCTACGGAAATAAAAACGATTTAGAACGATTTAACAATAACGGTTAATTAATCGACTGCTACTATCATGCAATAGTTAAAAAACATTAGATATTTCATCATAACTTATTATCTTTGTAACAAACAAATAGGAAGATGATAAAAGTAGCAGAACAAGCAAAAATTAAGATAAGCCAACTTCTTGAAGAAGAAGGACAAACTATCGAAAATAGTTATGTTCGCGTTGGTGTAAAAGGAGGAGGTTGCTCTGGACTTTCTTACGTATTAGATTTTACACAGCAAAAAGACAATGACGATAAAGAGTTTGAGGACAAAGGAGTTCGAATATTAGTTGATAAAAAAAGCTTTTTATATGTTGTTGGTACTACCTTAGAATATGAAGGAGGACTTAACGGAAAAGGCTTTTCTTTTAACAACCCAAATGCAGAAAGAACATGTGGTTGTGGTGAAAGTTTTGCAGTTTAATTTTTCAAAACATGATATATGTCATAAATTTGAAGAATGATATCTTACTAAATTTCAAAAATTATTTTAATTAACAACAGGTTTTAATATAAATCTATGAGTAAATATACTGAAGACGATTTAAGAATCGAATTAGAACAAGAACAAGAATATAAGTTTGGTTTTACAACAGATATAGAATCAGATACTATTCCTGTAGGTCTAAATGAAGATGTTGTTCGTTTGATTTCTAAAAAGAAAGAAGAGCCAGAATGGATGACAGAATGGCGCTTGGAAGCTTTTAGAAAATGGAAAGAGATGGAAGAGCCAGATTGGCCGAATGTTCAATATGAAAAACCTGATTTTCAGTCGATTAGTTATTATTCGGCTCCAAGTAATGCTCCAAAATACAATAGTATAGATGAAGTGGATCCTGAATTATTGGATACATTTAATAAATTGGGTATTCCTTTAGAAGAACAAAAAAAATTAGCTGGAGTAGCAATGGATATTGTGGTAGATTCTGTTTCAGTAGCTACCACATTCAAAAAGACATTAGCTGAAAGAGGCATTATTTTTATGTCGATGAGTGAAGCGATTAAAGAACATCCAGAGCTTGTTAAAAAATACATTGGGACTGTGGTTCCAAGAACAGATAATTTTTACGCAGCATTGAATTCAGCTGTTTTTTCAGATGGATCATTTTGTTATATTCCAAAAGGTGTTCGTTGTCCAATGGAGCTATCGACTTATTTCCGAATTAATCAGGCAGGAACAGGTCAATTTGAACGTACTTTATTAATTGCAGACGAAGACTCGTATGTTTCGTACTTAGAAGGATGTACAGCACCTTCTCGAGATGAAAATCAATTACACGCAGCAGTTGTTGAATTAATTGCAATGGATGGTGCAGAAATTAAATATTCAACCGTTCAAAATTGGTTCCCTGGTGATAAAGAAGGAAACGGAGGAGTGTATAACTTTGTTACCAAGCGTGCTGTAGCAGAGAAGAATGCGAAAGTATCGTGGACGCAAGTAGAAACAGGTTCAGCTGTAACATGGAAATATCCTTCATGTATTTTGAAAGGAGATAATTCAGTAGGAGAATTTTATTCCATTGCTTTGACTAATAACTTTCAGCAAGCTGATACAGGAACCAAAATGGTTCATATTGGTAAAAATACAAGTTCGACTATTATTTCAAAAGGTATTTCAGCAGGAAAATCACAAAATAGCTATCGTGGTTTGGTAAAAGTTCAGCCTAATGCAACAGGAGCTCGAAATTTTTCACAATGTGATTCTTTATTAATGGGTAATGAATGTGGAGCACATACTTTCCCGTATATAGAAGTGAAAAATAAAACAGGAAAAGTTGAGCATGAAGCTACAACATCTAAAATTGGTGAAGATCAAATTTTTTACTGTAACCAAAGAGGTATTGATACAGAAAAGGCTATTGCCTTAATTGTAAATGGATTTAGTAAAGAAGTATTGAATAAATTACCAATGGAGTTTGCCGTAGAAGCCCAAAAATTGTTAGAAATTTCATTAGAGGGTTCTGTTGGATAGAAAAAAATCAATAAATAGACATAATATTTGGTGTCACACTTATATAGAATACAATGTTAAAAATAAATAATTTACAAGCAGGAATTGAGGATAAAGAAATCCTTAAAGGAATTAATTTAGAAATCAAACCAGGAGAGGTTCATGCTATTATGGGACCTAATGGATCAGGAAAATCAACATTATCATCTGTTATTGCAGGACATGAAGCTTATGAAGTAACCGGAGGAGAAGTTGTTTTTGAAGGAGAAGATATTTTAGAAGATGCTCCAGAAGAAAGGGCACATAGAGGGATTTTCCTTTCAATGCAATATCCTATAGAAATACCTGGAGTTTCAGTAACGAATTTTATTAAAACTGCCATTAACGAAACACGAAAAGCAAGAGGTGAAGAGCCTATGCCAGCAAAAGAAATGTTGACAAAAATTCGTAAAAATGCAGCAGCTTTAAATATTGATCAATCATTCCTTTCACGTTCTCTAAATGAAGGATTTTCGGGAGGAGAGAAAAAACGTAACGAGATCTTTCAAATGTCGATGTTAGAACCAAAATTAGCTATTCTTGATGAAACAGATTCAGGTTTAGATATTGATGCCTTAAAAATAGTAGCAGAAGGTGTAAATCGTTATAAAGATGAAAATAATGGAGTTCTTTTAATTACGCACTATCAACGTTTATTAGATTATATCGTTCCTGATTTTGTACATGTGCTTTACCAAGGAAAAATTGTTAAATCAGGAGGTAAAGAATTAGCTTTAGAATTAGAAGCTAAAGGATACGATTGGATTAAAGAACTATAAATTTTAAGTAAAAAGTGAAGAGTGAAGAGTGAAAAGTAAGAAATGCTTTAATCACTCAACTTTAGTAACTTTTGAACTTTGGTTAACTTTTAACTTAAAAAAATGGATTTAAAAGAACAATTAATAACATCTTATACCGCTTCAGAAAATACAGTTAATAATTCTCATTTATTAAAATTGAGAGAAAATGCGATTGGTATTTTTAAAGAAAAAGGATTTCCTACGGTAAAGAATGAAGAGTGGAAATATACCAATTTAAGAAATGTTTTAAAATCATCCTATGATGTGTTTTCAAGCAATACATCAGTGGATAAAACGATAGTAGAAGCCCATTTATTAAATGATTTGGACAGTCATACTATGGTTTTTGTTAACGGTATTTTTTCTCCCGAGTTTTCAACGATTAATGAAGAAGGATTTGTAGTAACCAATTTAGCATCAGCTTTAGAAGATAATCAGTATCAAGAAATTATTATAAAGCATTTAGGATCTGTTGCTCCAAAAGAGGATACTTTTTCAGCTTTAAATACTTCTTATACAAAAGAAGGACTTTTCGTACATGTTCCAAAAGGGAAAATAGTAGAAAAAGTAATTCAAGTACTATATTTATATACTGAAAACACATTTAATCAACCACGAAATTTGATTGTAGTAGAAGATCGCGCAGAAGTGAAGATCTTTGAACAACATAAGACCATTTCTGAAAGTACTGTATTTACAAATGCTGTTACAGAAATGATAGTGGGAAAAGAGGCGCATCCTAAGTATTATAAAATTCAAAATGATAAAGAAACATCATCATTAGTAGATAATACTTTTATTTCACACGATGAGAAAAGTACAGCAACAGTCTTTACGTTTTCATTTAATGGAAATATAGTTCGAAATAACTTGAATTTCTATCACAAAGGTGAATATTTAGAGTCAAATATGTATGGAGTGAGCTTTTTGCAAGGAAATACGTTAGTAGATAACCATACTTTAATTGATCATAGTGTTCCGAATTGTGAAAGTAATGAATTGTACAAATCGATCTATGATGGTAAATCTAGAGGTGTGTTTAACGGAAAAGTATTAGTAGATAAGATTGCACAAAAAACCAATGCTTATCAACAAAATGATAATGTATTATTATCTGAGAATGCATCTGTTGATACAAAACCACAATTAGAGATTTTTGCAGATGATGTATTGTGTTCACACGGTTGTACAGTAGGACAATTAGATGAAACCGGTATGTTTTATTTAAGACAACGTGGTATTCCGGAAAAAGAAGCTCGTGCATTATTGTTATTTGCCTTTACTAGTGAAGTAATGGAAAAGGTAACGGTAGCGCCCATAAAAAATTATGTCAATAAAATTATTGCAGAACGTTTGCAAGTTGATTTAGAATTCTAAAAATACTTTTTTCATCATTATTTCTTGCAAGAAAGGTTAGAAAATCGTAAAATTGCAAACGCAAAATTCTAGTAATAGAATTCAGGTCCTATAGCTCAGCTGGTTAGAGCACCTGACTCATAATCAGGGGGTCCATGGTTCGAGCCCATGTGGGACCACTTTTAAAATCAAGCACTTACAATAAATTTGTAAGTGTTTTTTTATTATTGCTGAAACAATACTGAAACATTTTACTAATTTTACACTATGCAAGATCTAGAAATATTAAAGTTTTTTGAATTTATATTGAACGAAAAAAATATATATAATAAAATTGATACTGATTTAGGATATTCTGATGTGCTTTCTTATAAAATCAACTTACCTGATAAAATAACTTATGTTGAAAGTAATCAATTTGGGGAATCTGAAGAGTGTGAAGCTACTGTAAAGTCTATATTGACTCCAATTTTAAGAATTCAGTTCAAAAAATCAAAAGAACGATTATTCAAGAGATTTACTAGTGATGATCAATACGATAGAAAGCTGTTTTTAACGGTCCAATTTAATATTATCCAGAATCTTGTTAAAAATAATACAGAAGTTATTAATAAGTACCCTTATTTATTACTACCATTAAGAGGATTAGTGAAGTTTATGAACGAAACATTATTATTACCAGATATGGCTAGATTTCAATTAAATGAGGATGGAATTGAATTGGATACACTTAAGAACGAACCTAATGAAATATTAAAAACAAATGAAGAAATAATTTTTTCTGTGTTAGAATATATGAAAGGTAAGAATGAACAACAGGAGGTGATCTTAAATGATGAAGATTTTAAATTATTGATAGAATATACTACACACTTAATAAATAATAAAGAATTACCTACTATTGAAAGACAGTTAGAACCTAATTTAACAAATGATACGATAAGCTTTACTTTTTGGGTTTTACATTTTGAATTATACACTACTAAGAGAATACATAAGTATTTTTATGATTTTATATACTCTGTTTTTAATAATTTTAAGGATAGTACGATACCTTCCATAAAAAGTCAATTTGGAACTAAATCTAGAGTTTATAGTCATAAATTTCTGCCAAAAATAATTTTAAAACATCTAGAATAAGGTAAAATATTCTCATCTACATTACTTCTACAAAATTTGTAAGAATCTACAAAGGTTACGATTTTGTCTACAATACTTCTATTAAAATCTTTGCACTCATAATTTGATACCTAAATTAAATGGATCCAGGGTGTCATAAAATTTTATTAAATGAGTAATCAAAAAAGATTATTTGACCAAATGCAACGTATAGCATTAAAGGAAATATTAAGTTTTAAAGAAGCTGTAGTTTATCTTGATGTAAGTGAATCATTTTTATATAAACTAACATCTAAAAAAGAGATTGAATTTAGTAAACCTAATGGGGGTAAAATCTATTTCAAGAAAAAAGATTTAGATAATTGGATGTTGCAAAATGAATCGGTTAGTAAAGATAAATTGGAAAAGCAAATGTTGAATTATTTAAAAGATAATGCAAAATGAAAATGGATAGAAGTTTTATAGATATTTCCATCTATAGAAGATTACCAGAAGAGTTAAAAAAATTAACACAAAATTTTGAAGGTAGAGAGAAGGATATAGTGTTATTATCAAGTTTAGGTGTTTTGAGTAATTGTTTACCTAATTTTTATGGAGTTTATGATGGAGATGATATTTATGCTCACTTATATGTAATGATTATTGCCCCTCCAGCAAGTGGAAAAGGAGTGATGAATTATTCTAGAGCCTTAATTGAGCCAATACATGATAGGGTTTTTGAAGATAGTAAAAATGCATATCGGATATGTGATGAGGAAAACAAAGGGAGTAAAAAAGTAGATTGTCCAGCTATTAGGATTAAGTTATTACCTGCTAATATTAGTACATCCGAAATGTATTCTTATTTAGATAGTAGTAAAAATGGGTTATTAATTATGGAAAGTGAAGCAGATACCATGAGTAATATGTTGAAAAATGATTGGAGTAATTATTCAGATGTGTTGAGAAAGGCTTTTCATCATGAACCTATTTCTATAAGTAGGAAAGTAGATAAAATTTTTGTAGATATTAAAGGGGCTAAATTAGCAATGGTTGTTTCAGGGACTCCAGATCAATTACAACCTTTGATCAAATCGAAAGAAAATGGATTGTTTTCAAGGTTTATCATCTATAATTTTGATGAGGTGGGTGATTTTAAAGATGTATTTGCAGAGAAGACTAGAAGTCATAAAGAAGTATTTGAAGAAATGGGGCAAGAAATTTCTGAATTATACGATAAGTTAGAGAATTTATCTAGTCCTATTGAATTTATATTTACAGAAGCCCAACAACAGAAATTTTTAAATAGAATTAAACCTATAAGAACAGCAATTATTGAGAATTATTCAGAAGGGTTTGTATCTAATTTGCATAGGCATGGTTTAATACTGTTTCGAATAGCTATGATTTTAACTGCTATTAGAAATAAGAATAATTTACATGAGTTTGATAAAATAGAATGTAATAATATTGATTTTATGGTAGCGCTTAAACTAATGCAAACTTTGCTAGGGCATAGCCAATTTACTTATGATTCAATTGATGATGGGATTTTATCTCTACAAGATGGTAAAATTTTAAGTGATTTAGGGGAGTCTTTTTCAACACAGGAAGCTTATGAAGTAGGTGAGAATTATGGTGTTCCTAACAGAACAATGATTGATAAGCTTCTACAGTGGAAGAAAAAGAGAATAATTAAACGAGTTAAAAAGGGTCATTACAAAGTAGTATAAATGTAAGACTGTAAAAGATGTAATACGTGTAATAAAACTGCTTCAATTCTGAGGCAGTTTATTCAAAAACAAACAATATGGCAACAACAATTAAATTGGTGTTGGATGGTAGAGAATTGTCTAATGGTAAACATAGAATCTATCTTAGAATAATTAAGGATAGAAAAAAGAAAAATATTAGTTTAGGTTTAGAATCTAAAAAAGATCATTTTAAAAATGAGTCTTTTACCAAACAACATCTTAATTATCAAATAGAAAATGAATTGCTTTTACAATTTAAAGCAAGAGCATTTAAAATTATTAGAGAACTACAATTGAGTCAAGATGATTTCACTTTGGAAAATTTTGAAGATGAATTTAGAGGTGTAAAGAATAATAATAGATTAAAGGTTATAGAATTCTTCAATGAAATTATTGCTGAGATGATTAAGTCAGGCAGAACAGCTAATGGTGAAGCTTATAAGGATACTAGAGATTCATTAGTGAAATTTAGAGGTAAGGATTTGTGTTTTCAAGAAATAACACCAATATTTTTAGAGAAGTACGAAGTGTTTTTAAGAGAAAATGGAAATCAAAATGGTGGAATTGCTTTTAAGATGAGGGAAATTAGAGCTGTTTTCAATAAAGCTAGAAAAAGAAAATTAATACCTAAAGAACCTTATCCCTTTGAAGAGTATAAAATTTCCAAGTTAAAATCCAATCCTATTAAAAGAGCCTTAACTATTGATGAATTTAAGAAAATCAGAGATGTGGATTTGACAAAATATCCTCATTTACAGGAAGCACATCACTATTTTATGTTTTCCATATATACCAGAGGAATGAATTTTCAGGATATGATGTTGTTAAAATGGGAAAATATTCAGAATGAAAGAATTTATTATACAAGGTCTAAAACCAAAGGTAAATTCAATTTAGAAATTATTGAAAAGGTTCAGGAAATACTGGATTATTACAGAGCCCAAAATAGACCAACACAGTATGTGTTTCCTATACTTTTAAAAGATGGAATGACTCCACAACAGATTGCCAACAGGAAACATAAAGTATTGAGTAGATATAATAAGAAATTAAAAGAACTTGCCAAGATAGCAGGTGTTGATAAAAAGTTATCTTCATATGTTGCTAGACACAGTTTTGCCACGATCCTTAAAATGAGTGGTACTTCAGTTGAAAAAATTTCTGAGATGATGGGACATGCAGATGTTAATATTACAATGTCTTACCTAAAAGAGTTTGATAATGAAGCTTTGGATAAGGAAAATAGAAAGTTATTAGACTTATAATGAGTAAAATATGCTCGATTAGAAAAGGTTAATTCAGTTATGGATTAACCTTTTTTCATATATAAATGAACAATTTAACAGAAAAATGTTTAACACTTTAAATTTTAATAATCATGCAATTAAGAAAATCCGAAAGGAAACAAGCAAAAATCAAATTGGCATTACAAGGTAGTGCTGGTTCAGGGAAGACCTACTCTAGTATATTACTAGCAAAAGGACTTTCCAATGATGATCTAACCAAAGTAGCCATTATAGATACAGAAAATGGAAGTGCTGATTTATATGCTGATCTTGGGAATTATAATGTACTTACATTAAAACCTCCTTTTACTACTGAAAAATACATTAAAGCCATAGATGTATGCTTACAAGCAGGTATGGAAGTTATTATACTAGATAGTATCAGTCATTGTTGGGATTATCTATTAGATTATCATTCTAAACTAGCAGGTAATAGCTTTACGAATTGGAGTAAAATCATGCCTTTACAAAAAGCTTTTGTGGATAAAATGTTACAAGCTGATGCTCATATTATAGCCACTATGAGAACCAAACAAGACTATGTACTCAATCAAAAGGATGGGAAATATATTCCCGAAAAAGTAGGTCTAAAAGCTGTACAAAAAGATGGTGTAGATTATGAATTTACTATTGTATTTGATTTAGATATAAAACATTATGCTACAAGTTCAAAAGACAGAACAGGACTATTTATGGGAAAACCTGAATTTACAATAAGTCCAACCACAGGTAAAAAGATTCTAAAATGGTGTAATCATGATTCTATATCAGTAAAAGAGGTTATTGCTAGGATTAATGGTGCTCTAAGCATAACTGAATTAGAAAAATTATATTCTTCTTACCCACAGTTTCAAAAAGCTTTACAACCTCAATTTCAAACAAAGAAATTACAATTGGAACAACTAACCAACCATGATCATTTTAGTTCCAATGGAGTGCATAATAATGCATCACATTAACTATATTTAGGATATGAAAGTTATATTTTTAGACATTGATGGAGTACTTAATAATTTAAATTGGTTTAAATCAGAAAAGTACAGAGAATTTGAAATAGGAGATTCTAGGGCTAATTTTGATCCTACAGCTATTGAACTACTAAACAAATTAATTCAAAAGACAGATGCACATATTGTAATTTCTTCTGCTTGGAGGACACTATATTCCATTAAGGATTTAGAAGCCCTCTTTATTCAAGTAGGTTTTAAAGGAAAAATTATAGGAAAAACAGATGCCTTACAAGATCCCAGTTCTAATAATCCAGCCCCAAGAGGCTATGAAATACTACAATGGGTTAAGAACTATCAAAGCAAAAGAAAAAAGCCTTTACAGTATGTTATTCTAGATGATTATAATGATTTTCTAGAAAGTCAAAAGAGGCATACTTTTATTACTGACCCCAAAATAGGGTTAACCTCATGGTTAACAGACCAAATGATTAATTTTTTAAATAACATTACAAATGACACATAATAATATCATACAACCCACTTCTATAGAAGAAGCATTTGAATTGGATTTAAAGCCTATTCAAAAAAGTAGCAACATAATAGAGAAAGAATTATATCCAATAGAGAATAATAGCAATTTATTTGATAGAATAAAAGCTGTAGAGAAATCTCAATTTGTTCAAAAACCATTTATTGAAGCAAATACTAAAGAAATTGACTTTAAGGAACTAAAAAATGATTGTATTATTCCTGTGTTCTCAAAGGATAATGAAAAGACCATTGCACATCAGGAGTTTATAGAGATAGCCCAAGAGAGCATTTCTAATGTATTTAGGAACCATATTATAAACAGTCCAGAAATTAGAGTATCACATCAAATAAAAGGTAGAGTGCCTGATGCAATTCATAAGCCTGCTAAAGACCTATTAGATTACGAAAGAACTCAATATTTTGAAAGGATGGCTTTTGTAGTAAGGATTCCAAGTATTACAGAAGATGTTAATGGTAATCAACTTTCTTTAATTGCAGGAGGTGTAAGAGCTTATAATCATGAAAATTTGTACTCAAAGAAGAGTATTGAAAAGTTTAAATTCTTTATTGGGTTTCAGAATTTGGTGTGTTGCAATTTGTGTATTTCTACAGATGGATTTTCTTCTGAAAT
The DNA here is from genome assembly GCA_001880285.1 of Flavobacteriaceae bacterium UJ101. Lineage (NCBI taxonomy): Bacteria > Pseudomonadati > Bacteroidota > Flavobacteriia > Flavobacteriales > Flavobacteriaceae > Flavobacteriaceae bacterium UJ101. Next base: position 1,226,360 of record CP016269.1, on the reverse strand, counting down.
AAGAGTAAGTAATTATATGGAGTTAAAGCAAAAAATCATAGATCTACTCCAATCGTACAGTATGGAAAAACATTTACTACAAATGCAAGAGCTTCCTAATTACAGTTTATCAGAAAGACAATTTGCACAGCTCATAGGAAAGATTAAGCTGTATCACTATTTACCAAAAAAGGAAAAATCACAGCTTCCTGAATTATTATTAAATGACGGACAGATTTCTACTATTACAAAAGATTATTACACAGATGAATCTTTTTGTAGAAATGGAGAAGGGAACATCAATCTTTGGAATGTGTACAACCTTTTTACATCAGCCAATAAGAGCAGTTATATTGATACCTTTTTAGATAGAAATACTAATGTATTTGATTTTACAAATGGGCTAAAAAATACCTTGAATGGAAATTCTAACTATTCTTGGTTTTTAGGTTGATGATTTGAGCTACCTATAAAAGGTAGCTCAATTTTTTTTAGATTATTTATTTGAATTAGATGTGTTTTTATAATAAGGATGTCCCATTTGAGATAAAATAAAATTCATTGTTTTCTTCAATTCATCATAAAAAATTTCATCTGAAACATCATAACCATGGCCACTATTAAAGTTTATATCTAATAAAATAGGATTCCCTGAAGTAGAATATTCTTGCATTTTAGCTGCAAATTTAGCAGGTTGAAAAACAGGAATTCTAGGATCATTCATCCCAGCAGTTAAATAAACAGAAGGATATTTTACATCTTTTTGAATATGATGATAAGCATCCATTTCATATAAATATTTTAATTCTTCAGGGTTTTTAACAGAACCAAACTCAGGTGTATTAGCTGCTCCAGTAGCCATTTTTTCCATTTCTATAATATTTAATGCTCCAACATTAACTACTGCTACTTTAAACAAATCAGGACGTTCTGTAATAGCTCTTCCTATGACAATTCCTCCTGCACTAGTACCTCTTATTGCTAAATAAGAAGGAGATGTATAACCTTGGTTAATTAAATATTCTGTACAAGCAATTAGATCCTTCCAAGAATTAGGCTTTGTTTTTTTAAAACCTCCTTCATGCCATTTTTTCCCTTTTTCTCCTCCTCCTCTTACATGAGCTATTGCATAAACACCTCCTTCTGACAACCAATAATCAAGGTAATTTTCATACAGAGCATCATAATTATAGCCATATGCTCCATAAGCATTAAGTAATACCTTATTTTTCCCATTTAATTTTAGCCCTTTCTTATAGATTATGCTTAAAGGGACTAAAGTCCCATCATGGGAAGGGATTTCTATTTCTTTGATTATTGCATTTTCAATTTGAATGTGATTATCATCAGAAAATATAATGGGTTTTAGTTTATCATTTTTAGGGTTTATCATATAATATTCTTCTTCAAAAGTCCACCCTTCAATTTTTATCCAACATTGATCATAATTTGAATTTAGTTTTATGCTACCCGCTTTTTTTGGTAATTTAACTTCGTTAATCTTCCCTTTTTGATAATGATATAGTTTAGCTTCTACACCGTTTTTAACTTTTGAAAAATAAATTCCATTTTTGGTTAAAACAAAATCTTCTAATACACTGATAGAATCTTCAGCTATTAATGTTTGATAGTTAGTATAATCAGGTTTTGATAAAGAAGTTTGCCTAATGGAATAATTAGGTGTGTTTTTATTTGTTAAATAAATCAGTTGATTTTTATTAATACTGAATGAAATTATGGATTCGTTAGCATCGTATAATTTAGACCATTTCTTATCATGAATGGTTTTATAATAATGATCTACCGAATTGCTTCCATCAAATATTCCTGAAAATAGATAATTTGTACTTGAATTAATTGTATATGTCAATGGGAAATCAGATTTTTTTATATTAATATTAGGATTATGTTTTTCTGAAAAAATAACTTCATTTGATTTGATTTTTTCATGATCCAATTTAATGATTCGAGATTCAAAATTTTCATATCGATCTACCCCTGTATTGTTACTATTAGGAAATTTAGCATAAATAAATTGAGAATTATCATATAGCCATGAAGTGAAAAATGAATTAGGAAATGTTTTATCTAATGTAGTAGGATATTGATATAAATTATTTGTATTCAATATAATTAGATTTGAGAACTCTTTACCTCCTTCACTTAAACCTATAATAATTTTAGTCCCATCAGGGCTAGGGTTGATATAATTGATATATAAATCACTACTATTAGTAGAAATAGTAGAAGGATCGTATAATAATTTTTCTTTTCCTTTGAAAATACTTCTTTTATATAATTTGGGATACGCATGTAAATCCCCATCTTTCTTTAAATAAAATAAGGTGTTATTGACTATTTCAAGTTTTGAAATTTCTGTTTTATTTTTTCTTTTTCCAATAAACTCATCATAAATACTATTTGTACTCTGTATTGTTTTTAAAATGGAATCTGTTAATTGATCTTGTTTTTTAAGATATTCCATTACTTTTTCATTATCAATATCTTCTAGAAATGAATAAGGATCATTATTAGGAGATGATATAGAATCATAAGATAAAGTTTGACTTTTTAAAGAAATTAAAATTAGAGATAATAGAATTGTATAAATATTGTTATATTTCATCGTTAAACAGCATTATAGATAACCTTAAGACTAAAATAAAAAGTCTTAAGGATTTAAAATTACAAAATTATTTTTGTCTTGTTCGACCTAAAGTAAATGATGTATTACCTCCACCTGGTCCTCCACCTTTTACTAAATTCATTTTAGAAATAGTGATTTTTCTTAATTCTAAACTTTTTGGAAAGTTTTTTTCTTCTAACTTTTTTGTTTTCATTATAATTTATTTTGATTAATTTTTTCTATAAAATAAGAAGGATATATACCTGTTTCTTTTTTAAATGTTCGTGAAAAAGATTGAGCACTACTAAAACCTGTTTCTTCTGCTATTGCTTTAATAGTATAATTTCTAAAAATTTTATCTTCTCTTAATCTTTTTAAAATATATTCAATCCTTAATGAATTGATATAATTTGAAAAACTAATACCTTTTTTGTGGTTTATAACTTTTGAAAGATAGGTACTATTTGTATTAAATTCAGAGGCTAACTTATTTAGTGTATATTTATTGAGGTATAATTTGTTTTTTTCGAAATTATTTAAATGAGAGATAATTTTTTCTACAGTATTTTGTTCAATATCAATAGATGAATTTGTAGTATTATTTTTTTTAATAATTATTTGTTTATTCTCTTCTAGTCTTTTTATTATTTTTTCATATCGTAGTTTGATATTTTTTGATCTTTGATGAAAATAGTATATAACTAGAGTTATTGCAATTAAAAGTAAACATAACCAAAAATAAGCTTTGTTTTTAGAATACTTTAATGAAGAAATTTGTTTTTCTTTATTTTGTAATCTATTAGGTAATTCATATTCTTCAAGAACTTTTTCTGTAAGAAAAAGAGTGTTGTTTTTATATACACTATCTAAAAATAGTAGTCTTTTTGTGTAATAAAGTTCCTTTTCTACATTTTTATTTCTATAATATTTAATTAAAAATTGATATGGTCTTAGATAATCATGATAAAGAATAGTTGAAATTTTTAGTAATGAATCAACTTTATTATAAAAAAATAAAGTACTATCATTTCTATTAAGTTTTTCATAATTTTTACCTAAATATAAGTAACACGACATGACATCAGATAATGGTGTGTCTTTTCTTTTCTTTAAGTAGGATAAATTTCTTTTTATTCCAGCAATTGATTCAGTATAGTTCTCTAAGTTATATTTAATAACATTTTTTTCTAGTAAAAACAAATTTATAAGTGTTGAATCATTTTTATTAATTTTTAATCCTTTATCTAGGAGAAATTGTGCTGAATCATAATTATTAGATTTTCTATAATTATTTGCTAGTGAATATAAATTTGCTAAATATGAAAATCTATTTTTAGAAGAAGAATTTTTTAGATATAAATTTTCATGATAATTTGTAGTTTCAATTAAATATTTTTTAGCTTTTTTATTTCTATTAAAATTATTATAAAGATTACCTAAAGATTGTTTTAAAAAAAATAGTAATTCTTTATTGTTTTTTTTCTTAGCTATTTTTTCTGCTATCAAATAATTTTCGAGAGCTTCAACATTATTATTAAGATTATAATAAAGGTTTCCTTTCATTTCATAGGCCTTTTCAGGATAATTCATATAATAACCTGTTTTTGAAATTAATAGCATGCTATCTGTGTATTGTAAACCTTTGTTATAGTCTATAACAAAACAAATATTGTAATAAGCATTTAATAAATTTAATGTATCTCTATTAATTTTAGCCTTTTTTAAATAAGTGTATGCATATTGTTTTCTATCCTTTTTTGTTTTAGCATAATCATGGATTTTTTCTTCTAATTCTTTATAATTTTTTGTAATTAAAGAATCATTTATTTCAGCTTTTATAAAAAATATAAAAGTAATAGAAATAAAAAAAGTAACTATTAGATTAATTTTTTTGTACAAATTAGTTTTTTTTCAAATTTAGTGTTAAAGAATTTAGTAAAAAAAATAAAAATAGATAAAATAACGTAATTTCCTTTTTATCAGTGGTTTAAAAAGTTATTTTGTAGGGTGAATTTATAAATTGTTAAAAGTAGATTTATAAATCATTGTCAATTATTGTTTTATTTTACTCTTATAACGTTTAATATTGTTTCAAAATTTATATTTAATTTCTATGAAGATAAATAGATCTATTCTTACTATTTTAACTTTTTGTTTATTAATAAATAGTTGTGTAAACTCTAAGATAATTTCAACATTAAATAGTGGAAATGTTGTTGAAAAAAGTTATTCTGTAGATATTCCTTATAAAATTAAAAATGGTTTAATTATAATTGAAGCGGAGTTAAAAGGTAATAAATATAATTTTTTACTAGATACAGGTGCTCCTACAGTAATTAGTCATCATTTATTTAATAAATTAGGGTTAAAATTTGAAGGGAAACAAAATGTGTCAGATTTTAATTCGGATACCACTGCGTTGAATTTTACTTTGATTGATAATATTAATATAGCAGGGGTTAATTTTCAAAATATAGGAGCTTCTGTTTATGATTTAGAAGAAGATCATTTTAAATGTCTCAATATTGAAGGAATAATAGGAGCTAATTTAATGAAAAGTACAATTTGGGACTTTAATTTTCCAGAAAATATCATTACTATAAAAGATAAAATGACTTTTGGTAAAGAAAGTTTAAAAGATGTATATCGGACTAAATTTTTTGTTGGGTATGATAAAACGCCATCTATTATAAGTAAAATTAATGGAAATAAAGTGTTAAATACTATAATTGATTTGGGGTATAATGGAGGAGTGAATATATCAAATAGAGTTTATGAAAAGTTAACTGATATTAAGTCAATTCAAGCAAAAGGAATACATAACGTAGGTATTTATGGACAAGAGATTCATGAAACGATAAATTTTGCTCGAGTAGATGAATTTTCAATTGGAGACATGAATCTAAAAAATCAGACTGTTACTTTTAATGACTTATCAGGGAATGTAATAGGATTTGATTTTTTTAAAAATACACATATAATTCTAAATTGGTTTGATAAAGAGATGTTAATTGATAAGTCTCTAAATTTAGATAAAACTAAAAGTTTAAAATCTTTTGGGTATACACTTAATTTTAAAAATAACAACTTGTACATAAGCGCTATTTACGATGGCTCTGATGCAAGCAAAAAAGGACTTCAAATTGGAGATAAAATAATTATGATTAATGACGTTAATTACGAGAATATGTCATCCGAAAATTGGTGTGATTTTATAATGAACGATAATATAAAAGATGTAACTGAAGAGGATATTATTGTTTCAAGAAATGGAATCAGAAACACATATAGATTAATCAAAAAAATATTATTATAAAAATCATATATGATTTAATCATTTAGACTTTAAATTCTAGACATAAAGTAAGGAGGTAACTGAAAATCCTATTTAATAGAGTAGGTACTAATTTAAAAATTAAAAAAATGGATAAATTACAATTAAACAAAAAAACAGTTTCAAGACTTAATAATCAAGAAATGCAAAAAGTACATGGAGGATTATGTATTCTTAGTACTAAGAAGAAATGTTTTATTGCTATAGGTGGCTCTGTTACAACTTATCAAAAATAAGTGTTTTTTTATTATCTGGTAGGGTAAACCTATCAGATAATTATTTAAAAGTATAAAAATGTTAAACATAGATAGACAAAGGATTATAAATGAGATTTCTACAAGACTTTTTGAAAAATCAAAAAAGATGTATTATCCATTTATTGATGAAGATTTAGGTACAATAATTTTTTTTACACATCTATATAGAGTCACTAATGAAGAAGTAAATAAGAATAAAGCTATAAATCTTTTACAAGAATTTATAAAGGAATTTGAAAAACAAGAATTAGCTTATAGTTTTATACATGGATTTGAGGGAATATTTTGGGCAATTAATTATTTCTATAAAAGTAATATTATTAATGATCAGTCATTAACTGATGATATAGAGAAGTATTTAATAGAGTCTATTCATTATGATTTAACTAATAGAAAATATAATTTCATTCATGGATGTATTGGTAAATCTCAAATATTTTTTTTATCAAAAAAATATAAAGATCAAAAAGATAGTATAATTAATGAAATTATAAACATACTTTATTACAAACGTACTTATTATGAAAATTATATTACATGGGATGATTATTTAATGAAAAAATCAATTGACATTAATTATCATTTGGATATTTTAAATTATTTTATAAAATTAAAAGAGATAAATTTTCAAAATAAATATATAGACTCAATACTCGATGAACTTTTAAAAGTTGCTATAGATTATAAAATCATGTTCAAAGAGGTGAGTATAAAAAAACATAAAACTTTTAAACCTAAACAGAATATTAATAATTTATCAAACTCTTTTGGTTATTTAAGAGTAGCATATTCTTTATTATATGCGAATAATGTTATTGGGAATGGGAGAGATAACCTGTTTCTCATAGCTAAAGAAATGGTTCTTGACTTTTGCCAAATAGATATTAAAGAATCAGGTATTATTTATTTTGAGAAAGAATCATTTTATGATATTGGATTTTCACATGGAATTGGTGCTATAGTCTTCCTTTTAAAAAAAGTAAACAATTACTTGAAATTAGAAATTGTGAAAGAAAAAATTCAATATTGGGAGAACCAATTATTGATAAATACTCAAACTGTTTTAAATACTAATGAAACTATTCTTATGCCTGAATCAATATGGCAAAATGAAACAAAAAATTATCCTTATGATAAATATAGTTTATTTGATGGTATTTTAGGTATTGGTTTAATATTATCCTCTTCTGATTTTGATGATTATTTATGGGCAGAAGCTTTAGGTTTTTATCAATAAATTTTTAATGAAATTTCTATTAAATGAGTAGAGAATATAAAATTCTTAATCAATACGTAGCAAGGACTCCTCTATTTGATTTACAGTGGATATATAAAGAATTTACTGATGAAGAAATAAAAAGTTTTTGTAAAAACGATCTATTTTTAGAAGCAGTATATTTAGCTTCTCCAGAACTTTATGATCAAATTATAAAGTATTTAAATCAAGAAATAACTTCGATAGATAAAGTAGAGAAATTAAAAAGAAGTATTCTGAAATATATATTACGGATGTCATCTAGATGTACTCCTTTTGGTTTATTTTCAGGAATTGCAATAGGTGATATATCAGAAAAAACGACGGAAGTAGAAATAGGCTCTTTTGATAAATTTAGAAGAATTAATAGATTGGATATGAACTATCTATGCTCTCTTTCTTTTGAATTAGAAAAGCAAGAAAATGTCTATAAGCAATTAAAATATTATCCAAATACGAGTATTTATCGAGTAGGAGATCATTATCGATATGTAGAATATAAGTATATTGACAATATTAGACAACATTTTACCATATCTATTGACTATTCAGACTATATTAAATTTATATTAGAAAAAACTAAATATGGAAAAACGATAAAAGAAATAGTAGATGAACTTCAATTATATATGAATGATACTTCTATAAATAAAACTGATTTGAAAAACTTTATATTAGAACTCATTGAAAATCAAATATTGATAAGTGATCTATCCTCACCTGTTTCTGGAAATGACTATTTAAATATATTATGTGATAAAACGAATATTCCTAACTTGCATGATATACGTGATCTCATAACTAATAATTCAATGTCATCTTTTTATGCTTATAAAGATTACAATGTATTAGAAAAACTCTTAAAAAAGAATAATACTTCTATAAATAAAAAATACATATTACAAACAGATTTAGAAGTGTTTTATAATACTAATACGATTAATAAAAGTATTTTAAAAGATCTTAAAAAAGGAGTTTATATTTTAACTAAACTTACTAGTAAAGTTCCAAACACTAGATTAGAAAAATTCAAAGAAGAATTTTATAAAAGATATGAAGATGAGGAAATTGCTTTACCTCTAGCATTAGATGTAGAGTTAGGCATAGGGTATGATCAAAATTTAAAAGGGGGATACGATGTAAATCCTCTAATAGATGATCTAATTTTAAATTTGAATACAGAAGAAGGTCAAAGTGATCAAAATACTATTCCTCAATTTTTAAAAGAAAAATATGTTGAAGCTTTAAAAAATAATGAAGAAAAAATTATTATTTCGGAATCTGACCTAAGTAATTTTGAAGACAAATGGAATGATTTACCTGATACATTTTCTATTTTATGTTCTTTATTAGAGGGAGAAAAAAAAGGAGAAAACTTGATTAGTATGAGTTCTGTTGGAGGATCTTCTGGTACGTATTTATTAGGAAGATTTGGTCATGTTAGCAAAAATATTGAAAACCTTATAAATAATATTTTAGAGCTTGAAAATCAAAATCAATCCAATCGAATTCTAGCAGAAATTATTCATCTTCCAGAAAGTAGAACAGGGAATATCCTTTATAGGAAAAATGTAAGAAACTATGAAATACCTTATTTAGCAAAAAGTAATTTACCAATAGAGAATCAAATTAATATTAATGATTTATATCTGTCTATAAAAAATAATAAGATAATTCTAAGATCAAGAAAGCATAATAAAATAGTTGAACCAAGATTATCAAATGCTCATAACTATAGTTTTAATGCATTACCTATCTATAATTTTTTATGTGATTTACAAACTCAAGATAAAGTTGATTATTTAGGTATGAATATAAATTCATTATTGAAAGATTTTAAATATGTTCCTAGAGTTCAATATCAAAATATAATTCTTTCTCCAAAAAAATGGTTGTTAGACGAAAAACAATTAAAAATGTTAAAAACACCTAATGATGTTTTTAAAATTACAAATGAAATGAATATTGATGACCATATTTTAGTAGTTGAATTTGATAATGAACTACCTATCAATTTAAAGGATCAATTTAATTGTAATCTTTTTTTAGAAGTTATAAAAAATAAAGAAGAGGTTATTTTAAAAGAAAATTTATTTACTAAATATAATTCTATTGTTAAAAAAGAAGATTGTGTTTACTCTAACGAATTTATTTTTTCAGTATGCAAAACATAAAACGTCATTTTATTATTGGTAGTGAATGGATCTATTATAAAATATATATGGGTACTCAGACTATAGATCATTTTATAATTAATTATTTACCTGATATTCTTGAGGAAGAAATAATAAAAAAAAATATTATAAAATGGTTTTTTATTCGTTATAATGATCCTGATCCTCATATTAGAATACGTTTTTTGATCAATGATGTAAATAATATAGGGTTCATTATTTCTATTTTATATAAAAAATTAGATACGTTAGTCTCAAAAAAAATGGCTTATAAAGTTGTTTTAGACACGTATAATAGAGAAATTGAACGATATCATAACGAATTAATAGAGTTTTCTGAAGAGTTTTTTTATATAAACAGTAAGCAAGTCCTCACAAATTTACAATCTATAGATTTTAATAGTGAAAATAGATGGCTTTTAGTAATAAAAATGATTGATACAATATTAAATAGTTTCAAATTAGATTTAAAAAGTAAAAAAGATTTATTAGAAACTATGAAAATGGATTTTGGAGATGAGTTTAAAATTAATAAGTTTACAAGAAAACAACTTAATAAAAAATATAGAGATTCAGCTAATATGATAAAGAGTACCCTTAAAGAAGAAACGGAAGATGAATCCTATTTTCACGAACTATATTCTAAAATAGCTAAAGATATTTCTCAAAAGACAAAAGATCAGGAGATAATTAATAGTTTGTTGTATAGCTATTTACATATGTTATGCAATAGGTCTTTTCATTCCAAGCAACGAATTAATGAATGGGTATGCTACGATCTACTATTTCAGTATTATAAGAGTGAATATGGAATACAGAAATATTTAAAATAAATTTAATTTTAAGACTTTGAAATCATTCCCAAATTATAAGCAGCCAGGGCAAAAAGATTGTGGACCTACTTGTTTACGAATTATAAGTAAATATTATGGTAAATCTATTAATTTGGAACAAATACGTCATTTGAGTGAAACTACAAGAGAGGGAAGTTCTTTATTAGGTTTATCAGAAGCTGCTGAAAATATTGGATTCAAAACTATAGGTGCTAAATTAGATTATGAAACGTTAGAAGAAGAGGCTCCTTTACCTTGTATTTTACATTGGAATAAATACCATTTTGTAGTAATTTATAAGATCACAAAAAATACAGTTTATATTTCAGATCCTGCTTATGGTTTAATAACGTATGAAGAAGATGAATTTATAGAAAATTGGATTGGTAAAAATGCAAACGAAACAACCGAAGAAGGAATTGCTTTATTTTTAGAACCAACTCATAGATTCTACGATAATAAATGGGAGACAAAATCCAATGCTGGATTTAAATTCATTTACACTTATCTATTCAAATACAAATTACTTGTTTTTCAGTTAATTATAGGGTTAGTAGCAGGAAGTCTTTTACAATTACTATTTCCTTTTCTTACTCAAAGTATTGTAGATATTGGGATTCAAAATCAAGATTTAGATTTTATCTATTTAATATTAATTGCTCAAATTATGTTGTTTGTAGGGCAAATCAGTATTCAAGCTATTCGAAGTTGGATTTTATTACATTTAAGCACACGAATCAATATTTCATTAGTTTCAGATTTTTTTATAAAACTCATGAATCTTCCCATAGCCTATTTTGATACTCGAATGACAGGCGATATTATGCAACGTATTGAAGATCACAAAAGAATAGAAACTTTTTTAACTGGATCGTCTCTTAATACTCTTTTTTCATTTTTTAATATTATTGTTTTTAGTTTTATTCTTATTTATTATAATCTTACTATTTTTTTAATTTTTATTATAGGAAGTATTTTATTTATTGGTTGGATTTTTTTCTTTTTAAAACGCAGAAAAGAATTGGATTACAAACGTTTCACCCAAATGAGTGAAGAACAAAGTAAAACCATTGAACTCATTAGTGGAATGCAAGAAATAAAACTACATAATGCTGAAAGACAAAAACGATGGGGATGGGAGTTTATACAAGTTCGTTTATTTAAGGTGTCTATGGAAGGTTTAACCTTAGAGCAATTGCAATCTATTGGCTCTCAGTTTATTAATGAATTAAAAAATATTCTCATTACATTTACTTCTGCTTCTTTGGTTTTAAAAGGAGAAATTTCATTAGGTATGATGTTATCAATACAATACATTATAGGACAGTTAAATAATCCAATTTCTCAATTGGTTGATTTTATACAGGATATGCAAGATGCTAAGATTAGCTTAGAACGATTAAATGAAATTCATGATAAAGAAGATGAGGAAGATTTAGAACAACCTAAATTATATGAAATAGAACCTAACAAAGATATTCAAATTGATAATTTGAGTTTTCGTTATATAGGAGTAAAAGAATATGTACTTAATCAGATTGATCTAATTATTCCTCATAAAAAAACAACAGCTATAGTAGGAGCTTCAGGAAGTGGAAAAACAACCCTTATGAAACTTTTAATGCGTTTTTATGAACCTAATGAAGGTTTTATTAAGCTAGGGAGTCAAAACTTTAATACCATTTCACAAAGAACATGGCGTTCACACTGTGGAGCTGTTATGCAGGAAGGTTATATTTTTAATGATACCATTGCCCATAATATTGTAGTAGGAGAAAATTATATTGATAAAGAAAAGTTGTTGCGAGCTGTAACTGTAGCTAATATCAAAGATTTTATAGAAAGTTTACCTTTAAGTTACAATTCAAAAATTGGGAGTGAAGGAATTGGGATAAGTGGTGGCCAAAAACAACGTTTATTAATTGCACGAGCTGTATATAAAAATCCAGATTTCATTTTTTTTGATGAAGCAACAAGTGCTTTAGATGCTCACAATGAAAGAATTATAATGGAAAATCTCAATCAGTTTTTTAAAGGTAAAACAGCTGTTATAATAGCTCATCGCCTTAGTACCGTAAAAAATGCAGATCAGATCATTGTAATGAATAGTGGAAAAATTGTAGAACAAGGAACGCATAGTAGTCTTATTGCAAAGAAAGGAGATTATTACCATTTAGTTAAAAATCAATTAGAACTAGAGAAGTTAAATGAATCCTAATGAATTAGAACATATTGATTTAAGATCTGAAGAAGTTCAGGAAGTATTGAGTAACCCTCCTAGATGGATTGTTAGATGGGGAATAACGATTATATTCTTATCTATAATACTTATATTAATGGTAAGTTGGATGGTTAAATATCCTGATTTTATTTCAACAACTATTAAAATTACAACCAATACGCCTATAGAGAAAATTGAAGCCCAAACAGGGGGGAGAATTGTGAAATTCTTAGTTGAAGATCAACAAAAAGTAAATAGAAATGAAATATTAGCGGTTATCGAGAATACAGCTAATTTCAATGATATTTTAAACTTAAGAGAGGTTATAGATTCTTTTAATCAAAATTATACTAATTTTAAATTTCCAATAGAAAAAATACAACATCTCAATTTAGGAGAACTGGAACAAGATTATGCTTTATTTGAAAAAGCCTATTCCGATTATACATTGCATAAAAAATTAAAACCTTATTCAATAGAGTCATTAGCCAGTGAACAGACTTTATTAGAACTAAATACACAATCCAGAGTTTTAAAATCTCAGCAAGAATTGGAAAGAAAAGAATTAGAAGTAAGAAAAAAAGATTATAATCGAACAAAATCTCTATATGAAGAAGGTGTAATATCTCAAGTAGATCTTGAATCAAAAGAATTGGATTATTTACAGGCAAAACGAAATTATGAGAATACAAAAATACAACTTTCACAGCTTCATTCATCAAAGGTAACAGCTCAAAAGGGAATTCAAAGTTCAACAATTCATAATACGCAAGATAATACCCGTTTTTTAAAAGAAGTTATTTTATCTTATGAGCAATTAAAACGTTCTTTAAAACAGTGGGAACATATTTATTTAATAAAAGCTTCCATTAGTGGAAAAGCTAGTTTTCAGCAGTTTTGGGGAGAAAATCAATTTGTAAAAGTTGGAGATAATGTGATTTCTATTTTACCTTTAGATTCTGAAATTGTAGGAAAGATAACTACAAAAGCAAATAAAACAGGAAAAATAAAACCCAATCAGAAAGTTTTGATTAAATTAGATAATTACCCTTATCAAGAGTTTGGAATGGTAGAAGGTTATGTTAAAACCATGTCTTTGACACCTGATAAACAAGGGAACTATTACATAGAGGTAACATTACCTAATAAATTACATACAACCTATAATAAGGATCTATATTTCCAACAAGAAATGCAAGGAACTGCTGATATTATAACAGAAGATTTAAGATTAATTGAACGTATTTTTTATCAGTTTAGGGATTTATTTAAATACAATTAATGAAGTATTCTTTTTCTTTTATATTGTTTATACTGTTTCATCTACTTTTTTCTCAAAACAGAGAAATTATAAATGGGGAGATTTTAAGTGAAGAAAATACACTTATAATGTTGTATAATAAGAATAGTTATGACTCTATTAATACTGTTACCAATACAATTTTCAAATTAAAGGTTAAAGAAAGTGATACACTTATACTAAATGCTTTTAATAAAGAATATATTATTACAAGTAAGGAAATAAAAGAAAAATACTTTTATATTGATATTAACAGGTATACTATAGATGAAGTTATTATAAGTCCTTTAAAATTTTCTGGAGATTTAGCAGCCGATATAAAAGAAAATCAATCAAAATTAAAAAGTTACAAGCAACAACAAATTTTAAACAAAGTTCAACCAACTAATTTAGATTTAGGGGAACAAGTGTCTTTTTATATTGCTCCTCCAAAAAACAACGGTCCTCCTGTATTTTATAGAAGATCATTTAATATGTATAAATCATCTCAAAAAAAATTAAAAAAGGCAAAAACATATATAGATAATCATAAAATTAGAAAATTAATACAAGAATATTTTGGGGCTTATTTTTTTATTAATGATTTAAAAATAAAAGATTCTGACATACAGAACTTTATTCTTTTTTGTGATTATAATTCTAATATAAATGAACTAGCTCAAGATCATAAATTTAGTGAGATTCAAGTTTTATTGTTTAAATTAGCTATAAAATATAATGCTTTTCCTAATTAATAAGTATATTAAATTTAAAATTATGAAAAAAGAAACAGTCATTTTACCATTGATCTCCATAACGTCAATTGTTTTGTTACTTAATTTAGAATTAACCCCCTTATTCAATTGGTCAATAAATGGTAAAACATTTATTTCTCTTGGAATAATGATTTTACTATTCATATCTATAAAGAAAACACAAAAATTAAACAAAAATTTATTTTTTATTACAATTACAACTGCTGTAATTTGTTTGCTTCAAATAGATTATGATGCTATTATAAGTTCTTTCAATGAAGGTTATAACTATGCTTTAAACAATTAATTTTAAACATAAATGAAGAAGTCCTCTATAGATTAAGAAGCTTTTTTTAATTGTTTTATTGTACTCTATGAAAAATTTAATCAAAATAATTTGTTATGGTTGTATTCTCTTCCTCTTTTTTTCATGTAAAAAAAAGGTTGAACATGATATTTGGATAGGAAATTATACTAATAAAGTCCATAAATATCCTCTTCCTATGATTTTAGACTTTAAGGATTCCGTGGTTTATAATTCAACAAATAATAAAGTTATAAGATTAAACAAGAAAGGAAAACAATTAAAATTTAATAAAAATGATTTAGTTGTTAAGTCTAAAAATGACAGTATTTTTATTAGGTACTACAGTAAATCAAAACCTACTAATATTACTTCTTTTGATGTTGAATATTTAAAAAGAAATAATTGGTATTACATTGCTAAAATAAACGATAAAAACACTTTCAAAAAAGAAAGTTACTATTCCTTTATAAATGATTCCATTGTAATTCGATATACAGATTATCTATACAAAGGAGCTATAATTTATAACGAAACGGAAAAATTGAAATACAATATAACCTCCTTTAAAGAAAAAGGGATTCATGTACTTACATTTTATAAGGATAATGGATATTCTTATCAAGGACAAATATTGAAAAAATCTAATGATGAGTTTAAAATAGAGTTTTTGAATAATATTAATAAAGGCACAACAACTTTTCGTAGAACAGATAAGGTAATAAAAGATGAAAAATTCAATTATTTTTCTCTATGCTATGATTTTAATATAGGTCAATATTATTATAATGGTGAAGGAACAAACTATAAAGGAGGTCTAAAAAAAATAAAAAAAGAAATATTTGAAAAATATATAACACCAAAATATTCAAAGAATCAAACAGGGTTCATTACTTTCAGATTTATAGTTAATTGTAAAGGAGAAAAAGGGCAATTTGTTTTAAAAGAGTTAAATAGTAGATATGAGTCTTTTCAATTTAATGAAGAAATAATCAACCAATTATTCAATATAATTATAGGGTTAAATGAATGGAATCCAGGTCTTCGTAAAAATGGAACAGCTTATGACAATTATAAACACTTAACATTTAAATTACAAGATGGAAAAATCATTGATATATTACCTAAATAAAATGCTATTATTATTGATTATTTTCACTCTTATTTCGTGCAAAAAAATTAATAATAAAATAGATATTAAAAAATCAGAATTTTATTTTAATAAAGCATTAAAACTAGATGAAATAAGACAAGGATCAGAATATCAACAAATTTTATTTGATAGTTCTTTATATTATAATCCTAATAATGCAGATGCATGGTTTGAAAAATCTACATGGGAAATTAAAAAAGGAGATTATGAGAAGTATTTTAATTATATGAATAAAGCAGTAGAATTAGATCCTGATATTTATATAGGTTGGAGAGGTGTAATAAAAATGAATTTTCTTCATGATTTTGACGGTGCACTTAATGATTTTTATCAATTTAGAAATATGCATCATGATTCAATTGAATTAGCAGCAAAAGGAGAAGATTTAGATTTTTTAATTGGGAAAGCTTATTGGCAAAAGAAAGAATATAAAAAAGCAATTAATTTTTTTAATAAAAGTATTCATCGTACATCTGAAGATTTAGTAGATGTATATACATTCATCTATTTAGGTATTTGTTATAATATGTTAAGCCAAAATAAAAAAGCAATTATATCATTAAATAAAGCACTCAAATATTACCCTAATAGTGGAGACACTTATTATTACTTAGCAAAAATTCATCTTAAGAATGAAAATACAAGTAAAGCATTAGTTTACATAAATAAGGCTATAAAATATGCAGAACAAGGTTATTTAAACAAAGATTCATATAAAGATGTTTTTGGTCAATTATATCTTTCAGATTTATATAAACTAAAAGAAAAAATGATAAAAAATAAAAACAGTTAACATAAATATTGCTTAATATTAATTTACACAACAATTTAAAATTATAAGATAATAATTTATTATACCAACTATTGTTTTTAGGTTGATAGATGCCACCTTGCTTTATTGTGAGGTGGTTTTTTTATACCTTTGTAGCTATGAACAAATTATTTGACTCAATAGCAAGTGGAAAGTGTATTTTATTTTTAGGTGCTGGAGCATCAGTTACTTCAAAGCATAAATATCTGAGTAAGGAATTAATTGATTATTATACTGAAATAGCAAATATTCCATATGATAATCATGGCAATGATATTGTAGATTTTGTAAACAAAGTTTTTTCAATATCAAAATATGACAGAAATGATTTTGATGTTAGAATTTCAGATTGGTTAGGTAGAAAGTTAAAAGCTGAGAGTTTTCATTTTGAAAGCATATCAATTCCTTGGAAACTTATAATAACTACAAATATTGATACCCTAATTGAAGAATCTGTTGCAAAAAATAAAATTGAAAGCTCTTTTGAATTTTTAAGAAATATTAAAGAATTTAAGCACAATATACATTCCAATACAAAAACAAAAGTAGTCAAATTGCATGGGTGTATTTCTGATATTGGAGAATATCCAATACTTTTTTCTACTAAAGAATTTGAAAAAAATAATAAGTTTTATAATCAGATATTCTCGTTATTAAATCAGTTTAGCGATGATGTTACTATTTTGTTTATAGGATATTCTTTTAGCGATAGATTTGGAGATTTATTTCTAAATATGTTCCAAGAAAAGTTGGTTGGTAGAAATCATTATTTAGTTTCACCAGACATAGATACTTCTGAATTTTATCAAGATTATTGGAGTTCTAAAAAGATTACACCAATCAAAAAAGATTATAAGACTTTCATTGATGATTATTCAAAATGGTATGATGCGAATAAAGACAAATACAACTCTAAATCAAGAAACAGATATGTGTTGCCTAATAATACTAAAATCAATTTTCACTTAAGTAGTCAGTTAGAATACTTTATAGTACCTATTAATGATAATTACTCGATTAAAGATAATATTGACCCTTTAAAGTTTTATTTAGGACAAGAGCCAAATTATTTAATAATCAAAGAAAATTTAGATGTTGTCTGGAAAGAAAAAACAAAAGAAGTTAAACAGGTATTACTAAATAAGTTTGAGGAGCAAGAATTAGATTGTTCTATAATATTTCTAAAAGGTTCATATGGTACAGGGAAATCTACATTTTCATACAGGCTCATAAAAGAGTTAACTACAGAAAGTAAAGACATTGTTGCTTTTGAGATAATTGATTTTGATAAATTAAATATTGGTTTAATAAAATCTTTAATAGAAAACCTAAAAGAAGTTCAAAAAGTAATTATTTATAGTGATTTAGTTGACCTTGAGAATAATTTTAAAAGAATCAGAGAGTTAAGAGGAGAGTTAAATGCTGAACAATATCAAGACAAAAGTATAATTCTTCTACAATCGATTAGAGAAAATAGATTAGAAGCATATAAAAATAAATTCAAAATTAAAGACATTAATGAGATAGATATTAATTGTATTTTTAATGAAGATGAATTAAATGAATTAATTTCTAAGTTAGCTCAAAAGTCTGTTATTGAATTGAAGGATGAAAAAGAAAAGCAGACTATCATAAATGATATACTCATTGATAAAGAATTAAACAATCCATTAACAATATTCTTAAAAATAATAAAAAAAGGGAATCACTCAAAGTATATTATTAATGCCTATAATCAATTTGATAATGAAGACACAAAAAAAGCTTTTAAATTTACTTGTTTATTATACCAATATGGTATAAAAATGCCTGTTGGAGTTTTAAAAAACCTTATTTCAGCAGATTATCAAAAATTCAAAACAGAAGTATTGCAAACAGATGGAAAAGGGGTTTTTATTCAAGAACATATTACGAATGATAAATACTTGATGCCTGATTTGTATTTTAAAGTCAATCACAAAATTTTGGCAAAAAGTTTTATTGATAATTTCTATAAAAACACTAATACTTTATTTTCTGATTTTCAGAAGATAGTAAATTCATTATCATCTAATTCTTATTCTGTTAAATTATTTGTTAAGCTCATAAAAGAATTAAGAAATGAAAAAAAGTTTGATGATAGCAAAATAAATAGACTGTATGATTTAGCATTTAAGCATATAGGCTTAGAAAAGCAATTCCTTATTCACTATACTAAAAATTTACAATTTCGTATTTTAAATAAAAAAGATAACTTAATTAAAGCAATTAAGTTACTTGACGAATATGAATTAAACGAAGATTTAAAAAGAAGTTACTTTTCAAGAGACGAATATTTAATACACAGAAAAGCATGTGTTAAAATTGAATTAGCAAAACTGTTGTACAATAATAATGATGGATACTACATTAATGAATATCAAGAAGCAATAGAACTTTTTGACATAAAATTGTCATTAGCCCCTGATAGTATTTTTAGCTACAGAAACTACATTAAAGCACTATATTGGTATGAAGGAATTTCTGAAGATGAGGTTGAAAAAGCTAAAAATGATATTAAAATATATAGATTAATTAATAAGGCTATAGCTAACTTAGAAGAGAATGCTGATGAAATAATTAAGCTCCAAAAACGATATAAAAAACGTCTTAATGAGAGTGAATTACTCCAAAGAATAGATGATTTATATCAAGACCAAGAGACACGACCTTATTCATTGTTAATGCGAATAGAATACTTAAATACAAAGGGGGAAGAAATAGATGAAAGTATTATTGATGAAATAAAAATGTATTCATTTGTAAATGAGGTTTCTGAGTTTTTAATGTATTATTATGGTAGTAGATTACACTATACTAACAATAGGATAGAATTTAATAATATTATTAATAACAATAAATCAATAATAGAAAAGAATAAGATAGATTACTTATACTTTAGTTTTATTGCTGAAATATATAATAGAAACCTCAAGGAAGCCTTTTCATTTCAAAAAGATATTCGAAGAATATTTCCTTCTGCTAAATTAAAAACTTCTTTATATTTTACTGATTATGAAACCAATGAGAAACAGGTTTTTGATGGAACTATAATAAAAGAGGGTAGTTTTTATAATCTAAAGGCTACTTCACATGGAAGGTCTTTAATTGCTCGAATAAATAACAAAAAATTTGATTTTAAAAAACTTCTAAACCAAACTTTAGAGGTGCATTTATATTTTACTTATACAGGGTTATGGGCAGATATTATAAAGTCATAGAAAGCTTCAAAAATTTTATGATAAAAAATTTGAAATTAATAATGAGTTCATACACCACCCTACACACCCCCCCCCCACTTATTTTGGATAAAACACTCCCCCACCCCTTTTTTTATCATGAAAGATTTTTTTCAGGGAGAGAATGATAATCAAATTGTAGCAGGTCTTTATATTTTTCATACCTATTCTGTATAGTTTCATAGCCTTAGGGTATTTATTTGCTTTTGAATCTCATGCTATACTTAATCATCTATTTGGAATTATTTTGTGTATGTAGTTATAAATTGATATTATTTATTTTTCAGTTCTTCCACACACTTAATACCCTCTCTTATTTGTGCAAGTCTGTTAAGACTTGTTCATATCAAATCTACTGTATCAAATAATTCTAGGTGAAAGTAGCAATTATATTGATTTAGTAGAGTTATTGAAATGATCATCATCAACTTAAAATTTATTATTATGGTTAGAATTATTGGTTACAAACAAAAGGAAAGAGAAGATGGTACAATTTTTCATCTTTTAGAAATTCAAGGAGGAATTGAAATGGTTCAAAGCAAAGAAACAGGACAATTTTATGCCACAGCTAAAAAAGCTTTCATTACTTCAACCTTTGATGAAATTACTTGCCAAGCCCTAATAGGTACAGAAATGCAGGGTAGTATTCTAAAACAAGAGGTAGAGCCTTATACCTATACAATAAAGGAAACAGGAGAAGAAATTATTCTTTCTCATCGTTGGGTTTATTCTCCTAATGAGTCTGCTTTAACAAAAGAAGATCAAGCTGTAGCTGAATTATTAGAGAATAGCCCTGCTTTCTCTAAAAATGGAGTTCAACAACTAGAAGAACAGTTTATGTAAATTAAGTACGTCTACTTTTCAAACTTATATATTATATGAGTACAAAAAGTAGACGTACAATTTCCCCTAAGACTGGCTATAAATGAGTTTTTAAGTAGTAATGTTTGAAAGTTAAATCATCATGAATGTATCAGAAATTGAAATAAGTTATAAATCAAAAGCACAAGAGAATGTTGTACTAAAAAATAGTAATGATGTGTATGATTTGATTTTATCTAAATGGAATAAAGATATAATTGAATATCAAGAAGAAGTTAAATTATTACTTTTAAATAAGTCAAACAAGGTTTTAGGAATAGTAGATTTAGCTAAAGGAGGAACTACAGGATGTATTGTTGATATAAAAATCATTGTGGCAATAGCATTAAAAACCAATTCTCATGGAATTATTTTAATTCATAATCATCCATCTGGAAATTTAAATCCAAGCATTCGAGATAGAGATATAACTGAAAAATTACAAAAGGCTTGTAATTATCTTGATTTAAAACTCCTAGATCATCTGATTATTTCCAATAATGGATATTTTAGTTTTGCTGATAAAGAGTTATTGCAGTAGTATAACTATTATAAAAATTAAAATAAGCTATATGTGATGCTCAAATATATCCTTGGATATTTACTTTATTTGTACCATCTAAATAACCTTTTATATTTTATTATAGCGAATTTTAGTTCTCAAAAGATTATATTTTAATTAACTCAGATAAAGAAATTTCTAACGCATTAGCAATTCTATAAAGTGTAAAAATAGTAGGATTTGTTCTTCCTGATTCAATTCTAGAAATATTTGTAGTATCAATATCCCCTTCCATTTTTCCAACTAAATCTACTTGAGTTAAACCTTTTTTAAGTCTTATATCTTGAATATTCTTTCCTAAAGTTTTTAATAAATCCTCTTTTCTCATACTTGACATATTTGACAAGTCAAGAAAATGCTTATATTTGTTTAATTAAATGCCATATATGACAAGTGTAAAAAATAGTATAAACTAATTGATAGTAAAAAACTTCACTAGAATGAAAATAATTCTAAAGTTATTTCCAAACAGAAAATTATATAAAATAATAAAAACAAACTGCTATGAATAAAAAAACATTTTGGATATTATCAATATTCTTTAACCTTATTTTAAATGCACAAAATTACATTAATATTGGTTCAACAAAAAAAGATGTAAAAAAAGTAATGGGAGAACCAAACTCTATTAAAAATTATGATCTTTTGAAAGAAGAAGTATGGAGTTATGGTAAATATGGACTTGCAACAATAACTTTCAAAAAAGATAAAATAGCTGGATTCAATAATTATAATAATATCCTAAAAATAGGTGATACTTCAAAAAAATCAAAGCTGGGTAAGAAACAAAAATTACATGATAATCCTTTTATAAATAAAATAAAACAAGAGCTAGCTAAAGACCCTAACATTCTTCAAGGAGAAGCTAAATCATTACAAGGAAAAACTGATTTAACTGGTTTAGGTCATGGAATTGGTAAATATGTTGATAAGTCTATTCCCAAAGAATATTATGAAATAGGAACTGAACTAGGTTGGAATCCTCATGCTTTACCTCTAAATATGGAGGAACAGGTAAGAAATTATAAAATAAAAAGATTCCTTAAATGGAGCTTGATTAGTATTGTTATTATTGGAGTTTTATTCATGATCTATAAAAGAAAATCAAAATGAATCATTTAATTATAATATTCACATGTTTAGGATTATTCTTAAAATCTCAAAATACCATGACTACAAAGTATTTCAGATTTGAGTGTGAATGCATAGAGAATGAAAATTATTATAATCCTAAAAACCAATCTTATAATTACAGTTATGGTAAGAAAGATGAGCTATCTGGCTATTTAATAGCTCTTAGAAAAATAATATCTAGGGATAAAAAACAACAAGAAGAATATTTAATTTCAATTAAAAACTCAGGTACTTTTGATTATAGAGAGTCCATTTTTGTAGGAGAATCTGCAATAATAGCTGACATATTCCAAATAGATGCTTACGGAAGACAAATTATCTTTTTTCATGATAATATTGCCTATACTATAATGGTTGTAAGTAATAAAAAGGAAACCATGGAAAGGTTATATATAGGCTTGCGTAAAACATTTCAATTTCAGAAATAGCTTTTATTATGTAAAGAAATGATTACAAAAAGTATTGAAAAACTTCTAAAATTATCAAGCTCTGATATCAGTATTTTGGATTTAAAGAGTTGGGTTGATTCTTATGAAGAATCATACAAATCAATAATTACGGAAGATATCCCTGAGAGCATATTGATTAGTAACCATAAAGCTTTTATTGAAATCTATTGGAAAGTACAAAAATTGGTAGTACTAAGTGATAAAGAGTTATATTTTAAGTCCCTTTTGGATTATTATAATACAAACAAAGATAATAACAAAGCTTTATTTTATTGGATTGATAAATATTCTACAGAATATTGCATAGTAGAATCAGACCTAAAATTAGAATATCATAATACGGTAATTCAAATCCAACCAGATATTTTTAAATATAATGTTGAATTCAATAAAATAATGGTAAATGAGCTATACTATAGGGAGAACCTTGAAAAACTGAAAGAATATGTTAAGGCTAAAAGCACCTATTTATTAATCTTAGATCAAAATAAAATGGATTTATTAGGAAAAGTAAAACTAGAAAGAATATTAGAAGAATTAAAATTCCTAATTAATAATAATAAATTGAATGATTTAGAAGTTTGGGCTTCAAATTATGAAGCCTATTATCAACAGATAATAAATTCAAAATTATATCAAGCATGGTTGGATTTTTTTCATTCTAGTTCAAGGGAAAACTATATGGAACTAGCTGAAAAATATAATTATTATGAACCTATTTTTATTGAATGTTTTGTGATAATTTTATCTTATAATTTAAAGAAGATAAAAATTGCCGAACTGAATAAAATACAAGATTTATTACATTAATTACATCTTTTACAGTTTTACATTTATCTAGTAAATATTGTGTAGAAGAAATCTTGCTGAAACAATGCTGAAACATTTTGTCATAGAATAATAAATAGATGAAAAAGAATGAAAATATTATTTTGTGTAAAGTGTTGTTTATCAGTTTAATGAAAATAAATGAAAGTCTTTGTAAAGTAAATTTTAGTGACTCATAATCAGGGGGTCCATGGTTCGAGCCCATGTGGGACCACTTTTAAAAAACATTGTGAATTTTTTCACAATGTTTTTTTATTCTTCAATAAGCTCTCCTTTTTTATCAACGATACTTCTACCCCATTCGGCAATAGATAGTAAAGTAGGAATAAGCGTTTCTCCAAGAGGAGTAAGAGCATATTCAACTTTTAATGGAGGCTTTGTCGTGTATGCCTTTCGTGAAATTAAATGATCCTGTTCTAGCTGTTTAAGTTGTAGACTTAAAGTGCGTTCTGTAATGGTAGGGATTAATTTGCGCAGCTCGTTATAACGTTTTTTACCATCAATTAGATGTACTAGAATAACACTTTTCCATTTTCCCCCAATTAATTCCATTGCAATACTTGTACTACAAGAAAATAGTTTACCATTATATTTTATAACCATTTTTTCTGATTTGAAATTAAAATTTAATCCTAAAACAAATGTATTAAGCTATTTAAACTTATGCAACTATATTTTTTATAGTATAATATTTTTTTAAAATGGATTGAAAATAAGTTAGTTATATATTTTTGTTGATACTATACTTTTTGACCGTTATTGTTTGGTAAATAATCTGTATCTACTTTTGTTATGGTATTTTATAATAATAAAAAATCAAAAAAATGAATCTAATAGAAATTTTAAACAAGCGTTATTCAACCAAGGAATTTGATGCAACTAAGAAAATATCAGAAGAAGATTTTAATCAAATTAAAGCATTATTAAGATTAAGTCCATCTAGTGTAAATTCACAACCATGGCATTTTATTATTGCTAATGATGAAGAAGGTAAAAAACGTATTAGTAAATCAACACAAGGATTTTACGCTTTTAACGAACCAAAAGTAATGAATGCTTCTCATGCAATCGTTTTTTGTGCTAAAGTAGGAGCTGATGAAAAGTATATGCGTCACCTTTTAGATAAAGAAGATCAAGATGGTCGTTTTGCAGAAGAGCAATTTAAAGAACAATTACATGGAGGACGTATGATGTTTGCTAATATGCATCGTTATGATTATAAGGATTTACAGCATTGGTTAGAAAAGCAAGTGTATTTAAATATGGGGTCTTTGCTATTAGGTGTTGCAGCTTTAGGAATTGATGCGGTACCTATGGAAGGAGTTGATTTAAAAGCATTAGATGAAGAGTTTAATTTGAGAGAGAAAGGATATACAGCATTAGCAGTGGTTTCTTTAGGATATCGTACAGAAACAGATTTTAATGCGAAATTGCCAAAGTCTCGTTTATCTGAAGAGGAAATAATTACACTTATATAATACTTTTTAATAAAGAAAAAGAGTAAAGAAATAAGTATTAATCTAAAAAAACAGTCAAAATAACCTAGGTTATTTTGACTGTTTTTTTAGATCGTAATTTCCTCACCCTCTTTTAAATGAAATATTCGTCTGAAAATATAGACTCCTAAATATAAGAAAGGTGTATCAATTAAGGCAATTAGTATTTTGAAAGAAAAGCCACTGATCAATAGAGTGCTAAATAAATCCCATTTAATAAGGTTAAAACTGCATAATAGAAAAAGAACAGTAAAAGTATCAATAAATTGAGAAGTGAAGGTTGAAAAATTATTTCGTAGCCATAAGTGTTTTCCTTTGGTTAACTTTTTCCAGAAATGATAAATTTGAATATCAATATATTGAGCAAATAAATAAGCCATCATAGAAGAAAACACAGCTAAAGCTGTAACGCCAAAAACTTTATCAAACAACGGATTGTCAATTGGTGACCATTCTGTTGCAGGAACGTAACTTGAAACGAGAATGATTAATAAGGAAAAGAATGAAGCAAAAATTCCTGTTGTAACCACTTGATTAGCTTTCTTTTTACCATATATCTCACTAATTAAATCGGTGATTAAAAAAGTAATGGGGTAAGGTAATATCCCAACAGATAATTCGAAAGTATGGATATCGAAAAAATTCCAATAAAAGAATTTCTGAAAAATCAGATTAGATACTACCAAAGAGGTAATGAAAAGTGAAGCAAGTATTAAATAAATCTGACTTGCTTTTTGTTGTTTGTTCTTGTTCTTCACTAAAAAATTGTTTTTCTTCTAAAGATAAAGCTTTTTCTTTATCTAATTTATTGGGATTTTGAATTTATTACCCTTAATTTTGTTAAATTAATAATTTATGAGGGTGAAATGAGTTGTGATTTTAGTTGATAGATACTAAAGTAAACAAAATCCATCTAGCTAAATTACTAAAATAAAAAAAGAGATGAAAACAGTATATTTTATTACAGGAACATCTTCTGGGATAGGTCAAGGCTTGGTAGAAGAATTACTTAAGAATGATGGAAATCAAATTTTTGGTTTTTCTAGATCTTCTGTTACTTTTGAAAGTAAAAATTATGTGCATGAACAAATTGATTTATCTAAACAAGAAAATGTAATTGATTTTACATTTCCTAAAGTAGAAAATTTTGATAAAATAGTGCTCATTAATAATGCAGGTCTTTTAGCGCCAATAAATTATATTGGGAGACAAAATAATCAAGAATTAGCTGATTTGTTAACTGTTAACTTGATAACACCTTCCATTTTAACAAATATTTTTTTCAATACATTTTCATCAGAAGAGTATACGAAAGTTGTTTTAAATATTGGTTCAGGAGCAGCTAATCTTCCTTATGACGGATGGAGTGCCTATTGTTCCAGTAAATCAGGATTGCATATGTATACGAATATTTTGAAAGAAGAAATAGAAAAAGAAAATCGTAAAAACACTTATGCTTTTTGTATTCTTCCAGGTATTATTGATACTAAAATGCAAGATTTAATTCGAGAACAATCCAGTGAGGATTTTTCGAATAAAGATAAATTTGTTGAATTGTATGAGGAAAATCAATTGGTTCAACCTTCTCAAACAGCCAAAGAGTTATTAAAAATTATTGAAAACCCAACAGGATATGAAACCATATCTGATCTAAGAAATTTATAATGAGTTATAAACATATACAAGAACTTTTTGATTCAATCGATTTTGAAAAAAGTTCAAAAAATATCAAATTAGTTTTATGTGCAGCTGCCGATTTACACTCTTTAGAAGCTGTTTTTCGTGCTCGTGATGCTAAATTAGTCACTCCGATTTTAGTGGGTGAAAAGGAAGTGATTGAACAAATTTGTTCAAAACATAATTTTTCATTGGAAGGTGTAGAAATTTATGATGTAATTGAACAATCTGAAATGGTTAAAACATCAGTGAAATTAGTACATGATGGGAAAGCACATCTTTTAATGAAAGGAAAATTGTCAAGTTCAAAAATTTTATCAGGAGTATTAAACAAAGAATGGGGAATCAGTAAAAATAAAATGATTTCGCACCTTTCATTGTTTGATTTACCTGAATATCATAAATTATTAGCTTTGACTGATGTAGCTATGAATATAGCACCTGATCTTCAAGATAAAATTAAGATTATTAATAATTCAGTAGAATTTCTTGAAAAATTGGATATTATTAATCCAAAAATTGCAGCAATTGCGGCGATTGAAGGTGTAAATGAGAAAATGCAAGCGACATTAGATGCTGCATTACTTTCCATTATGAATCGTCGAGGACAAATTAAAAAATGTATAATTGACGGGCCTTTAGCGTTTGATAATGCTATTAATACAGAGAGTAAAGAACAAAAGGGAATTCAAAGTGATGTAGCTGGTGATGCTGATTTATTATTGGTCCCTGATATTGAGGCAGGAAATGTATTGTATAAGGCTTTTGTGTTTTTTGCTAAAGCAAAGGTTGCAGCAGTTGTCTTAGGAGCTCAAGCACCGATTGTATTGACTTCAAGGGCAGATAGTCAGGAAACAAAATTTAACAGTATTGCATTGGCTGTTGTGGCATTGCAAAATTCATAAGAGCATTATAATGTTCTAAATATAGACTACAAGCTAGTAAAAACTTTTATATGAATATTTTTATCATAAATCCGGGTTCAACTTCTACTAAAATTGCATTATATAATGATAATAAAGAAGTTTGGGAATATAATTTTAAACATTCTGTTGAAGAATTATCGGTTTTCAAAACAATTCCTTCCCAACTTAGTTTTAGAAAGGATATTATTTTAGATTATTTAGAACAGAAACAGGTTTCTTTGCAGGAGATAGAGGTAGTTATGGCCCGAGGAGGTCTATTAAAACCTATTGAATCAGGAGTTTATGAAATTAATGCTCAAATGGTTTATGATTTGGAAACAGCGGTTTTACAACATGCTAGTAATTTAGCTGCCATGATTGCGTTTGAGTTAAAAAAGGAGAATCCATCGATTAAAACATATATAGCAGATCCGGTTGTTGTAGATGAATTGGATGAATTGGCTCGTTATTCAGGACATCCATTGTTTCCTAGAAAATCTATTTTCCATGCTTTGAATCATAAGGCTGTGGCACGAAATTATGCTGAAAAGAAAGGGAAAACATATGAAGAACTCAATTTGATTATAGCACATTTAGGAGGAGGAATTACGATTGGAGCTCATAAAAATGGAAGAGTCATTGATACTAATCAAGGATTAGATGGAGAAGGTTGTTTTTCTCCTGAGCGAAGTGGAACTCTACCTGTGGGAGATGTGATTCGAGCTGCTTTTTCAGGAAAGTACACTGAAAAAGAATTACTTAAAATGGTAGTTGGAAAAGGTGGGATGACAGCATATACAGGCACGAATGATGCTTTAGAAATAGAAAATGGGGCGTTAGCAGGGAAGGAAGAGTTTCAAAAAGTTTATAAAGCTTTAGCTTGGCAATTAGGAAAAGAAATAGGAGCGTATGCTACGGTTTTAGAAGGAAAAGTAGATGTTATTATTTTAACAGGAGGATTGGCTTATAGTAAATATCTAATTGATTTTTTAAAACCTAAAATTTCATTTATCGCACCAATTGAAATATATGCTGGGGAAAATGAAATGGAGGCCTTAGCACAAAATGCAGTTTGGTTAAAACAAGGAAAAGTTGAATTGAAAAAATATGTTTAATATTTCTTTTGAATTTTATAATAAGTTAATCTTTTTATTTAGTTAACGTTTTCCAAGTTAACATTGCGAAGATTGCTCCTGAAATTGGTGCAAGAATGTAAATCCAGATGGTTGTTATATTTCCTGATAAAACTGCAGGAGCTAAACTTCTTGCAGGGTTAAAAGATCCTCCGGAAATAGGACCAGCAAATAGAATAATCCCTGCAACTAATAATCCAATAACAATGCCGGCTAGATTTGAATGTTCTCTTTTAGATGTTATACCTAAAATAGTTAGCATAAGGAAGAAGGTTAAAATAAATTCTAAAGCAAAGGATGGTATTATGCCTCCTGTTGGTAAAGTTTCCCCCAAGGTTTCCGTTGCTGGAAATAGAAAAAGTAAGACGCCACTTGCTACAAAAGCACCTAAGATTTGGGCCGTAATATAACCTAATAGCTCATTTTTTGGTAACATTTCACCTATTGATAAGGCGATGGTTACAGCAGGATTTATATGTGCTCCAGAAATAGTTCCAAAAATATATATTATGGCTATAATGATGATTCCAAAAGTTAAACTAATACCTAGTAACCCTAAACTATCATTACTTAATGAGTTTACAATTATAGATCCTGTTCCGCAGAATACTAAAGCAAAAGTTCCAATAAATTCAGCTATATATTTTTTCATCATCTTTAAAGGTTATAAAAAAAGGATAACCAAAGGTTACCCTTACTATTATTAATTGATTTAATATTTATAAAGCATTAACTCCTGCTTCTGCTACGTCATGATCGTTTTCAACAGTACTTCCGCTAACACCAATTGCTCCGATTACATTACCTGCGTTGTCTTTTATTGGTACTCCTCCCGGAAATGTTATTAAACCGTTGTTTGAATGTTCAATGTTATATAAAGAACCTCCAGGTTGAGATAATTCTCCAATTACACCTGTATTCATGTCAAAGAAGCGTGCTGTTTTTGCTTTTTTAATAGAAATATCTAAAGATCCTAACCAAGCTCCATCCATACGTGCGAAAGCTACTAAGTTTGCGCCAGCATCTACAATAGCAATATTCATTTTAGTATCGATTGCAACTGATCTAGATTTTGCTGCAGCAATAATTTTTTCTGCTTGTTCTAATGTAATATTCATAATATATGGTTTTTATAATTTACGATGCAAAGATATAGTGTTTAATAGTTTGATAGTTTATGAAAAAAGTTCAAATAGTTATGAGAAAAGCTCATCTTATTTAGAAAGCTCTTTTTTGTTATACTTCTGAAGGTGTTATATTGAACTTGTTTTTAAAAGCTATACTAAAGCTGGATAAATTATTATATCCTAAATCTAAATAAATTTCAGATGGTTTTAAACGACCTTTTTCAAGTAATTCCTTTGCTTTTAATAACCGTTTATCACGTAGCCATTTACCTGGAGAAACGTTATATTCTTTTCTAAAATGGCGTTTAAATGTAGAAAGACTCATGTTGCATATGAAGGCAATTTCTTCAAGTGATAGAGTAGAATGAACATTTTGTTCAATATTTTTCTTAAATGATGAAGATTCTGAAGTGATTAATGAAAGTAAATAGTTTTCAAAATCAGTTCCGTATTTATTAATCAAGTAGATTAATAATTCTTCAAATTTTACTGATAGTATATTGTTGTTGAATGTTTTAGAGTTTGTTGTGATTATAGAAAGAGAATCAAGATAAGAGGTGATATATGAATCATTTTCAATGACGAAATATGAAGGTTTGTTTTGTGGTGAAACCCTGTTTTTGATATGTTTGGTTAAAAATTCTCGTAACAGTTGTTCTGAAAAGAAAAAGAGTTTGCAATAATAAATATCTTCTTTATCTAATAGTTCACTCCATAAACAATTTCCTTTTTTAACAAGTATAGATTGCTTGTCGTTGACTAAAACTGAAGTATCTGGAAAATGTATATGTTTTTTTCCTTGTTGTAAAAAACTAAACATATGCATGTTTAAATTGACCTTTGTTTTGATAGTATCTTCAGTCATTTTAAAATCATACACAAAGAGTTCAGGTTTTGTTGTAGGATTATTTATATATAATTCAGGTATATTATTTATTAACATGTTGACATGTGATTATAAATTATGAAACCCAACTTTTTCTCTTACCCGATTTAATGTCTCATGTGCTATAGTACGCGCTTTCCCAGCTCCTTTTTGTAGCTCTTCTTCTACTTCATTGATATTTTCGAGATAATAATTATAACGTTCTCTTATTTCGCCAAATTGTTCTAAAATTAATTCAAATAACGCTTGTTTAGCATGTCCATAACCATAATTTCCTCCTAAATAATTTTGACGCATAACTTCAAGTTGTTGAGGAGTAGCAAGTAATTTATAAATCGCAAAAACATTATCTGTATCGGGGTTTTTAGGTTCTTCTAAGGGTGTTGAATCCGTTTGAATACCCATAATTTGTTTACGCAATTTTTTTTCTGGTAAAAATATATTGATAATATTTCCTCTGGAAGAAGACATTTTATTACCATCTACTCCAGGAACATACATAGTATTTTCTTGTAACTTATCCTGTGGTAAAACAAACGTTTCTCCCATTTGATGGTTAAAGCGAGAAGCAACATCACGAGTCATTTCTAAATGCTGTAATTGATCTTTACCTACAGGTATAATTTCTGCATCATATAAGAGAATATCGGCAGCCATTAACATAGGATATGTAAAAAGACCTGTATTAATATCACTTAAGCGATCTGCTTTATCTTTAAAAGAATGTGCTAAAGTCAATCGTTGGTAAGGGTAAAAACAATTTAAATACCAAGCTAGTTCTGTTACTTGAGGAATATCTGATTGACGATAAAAGATAGTTTTAGAAGTATCAAGACCGCATGCTAACCATGCAGCAGCTACTTCATAAGTATTTTGTTTTAAATTAGAACCATTTTTAATTTGGGTGATAGAATGCATATCGGCCATAAATAAAAATGATTCATCACTTGATTCATTGGATAATCTGATAGCGGGTAAAATAGCGCCTAATAAATTTCCTAAGTGAGGTACGCCAGTGGGTTGTATTCCTGTTAAGATTCTTGACATTATAATTTAATTGTTTGGAGCAAATATAAGCTTTCAAGATAAGAAAAAAACAATATGTAGTGAAAAGAGAATAAATTATAATAAAAAACGTCCCGAATTCATTTCGGGACGTCTTAAATCTATGGAATATAAAGATTAATTTTCTAAAGGTTGAACAGAAACATATGATCTGTTATTTCTTTTTTTAGTAAAAATTACTTTTCCATCAATTAAAGCAAATAATGTGTGGTCTTTACCCATTCCTACATTATTTCCAGGATGATGTTGAGTTCCTCTTTGGCGAACAATGATGTTACCAGCGATTACAGCTTCTCCACCAAATTTCTTTACACCAAGTCTTTTCGATTCTGATTCACGTCCGTTTTTCGAACTACCTACTCCTTTCTTATGAGCCATTTTTTCTAAATTTTTGGGTTAAACTTTGGTTGGAAAATTATTTTCCACCGTCTAATTCATCTTGCCATTTTTTTAACTCGTCCCATTTTCCTTCTGCAGCCAATTCAGCTTGCTTAGGCCATGTTCCAGGTTCCATTGACGCATAACGTCCACCTTTCGGAGTTAAAATTGCTTTTAATTCTTCAGCAGATTTAGAAGCTAAATCTGAGAAAGATTTAATACCATTTTCAGCAAATAATTCAGCCACTTTTGGTCCAATTCCTTCTACTTTAGTTAAATCATCTCCTTTAGAAGATTTTTTAGGTGCTGCTTTTTTGGTTGCTTTTGGAGCTTCCTCTTTTACCTTTTCTTCTTTCTTTGGAGCTGCTTTTTTAGTAGCTTTCTTTGTAGACCCTGCACCTACACCAGTGATTTCAATTTGAGTTAAAAACTGTCTGTGTCCGTTACTCTTTTGGTAACCTTTTCTTCTTTTCTTTTTGAAAACGATTACTTTATCACCTTTTAAGTGCTTAAGGATTTTAGCTGTTACAGCTGTTCCTTCTATAACTGGGGCGCCAACTGTTACAGTACCGTTGTCAGTTAATAAAACTTTATCGAAAGTAACAACATCTCCTTCGTTACCTTCTAAACGGTGCACGTACAATTTTTGGTCTTGCTCAACTTTATATTGAAGCCCTGCTATCTCTACAATTGCGTACATATTATTATTGTTTAATTTTTACTTTGGCCTGCAAATATACAAAATTTGTATAAAAATCATTATAAAATCATGAAATAATTCTGTAGTGAATAACTTAGAAGGTAACGAAAGAAATAGTAGTGTAGTTTAATAAGCGTTTTATATTAAAATCTTTATCAATTGAAGCTTAGGAAATAAAATCTTTTGTAATGAAATGTTTGGTATAAATTATTGATAATACTATTTTTGACCTATGAGTAAAAATATTATTTTCTATATTTTGATTTTATCAGGAGTTTTGGGGTTTTCTCAAAGCGAAAAGGTGATATTGTCAAATCAGGTTGAAGTCGAATTTGTAAAAGAAAAAAGAAAAGGAACTAAAATTGTTTTGGATATAGAAAAACCTAAATGCTTTCAAGATGCAGTAAGTATTGCAACAATTGATAAAGTTTTAGAAGATTATTCAAATAGAAGTTCTTATTTAAAAAACAAAGTTCGTTTTTTTTATGATAGAATTGAATATGAAACAGATGGTGGTTTTGAGAAAGCAGTTCTTGATTTAAAAAATTTTATACAATATTTTAATATTGGTTCTTCTAAAGTCTATTTATCTGAAT
This sequence comes from Flavobacteriaceae bacterium UJ101, assembly GCA_001880285.1. Taxonomy (NCBI): domain Bacteria; kingdom Pseudomonadati; phylum Bacteroidota; class Flavobacteriia; order Flavobacteriales; family Flavobacteriaceae; species Flavobacteriaceae bacterium UJ101. The sequence continues at coordinate 1,192,325 of CP016269.1, read as the reverse complement.
TAACACGTTTTTCAAAGGAAAATTCGATTGAAGAAGGAGGAATGGTAGAATATGTTATTAATAAAAAGTATCCTTATTATTCTTATCCTTTTTTAGAAAAAAATATTACTTCTAAAAAAATAAAGCAATTATCAGAAGATTATAAAAATGCCATTGGTACTAACAATATAAAAGTAACTCTTTTTGGAAAAGGAAATGAAAAACAAGCAGTAAAAACACTTGAAAAATCCTTGAGTCAACTTGATTTAGGTGAAGTGAATTTAGGTTGTGGAAAGGTAAAAGTTTCTAATTCATTTTTAATTTACAAACCTTTTTCAGATGTAAAAGATGGAATACAGACATATTCTATTTATACGCAAAATAGTCAGGTAGATCCACATCTTGAAGGAGCTCTAAAACAAACTTTTGGTGATGAAAATGTAACAATACGCGATTTTGATAATTTTTTTGAGGTTCATATTGTTCAAAAAACAGAAGGTAAAGATGGAAAAGCTTTGTTAGATAAGTTAAAAGCCTTTTCTAAAAGTAATCAATTAGACTACGACAAGTTTGGAACTATTGTTTCAGGTGATGCAAATGGAATATTTGAAAGTTTTAAAAATGAAGATATTACATATTTAAATGTTAAAGACGAAACAATAGCAAATCCTTTTGTATATAAAAGTATTGACTTAACAGGGAAAGAAATTGTAGATAAATATTTAGATGCAGTAGGAAGTAAAGAAGCGATCAAATCAATTCAGAATACACGAGCAAAATATGATGTTGTAGTGAATAATGATACATTGAATTTGAAAGTAGAGTTTTTAAATGTGTTGCCACATCGTAAGTTACGTAAAATGATACTGAATGATGAAGATATATCGTATAATATCTTTGATGGTTATAGAGGTTGGATTAATAAAAAAGGAGTGATCATTGATTACGATAAAGAACAAATTGCCCAAGCTTTAGCAGAAGAAACAGTATTCCCACAACAATTTTATTCTTCAGGTAAAATAGTGGTAGAAGGTTTAGTGGTAGAAGAAGATGAAAAATATAAAGACCAACGTTTTAATAAAATTAAAGTTTCTTTAGATGATTACATAGTATACGAATATTACAATCCTTATTCAGGACTTTTAATGAAAAGAGAATTCTGTAAAGAAGCTCATACACCAATTAAAACAGTTTATTACGGATCTTATGCGAAGATAAATGATCTTGTGATACCACATAGATTGCGTATTTTAGAAAATAATCAGGAATTAAAATTAACTTTAGTTAGCTATAAATTTAATTCATTTATCGAATCGGATGAATTTGCCAAGATAGATCATTTTAAATTGCCTGAAGAAGAAAACTATATTGATCGATTTCAAGGTGTAGAAGAAACAAAGTCGGTTGGAGTAAATAGTAGTTCAAGTACTTTGCAAAATAATGCAGTATCATCAAATAAAATTGAAGTTAAAAATGGTCATGAATTATCTAACCCTTTTGAAGGAGTTGAAATGACTAAAGATCAAATTGCACAACGAGACCGAGTTAATCAACATGTTGAAAATCAGCGTAAAATTGATAAGAATAGAGTGAGGGTGACCAAATATTTATTGGTATTATCTACAATGGAAGATCAAGAAGGAGCAAATATTATGTTGAAAAGATTAAAAAGAAAAGGATTCGATCAAGCTGAGAATTTAGAAATGAACGGTTATTATTATACGATCGAAGGAGTATATGCTACAAAAGAAGAAGCACAAAAAAGATTAAATAAAATCTATAAACGAAATAAAGGAACTTGGATTTTAGAAAGAGAATATTGATGATTTAAAAAGAAAACAAAAGATATGAATACATTTTATGAAATTTTACAAGGAGTTCATAGTTATTGGGCTTACTTAGTGTTATTATTGGTTACTCTAACAACGATAATTACTTTTATCAAAGCTTCTAAGAAAGCAGAAGCAGATCCTAATACTAAAAAAATAGGGTTTTTTACAGTAATGACAGTACATTTACAACTGGTTTTTGGAGTGATTTTATACATTATATCACCTATGGTAATTTTCGGAGCTGAAACGATGAAAACATCAGAACTACGTTTATATGCTTTAGAACATCCTTTAATGATGTTGTTAGGGATTATATTAATCACTATTGCGAATGTAAAACTAAAAAAAGCTGAAAAAATTAATATGACGATTCCTATTTTATTTTTAATCGGATTGATTTTAATGTTAAGTAGGATTCCTTATGAAGTATGGTTTAAATAAGTTAAACTCATAATTTTTAAAACGAAAGTATAGAAAGAATCAAACTGATAGTTGATTTTTTCTATACTTTTTTATTGAGTTTAAATTTAGATAATCCGTATATTTGTTTATTATTTATTACAGTTTTAAGATGAAAATCACAAAAGATCAAGTGTTGAATGCTATTAAATTAGCAGGAATTGAAGTAGAAATTCGTAATGTAAATATATTTGGAGATGAAGTTGAAGTAGATGTTGTTGTATCATCTCCAACCATGCACGTTAAGAAAAAAATAGAAGTAAATATTTTAAAGGCAGTACATGATTTTGTATATGAAAAAGCAAAAGTAAAAACCAATTTTCATGTAAATGCTCCCGAAAAACAAGAAATTAAAGGAACAGGAATTCCGGGCGTTAATAATATTATTGCTGTAGCTTCGGGAAAAGGTGGAGTAGGGAAATCGACCGTTTCTTCGAATTTAGCAGTAGCTTTAGCACAAAAAGGTTTTCGTGTAGGGCTTTTAGATGCCGATATTTATGGGCCTTCTGCTCCTACTATGTTCGATTTAACAGAAGCTAAGCCATTAGGAACGACAGTAGATGGGGTTCAAAAAATTCAACCCGTAGAAAATTATGGTGTTAAAGTATTGTCATTAGGATTCTTTGCACAGGCAAATCAAGCCGTAGTATGGCGAGGAGCCATGGCTTCGAAAGCTATCCATCAGTTAATTCGTGATGCGCATTGGGGGGATTTAGATTTCTTAGTTTTAGATTTACCTCCAGGAACAGGAGATATTCATCTGTCTTTAGTTCAGGAAGTTCCAATTACAGGTGCTGTTATTGTTTCAACCCCGCAAACTGTAGCTTTAGCAGATGCTCGAAAAGGAGTTGCAATGTTTCAATTAGAAGCGATTAACGTTCCTGTTTTAGGTATGATAGAGAATATGGCTTATTTCACACCAGATGAATTACCAAACAATAAATATTATTTGTTTGGAAAAGATGGGGCTCGCAATTTAGCTGAAGATTTAAAAGTACCGTTTTTAGGAGAAATTCCTATCGTACAAAGCATCCGTGAAGCTGGAGATATTGGTCGCCCTGCAGCACTTCAGGATAATACTTTAGTGGCAGATAAGTTCGATCAAATTTCAAAAAATATTGTAGAAGAGTTAGTAAAACGTAATAAGGATTTGCCTCCAACAGAAGCAGTTCGAATTACCACAATGGCTGGGTGTAGCTCAAAATAAAAAAATGAAGATCATGTCAAATATTCAAAATAAAATAGAAGTAGCATTAGAAGAAATTCGTCCATTTTTAAAAGCAGATGGAGGGGATATTGAACTAGTAGAAATCATTGATGATAAGTTAGTTAAAGTTCGTCTTTTAGGAACCTGTACAGCATGTTCTATTAATCAAATGACATTAAAGTCGGGTGTTGAGATGACGATAAAAAAGCATGTGCCTGAAATTGAACAAGTAATTAATATTTTATAATTGGTTGTTAATCAGTTTCTTGTGTGTTTTCTGGTAATTTTGGCTTAGATTTTGTAAAATCTAGTTTAAAATTGAAGTTATGAAGAAAGTTTTCATCTTAATTATAAGTCTTTTTATTTTTACATTCAATTATGCTCAAGAACATAATTATAAAGTAGGAGAGTTTTTGAAATATAGAATTCATTATGGTCCTTTAAATGCAGGAATGTCTACTATTGAGGTAAAAGAATCAAAAATAGCAGGAAGAGACCATTTTCATATTGTAGGAAAAGGTTGGACAACAGGAGTAGTTAAAACTTTTTTTAAGGTTACAGACCGTTATGAGAGTTATATTGATAAAGGAACAGGTTTACCATCTAAGTTTATTAGAAAAATAGATGAGGGAGGTTATACAAAAGATAAAGAATTAGTATTTAACCATAGTTCAAAACAAGTCTTTGTCAACGATAAAAAGCATAAAAAGACCCGTTACATCAATTTTCAAGAAAAGAACATCCAAGATATGATTTCGGCATTTTATTACTTACGTGATTATGACACAAGTACAATGAAAGCTGGAGATGAAATTGATATTAAAATATTTATGGATGAAGAAGAGTATGCTTTAAAGTTGAAAATATTAGGTAGAGAATATAAGAAAATTAAGAATATTGGGAAGATAGAATGTCTTAAAATACGTCCTTATGTTGTTTCTGGGCGTGTGTTTAAGGAAAAAGAAAGTGTAACCGTTTGGGTAACTAATGATCGTAATCATATCCCAGTTCAAATAAAAGCCAGTTTAGCAGTAGGTTCTCTTAAAGCAGATTTGACAGAATATAAAAATTTAAAAAACACATTAGTATTCAAATAATACTCTTTCATAATGATGAAAAATAGGTGATTCATCAAAAATAAAGTGTATCATCTTTGGAATCTTGTATTTGGTCGTATTTACAATATTTTTTATAAGATTTACGTTAAGTTTATTGTGAATTAAAATCAACAAGATGATTGAAAAAAAGTCAATTCTTTTTGTTTTGAGTATATTGATGATAATTTCATCATGCAAAAGCACAAAAAAGGAAGAACAAGTTAGAATAATCCAAGATATTCAAATTCCTACTCCCAAAATTATGAAGTTTGGGATTAATTTTGCAGACTATGATGTTCACGAAAAGAAAATTAAAAAAGGACAGAGTCTTTCAACTCTTTTAGACTCATATCAAATACCTCTTACTAAAAAAGAAACCCTAGATTCTATCTCGAATTATATAAAGCCAAGAGATTTAAAAATTCGTAATGATTATTATATTCTAACACAAAAAGGAAATCCAAAAGCATTAGAATATTTTATTTATAAGAAAGATTTAGTTGAATACATTATTGTAGATCTTAAAGAAGGAGTTAAAATACGATCCTATAAGAAACCAATTGTAATTAGAGAAGAAATGATTGGAGGAAATATTACAGGAAGTTTATCTAAAACATTATCTAAAAATGGTTTAGGAAGAGATGTAGTAGGAGAGCTTTCAAATATATACAAATGGTCAATTAACTTTTTTAAATTAAAACGTGAAGATGAATTTGCCATGATTTATGATGAACGTTTTGTAGAAGATTCGGTTTCCATCGGAATGGATTATTTAAAAGCGGTTAAATTCAAACATAAAGGAAAAGATTTTTATGCCTTTGCTAGAAAAGATGATAAAGGAAATGTTGAATACTTTAATGAAAAAGGGAATCAGTTAAAAGCTATGTTTTTGAAGGCTCCATTAAAGTTTTTCCGAATTTCATCTAAATATAATTTAAAACGTTTCCATCCTGTTCAAAAAAGAGTAAAGCCCCATTTAGGAACAGACTATGCTGCACCGCATGGAACACCTATTTTAGCTACTGCAAATGGAGTGATTACACGCAAAGGTTATGGTAGAGGAAACGGTAATTTTATTAAAATCAAGCATAATGGAACCTATTCTACACAATATTTACATATGTCACGATTTAGAAAAGGACTTAAAGTAGGATCTTATGTAAATCAAGGAGATGTTATTGGTTATGTAGGATCAACAGGTTTGGCCACAGGGCCTCATGTTTGTTATCGATTTTGGAAAAATAATAAACAAGTAGATCCTTTAAAACAGAATTTACCTAACCGTGATCCTTTAACTAAAAAACAAAAAGAAGTATTTTTAAAGGAAATAAAACCTTTAAAAGTGAAATTAGATGGAGAAATTGAAAAAGTAGAAGGTAAAAAAGAGTCATAAAAAGATATTGCTATAATAGTGTGAATTATACACTTTTTATTTAGAAAATAATGTATTTTTGTAAAAAGAAAAATACATATAGTTATGATGCTACCCAATATAAACCCAACAACGACAGAATCTTGGAAAAAATTAGAAAAGCATTACCAAGAAATTTCTAAACAAAAATTGAAAGATCTTTTTAGCGATAACCCTAATCGATTTGAAGAAAATAATATTCTCTTTAATAATATTTTAGTTGATTATTCTAAAAATTTAATTAACGAAGAAACAAAATCATTGTTATTTGATTTAGCGAAAGAAGTCCAATTAGATAAGGCAATAAAAGCAATGTTTAATGGTGACAAAATTAATCAAACAGAAGGTCGTGAAGTATTGCATGTTGCATTACGAAATCGATCTAATCGTCCCATTATAGTAGACGGAAAAGATGTAATGCCTGAGGTTCATAAGGTGTTGGAACAAATGAAGACTTTTTCTGATAAAGTAATTTCAGGTGAATGGAAAGGATATTCAGGTGAAATTATTACAGATGTAGTTAATATTGGGATAGGAGGTTCTGATTTAGGCCCAGTAATGGTTACAGAGGCTTTAAAATACTATAAAACGCGACTTAATTTACATTTTGTTTCAAATGTTGATGGAACACATATTGCTGAAACCTTAAAAGGGTTAAATCCTGAAACAACATTATTTATTATTGCTTCAAAAACATTTACAACTCAAGAAACCATGACCAATGCTCATACAGCACGAAATTGGTTTTTAAACTCAGCAGAGAATGAAGCTTTTGTGGCCAAGCATTTTGTAGCGCTTTCAACTAATGCTGAAGGTGTAGCTAATTTTGGAATCGACACCAAAAATATGTTTCAATTTTGGAACTGGGTTGGAGGTCGTTATTCATTATGGAGTGCTATTGGATTGTCAATTTGCTTAGGAATAGGATTCGATTATTTTGTTGAACTGTTAGAAGGAGCTCATGAAATGGATGAACATTTCTTAAAAAGTGATTTTGAAGAAAATATTCCAGTAATATTAGCATTATTAGGTGTTTGGTATAACAATTTTTATGGGGCAGAAAGTTATGCTTTACTACCTTATGATCAATATTTACATCGTTTTGCAGCATACTTTCAGCAAGGAGATATGGAAAGTAATGGTAAATACGTAGATCGAAATGGTAAAAAGGTAACCTATGAAACAGGTCCTATTATATGGGGAGAACCTGGTACTAATGGACAACATGCTTTTTATCAATTAATTCACCAAGGAACAAAATTAATTCCAGCAGATTTTATAGCTCCAGCTCAGACATTGAACCCAGTAGGAGATCATCATGAAAAATTGATGTCTAATTTCTTTGCCCAAACCGAAGCATTAGCTTTTGGAAAGTCTGAAAAAGTAGTGAAGAAAGAATTAGAAGGAAAGTCTTTAGAAGAGATGACTTTTTTAACACCATTTAAAATTTTTGAGGGAAATAAACCAACAAATTCGATACTGTTCAAGAAATTAACACCTAAAGTTTTAGGCTCATTAATTGCTATGTATGAACATAAAATCTTTACTCAAGGAATTATTTGGAATATTTTTAGTTTCGATCAATGGGGAGTAGAGTTAGGAAAGCAACTAGCAAATCAGATTTTACCAGAGTTGAAAGATGAAGATAAAATTACTTCACACGATGTTTCAACCAACGGATTAATTAATACTTTCAAAGAAATGAAATATAGTTAATGAGGGAAGTTTTGGTTATTAAGCGATATAATTATGATTCTTATCGAAAAAAAACCACTTAGTAGTCGAAAATAATTTAACGAAACTTTTTTTTTGAGAACCTTTGCTGCTTCATTAAAATTAATAAGTAAGGGAGGGATGAAAAAACAAATTGTTGGAATAATGCTATTATTGAATATTGCATTATTAGCTCAAGTAGGAGTAGGGACTAGTTCACCTAATAGTTCAGCTATTTTAGATGTAGATGTAACCTCATTACCAGCCAATGGTAAGAAAGGGTTTTTAGGGCCAAGAGTGGCATTGTCATCGAATACAGATCAAACTACGATACCATCACCTGCAACAGGATTATTGGTTTACAACTTAGGAACAGGAGGGTTGAGTACAGAAGGTTATTTGTATTGGAATGGATCCGAATGGAGAAAGCTTAATAATGGTACAACGGTAGATCCTTCAATTACCAGTTTAGAATGTGGAGAGGCTCAAATGAGTCCAGCAGCATTTACAGCAGGAGAAGCTTATAATGGAGTAATGACGGTACCCTATACAGGAGGTAATGGAGGATCGTATTCTTCAGGAACGGGTATAGCATCGACAGGAAACACAGGTTTAACAGCGACATTACAAGCAGGTGATTTAAGTTTTGGAAATGGGGAGTTGGTATATACGTTAACGGGGACACCAGCACAATCATCACCTAATGCGGCAAATTTTGCATTAAGTTTTTTAACGGAGAGTTGTTCAGCAGCAGTAAGTGGAGATGTATTAGGAATAGGAGAGACGGTAACAAAAGTAGTGACGATGCCAAATTCGGCAGCTGCAGGAACTTTATTGTCATCCTTATATTCTGATTTACCAGTAATTGATGGTTTACGAATGGATTTAGCTAGGGTAGATGCGTCGTTTTATGATCCGAGAATTTACAATGTAAGTGATTCTGATCAACAGGTAAGTTATCAGACGTTTGCGACCCAGGTAAATGAGAATGAGACGAATTTAAATGTAACGTTAACGACTTCGGCTACACCAACAACAAGTTTTGTACAAGTTGATGCGAATAATATTACATATTGGACTACGAGTTTAGCGGAGGTATTAACGACGAATTTACAAGTAAAGGTAACGGATGGAGTATGGAGATGGTATGAGTTTAAATGGTGGTGTATGGAAATTACGGGTAGTAATGAGAAGACTATATTTATGTCAGTAGTGAGAAAAGCCTAGAATTTAAATTATAATAAAATAGTATGAAGGCCATTACGTAAGTAGTGGTCTTTTTTATAAAAATCTTGAATAGGAAATTCATAAAAAGTAGTATTTTTACTTCATGGGAAAATTACACCTACAAAATATTAAAATTTTTGCTTACCACGGATGTATGCAAGTTGAAGAAATGATAGGTTCATTTTACGAAGTGAATTTGATAGTAAAAGCAGATTTATCAAAAGTTTCTAACACAGATAATATTAAAGATACAGTTAATTATGTAGAGTTAAATAAGATTATTCATGAACAAATGGCTATTGTTTCTAAAACAATAGAACATGTGGGTAATCGTATTTTAAATGAAATAGGAAAGGTATTGTCAGACGTTAAATGGGCTGAGATTTCAATCTCAAAAATTAATCCTCCAGTAGAAGGTGATATGGAAAAATTCACGGTAATTTTAGAAAGAGCATATAAAAGTTAGAAAATAAAAAATATTGTTTTATATTTGCTGTCGCAAGTATAAAATGGTGCCGTGGCCGAGCGGCTAGGCAGCGGTCTGCAACACCGTGTACGGCGGTTCGAATCCGCCCGGCACCTCAAAAAAAGTCAACCTAAATGGGTTGACTTTTTTATTTTTAAGATTTTATGAATAATAATAAATTTTTTTTATTTTTGAGTGTTAAAACCATGAAAATGAGCAGAATATATTTTATAATTGTGTATTTTTTTACACTGTTTTCTTGTCAGAAAGAAGAAATAAAACTTGTGAAGCAAATACAATCCCCTAATAATACATTACAGGTTGAGTTTTTATTGACGAATGAAGCTGAACCTGCATATAGAATTACAAAGGGTTCACAGGTGATTATAGATACTTCTAAACTAGGTTTTGATTTAAAGGAAGTCCCCAGTTTAAAAGAATATTTTACAATTTTAAATACGTCTACAAAATCTTTTTCTGAAAAATGGAACCCAATTTGGGGTGAAGATTCTGAAATAGATAATTCTTATAATGAATTGAAAGTAGAATTACAAGAAACAAGTAAGTTAAATCGAAAGTTAAATGTTATATTTCGATTGTATGATGATGGACTTGGATTTCGATATGAATTTCCTGAACAAGAACAAATGAAAGAAGTTGTCATTATGCAAGAAAATACTCAGTTTAATTTGACAGGAGATCATACAGCATGGTGGATTCCTGCGGACTATCATTCCTATGAATATTTATTTACAAAATCGAAAATAAGTGAAATTAATGCAAAAAAGGTGGGCTATGAAGAGCGTCCAGATCGTTTTGTGGCTAATATGAAAGCAACAAATACACCTTTGACAATGAAAGTGTCAGATAGCCTTTTTCTATCAATTCATGAAGCTGATTTGACTAACTATTCGGATATGACTTTGGCTGTTAAATCAGGTGATATACTACAATCAGAATTAGTCCCATGGGCTAACGGTGATAAAGTTCGAATTTCAACTCCTTTTCATACTCCTTGGAGAACCATTCAAATAGCAGATAAGGCAGGTGATTTGATCACCTCAAATTTAATTGTGAATTTGAATGAACCTACAACTTATAAAAATATAGATTATATAGATCCTATGAAATATACTGGAGTATGGTGGGAAATGCATGTTGGAAAATCATCATGGTCATATAATAAGTCAGTTACAGGTTGGAGTAATAAAGGAAAGCATGGAGCCAATACGAAAAATGTATTGAATTATATTGAATTTAATAAAAGAGAAGGTTTTAAAGGACTTTTAGTTGAAGGATGGAATGAAGGATGGGAATTTTGGGGATCAGGAGATCACATAGATTTTTTTGATTATGAAAAGCCTAATTCTGATTTTAATATAGATTTGATTTTAAATAAAGCAAAAGAAAGTAATGTGAGCCTAATTGGTCATCATGAAACATCAGGTGATGCTGAAAATTATGATAAACGATTAGAAGGTGCGATGAAATACTATAATTCAAAAGGTATTCAAGCTGTTAAAACAGGTTATGCTGGTCCTATTCTTTCTCCTAAAGGAGAATATCATCATGGACAATGGATGGTAAATCATCATCAAAAAGTAATTGAAACAGCTGCAAAATATAATATTACAATTGATGCTCATGAAACTTTGAAAGCAACAGGAAAAAGGCGTACTTATCCTAATATGATGACTCGAGAATGTGTTAGAGGAATGGAATATAATGCTTGGGGAGGCGGAAATCCACCAGAACATACTACAATATTGCCTTTTACAAGAATGTTAGCAGGGCCGATTGATTATACTCCGGGAATTTTTGATATAAAATTTGATCGATATAGAAAAGATCAATATGTAAGAACAACTTTAGCAAAGCAATTGGCTTTGTATGTTGTGATTTATTCTCCTTTGCAAATGGTGGCCGATTTACCAGAAAATTATAGAAACCAACCTGCATTGCAATTTATAAAAGATGTTGCTGTAGATTGGGATAAGTCTATTGTTTTAAATGGAGAAATAGGAGAATATGTTACGATTGCTCGTAAAGAAAAAGGAAAAGATAATTGGTTTGTTGGAGGAATTACGAATCGAACGACTCGTGATATGAATATTTCATTTGATTTTTTGGATGGAGGAAAGTATGAAGCAACAATCTATAGAGATGCCCCAGATGCTAATTGGGAAGTAAATCCTACTGCTGTTTCGATAAATACAGTTGAAGTAGAAAAAAATACACATTTACCTATACATTTAGCTCCAGGTGGAGGTTACGCAATCAGTATTCGTAAAAAGTAAACAAAAAACGTTCAAATTAAAAGATTTGAACGTTTTATAAAATAATATTGATTTTTTGATTTTTAAATGTCATCAAAATTTACTTCGGTGAAGTTGTCTGTTTCATTCTTCTTTTCATCTAGCTTTTCATTCCAATCAGGTTGATGTCTATCAGAAATGACTTCTTCTCCTTTTTCGTTTAATATAAAAGAAGATGCTTCACTAAATAATTCATGAAATTTTGCAAAATCTTCTTTGTATAAATAAATTTTGTGCTTTTTATAATCAAAGCTACCGTCTTCGTTTACATTCTTTTTGCTTTCAGTGATTGTCAAATAATAATCCCCAGCACGTGTCTCTCTAACATCAAAGAAGTAAGTTCTTCTCCCAGCTCTTAAGACCTTGGAGAATATATCTTCATTGTTTAGTAAGTTTTTTTCCATGTATTTAAATAAAAAAGTGTGTTATGTTTAATGACACAAAGATTATAAAAAAAATGTATACATGCAAAAGTTATGTAGATAATTGTTGTAAAAACAAGGAGTTATAATACCCTTGTTTGCTTGTCAAGGCGTTATGAGTACCGTTTTCAATGATTTTCCCATCATTTAATACAATAATATAATCTGCATTTTTTGCAGAGGAAATTCGATGGGTAATGATAATTGTTGTTGTATTTTGGGTTGAATCTGTTAAATTTTGTAATATTTTTTCTTCTGTTTCTGTATCGACAGCTGAAAGACTATCGTCAAAAATATAAATTTTAGGTGTCTTTATTAGAGCTCTAGCAATAGAAATACGTTGCTTTTGACCACCTGATAAAGTTACACCTCGTTCTCCAAGAATTGTGTCATATCCGTCTTGAAAATGTATAATATTATCATGAATAACAGCTTTTTTAGTAGCATTTACTATCTTTTCATCTGTTAGTTCAGATTGATTTAAACCAAAACCAATATTGTTTTTAATAGAATCTGAGAATAAATAAGCTTCTTGGGGCACGTAACCAATGCTATTTCTTAAATCATTTAAATTAATCTTTTTAATATCTTCCCCATCTATTTCTATTGATCCAGATTGAATATCATACATTCGTGTAATAAGTTCTGCGATGGTTGTTTTTCCTGATCCAGTCTTCCCCAATATAGCTAATGTTTGCCCTTTGTTAATTTTAAAAGAAATTCCTTTTAGAGCTTGAATTCCAGTATTATCATATGTAAAAGAAACATTCTTAAACTCAATAGTACCTTCAATTTTTGAAGGATTAGGATTATGGTTTTGAATTTGAGGATCAGTTTGTAAAAAGTCATTGATTCTTTTTTGAGCTGCTTCAGCTCTTTGAATAACAGAAGTTACCCATCCAGTTACCGTGAAAGGCCATATAAGTAGGCTTGTGTACATGAAAAATTGGGCAATTGTTCCGATGTCATTAATTTCACCAAGAGCATATTTCTTTCCTCCAACATAAAGAATAAATAAGTAACTGAACCCTATAATTAAAATGATCATAGGAAAGAAAAAAGCATTGATAGCAGCCATTGAAATACTGCGATTTTTATATTTTTTGGTTTCAAGAGTGTAATCCTTGATGATTTTTTCTTCTGTATGATAAGATTTGATTACACGAATTCCCGAAAAAGAATCTTGTACAAAAGATGAGATGGCAGCGAGTTGTTGTTGAACTAATTTACTTCTAATATTAATGGTTTTACTAATTAAAAAGATTAATAAAGATAATATTGGAAGAGGAATAAGTACGTATAAAGACATCTCAGGATTAATGGAAATCATTTGATAGGTAACTAAAATGATGATAGAAAATAAGTTCATGGTATACATGATTCCTGGTCCTAGATACATTCTACTTTGGCCAACGTCTTCACTTATTCTTGAAATTAAATCCCCTGTTTTATTTTTCTTATAAAATGATTGAGGCAAAGATTCATAATGTTTAAAGATTTCATTTTTTAAATCAAATTCAATTTTTCGTGAAGCAACAACGATAGATTGTCTCATTAAAAATTGAAAAATACCTGAAAAAATAGGAGCAAAAATAATTATACTACCATAGAGAAGAATATTTTGAAAAAAATCTTCTTGATTGTTTTCAGGATGGTTTAAAGCATTTTCAATTTCATTAATAGCTTTTCCAATGTATGGAATAGGTATAATGATGAGAATATTTTTTAATAAGATAAATAAAAAACCAATAAGATAAGCGCCTTTATATTTTGATATATATTGGTTTAAATAAGGTAATGATTTTAGGAAAAATCGGTTAATACTCAATATTTTCTCGAAAAAGGACATATATCAATACATAAAATTAAGAGACAAAGCTAAAAAAACTTTTTTTAATCAAATAAATCAATACATTTGCATATATAATACATTAGTAATAAAAATAATAGTTCTTTGTTATGTTAGGAAGAAGACATTTACGGGCAAAAGTAATGCAAGCAATGTATGCTTATGAGTGTTCTGGCGAAGATATGCTAGTCGTTGAAAAAAATATGTTCAACGGAATTGATAAAATCTTTGACTTGTACGTTTATTCGATCAATTTTTTATTGGAAATTAGAAATTTAGCCAATACAAAAATAGAAGTGAGGAAAAAGAAAAAATTAGCCTCAGAAGAAGATTTAAATCCTAACAGAAGGTTTGTTGACAATCCTATTTTAGAATTCCTTTCTAAAAATCCTCAAATAAGTGAATATACTTCAAAAAACAGCCAACTTAAATGGGATGAGACGGACGAATATGTTAAACAAATGTACGCCTCAATTATGGATATTGATGAATATCATCGTTACATGACCAAAGGGAAAGTGTCTTTTGAAGATCATAGAAGAATTATACTTCGTATATTTAAATATATTATTGCTCCTAATGAAAAAATAGGAGAATGGTATGAAGATCAAGAAATTACATGGTTTGATGATTATCAAGTAGCCAATACAATGCTTTATAGGACAATAGAAAGAATTTCTGAAGAAGATAAAGAGTTTTTTAAAGTTTATAAAGTATTTAAAGACGAAGAAGATAAGGAGTTTACCAAAAAATTATTTAGAACAGCCGTTCAGGAAAAAGGCAAAATTGGAAAAATTATTGCTGAAAAAGCAAAAAATTGGGATGTAGATCGAATTGCTAAAATTGATTATATTATTTTAGAACTAGCTTTAACTGAACTATTAGAATTTCCTAATATTCCTCCAAAAGTTACTTTAAACGAGTATATTGAATTAGCAAAAGATTATTCTACTCCAAAAAGTCGAGTTTTTGTAAATGGAATTTTAGATAATACTTTAAAAGATTTTTCTCAAAAGCAAAAGTTAGTTAAGTCAGGAAGAGGTTTATTATAAAAAATAGTTATAAATTTGAATATCAAATTGAATAAGTAATGAATGTATCAAAAATTTTACCTTTAGCCTTAGTTATTGTTTTAGGGGCATGTAAAAAGGAATCTGGAGTTAGTTCAGCAGAAGTTATGAGTGCTGAAAAAGTAGAACAGGCCAAAGAAAAAAGACAAAAAGAATTAAATAAGGAACAAAAAGAAAACGAGTTTCAAGCTCATAAAACCACATTAGCT
This sequence comes from Flavobacteriaceae bacterium UJ101, assembly GCA_001880285.1. Classification (NCBI taxonomy): domain Bacteria; kingdom Pseudomonadati; phylum Bacteroidota; class Flavobacteriia; order Flavobacteriales; family Flavobacteriaceae; species Flavobacteriaceae bacterium UJ101. The sequence goes on along the minus strand of CP016269.1, from coordinate 1,177,069 downwards.
TTTGATAAAGAAGTACATGATTTTGGGAATATTCCTTATGAAAATAAAGTTGAAACTACTTTTAAAATAAAAAATACAGGAGAAAACCCTTTAATTATTTTAAAAGCACAAGCCTCTTGTGGATGTACGATTCCTGAAAAACCAACTGAACCTATATTACCTGGTGAAGAAGGAGATTTAAAAGTAGCATTTAAACCAAATAAAGAAGGTGCTATTTCAAAAAGAGTGACCTTGACAACCAATACCGAAGCAGGTAAAGAATATGTGACAATCAAGGCTAATGTAGCACCTAAAAAATAAAAATAATGATTTTACAAGCAGGAGCAGGAGACATGACGTCTACTTTAGTTTTATTTGCATTAATGTTTGTGGTAATGTTCTTTTTTATGATTAGACCACAAATGCAAAGACAAAAGAAAGAAAAAAAGTTTCAAGAAGAACTTAAAAAAGGAGATAAAGTTGTAACCACAAGTGGTATTCATGGGAAAGTATCTGAATTATCTGCTGATATTGTAACCATAGAAACTGCAGCGGGGAAAATACGATTTGAAAGAACGGCTATATCCAACGAGTTAACAAAGCAACGCTACGGAACAGTAGAAACAAAAAAATAATGAAAAGACTGAGTTTACTCAGTCTTTTTTCAGTACCAATGAAATTTTCCTTGTTAAATAAAGTGAATGTAAAAGAAAATTCTAATAGTAGAATTTTTTTGATTTGTTTGCTTATTGCAAGTGTTATGTGGTTACTTATTAATCTTTCAAAAGAATATAGAGCTACTATAAATTTAATTGTAGAATATCAAAATCCTCCTTCAGGAAAAGTTTTATTTAATGAAGAAAACGATACCATACAAGCTGAAATTTACGCAACAGGAGGAGGTGTTTTATCATACAGGTTTACTAACCCTGTAGTTAAAATTGATTTAGATGAGGTTCTTTTAACGAATAATAACTCAAATTTTTGGTTGCCTAATCGATCATTGAATATTTTGAGAGAGAAATTAAACGTTAAAGAAGTTTATCGAGTAAAAGAAGATACAATTCATTTAATTATTGATGAGTTAGGAAAGAAAAAAGTGCCTATTTTGTCTAAAGTTAATGTTATTGCAAATCAAGGATTTAAAGTAGTTAAAGAAGCATTCTCTCAAGATACTGTTGAAATAAGAGGTCCGATAAGTTTAGTGAAAGAAATTAAACAAATTCCTACAGAAGAGATTGTTTTTGAGAATAAAGAGCAAAATTTTAATAAAAAAATAAAACTACACTATCCCCAAAAAATAAAAGGCATTGATTTAGTAGAATATGAAGTAGCACTTGAAAAATATACAGAAAAAAGTATTTCTATTAAAATAATACCAGTTGACGTACCGGTTAATACTGAAATTCAAATTATACCAGAAGAGGTAGAAATGAAATTTGCGGTTGGATATTCCCAATTCTCTCAAATTAAATCTCAAGACTTTCAGGTAGTTTGTGATTTGAAACAAATTAATGATACATTATCTGAAATACCTTTAAAAATTAACAAACGTCCAAAAGGGATAGAAAATATTAGAATAATACCATCAAAGGCAAAGGTGATTTTAGTAAAAAAGGAAATATAAAAAGGTTGTCATAATAAAGTTAAATATAACTGAAATGATAACAGATAAACATCTGACCTTAAATAAATAAAATAGTAACAGATGAAAATAGTAGGATTAACAGGTGGAATAGGTAGTGGAAAATCAACAGTTGCTCAATTGTTTGAAAAAAAAGGAATTCCAACATATAATTCTGATTTAAGAGCGAAATTTTTGATGAATAATGATTTATCTCTTCAAAAAGAAATTAAATCCTTGTTAGGAAATCAGGCCTATGATGAAAAGGGTTTAAGCCGAAAATGGATTGCTAAAAAAGTGTTTGATGATCCTCAATTATTACAAAAGTTAAATGAAATAGTACATCCTGCTGTAAAAAAAGATTTTGAAGAATGGGTTTTGATTCAGAAAACGCCCTATGTATTGAAAGAAGCAGCGATTTTAATTGAAAGTGGAGCCTATAAAGGCTGTGATAAAATTATTGTAGTCACAGCTGAATTAGAGAATAGAGTAAAAAGATTATTGCTTCGCGACAATAGTACAGTAGAAGAAATTCAAAAGAGGATTCAAAACCAAATGAGTGAGAAAGAACGCCTCAACTATGCGGATTATATCATCATAAATGATACAGATTTAAAGTTTTTAGAATTAAAAGTTTTAGAAACTCATAAAGAAATATTAAAGTTAAAATAATAGCGTTAACTATACGTTAAACTGTAAATGATTTCTACAATAATCATCTATTTTTGTTAAAGAATGAAGAAAAAGACGTTACTCGTACTTATATCTGTAATGACAAGTGCCCTACTCGGTATTATGCTATTGCAAATTATATGGTTAAGTGAAGGGATTGACGAAAGTGAGGGGGCTTTTTCTAATAAGGTTCATTTAGTATTAGGTGAAACTTCAAAGAAAATACGAGAGAAAGAACAACAGGTACTTTATAACGAAATTGATAATTTAGATACACAGGTAAAGAAGATTCCTAAAAAACAATCATTTAGTTTTGTGAAAGAAGACCCTGTTAACAATCATTTTTATGTATATAAACAAGAAGTTTTAATTGAAGAAAGTATTATCCCACTAGGACAAACAGTAGGAGGAGTTCAAGATTCGCTAAGTATTATAAATGAATATTCTGCTCAATTAAAGACAGAGTTACCCAAGATTTCTGAAAATCAAACCCCCAAATCATTATCGCCAGCTGATTATGATATCTTGACGGGAAATAACTTAACAATAGACCGTTATGTTAAATTAAAAGGAGCAGCAACAGATATTGAAGATCGAATTTCTATAAGTATCATTGATTCTGTTTTGACAAAAGAATTAAAAGACTACAATATTGATGCAGAATATGAATTTGCCGTTTTAAGAAAAGATTCAACTTTAACCAAAGTTACTACTAAAGACTTTGAAATAGATGATAAAACGTATTATTCTTCTCTCTTTTTTGGAGTGAATGATGAAACAGAGTTTATTCTATCAATACATTTTCCAAAAAGGGATAGAGTAGTTAAGGGACCAATTTTTGGCCAATTCATTTTAGCAGCATTACTTATGTCAATTGTAGTATCTGTATTTGGTGTAAGTTTATATTATATGAGAAAACAGCGGAAAATATCCGAAATCAAAACAGATTTTGTCAATAATATGACACATGAGTTTAAAACACCTATAGCTACTATAAATGTTGCTGTAGATGCATTAAAAAGTCCTCAAATTTTAGATGATGAAAATAAAATAAAACACTATGCTAATTTAATTAAGCAGGAAAATAAACGATTAAACTCGCACGTTGAAATGGTGTTAAGAATGTCTAGATTAGAAAAAAATCAAATTGATCTAAATATTCAAAAAACCAATCTAAATACTATAGTCAAAAATGCAGTTGACCATATACGATTAATTGTGGAAGATCGTAATGGCACAATTTTTGAAAAATATACAAATGACCAATTAATGATAAAGGCGGATGCATTTCATTTAGGTAATGTAATCCTAAATGTATTAGATAATGCAAATAAATATTCTCCTGAGTCACCTAAAATATCTGTGGAAGTATTTAAGGAAAATGATTATGCATGTATTCAAGTTGAAGATCAAGGAATGGGAATGAGTAAATCCGTTCAGAAAAAGATTTTTGAACAGTTTTACAGAGAAGAAACAGGAAACATTCATAATATAAAAGGTCATGGACTAGGTCTAGCATATCTGAAAAAAATTGTAGATTTACATAAGGGTGTGATAGAAGTTCAAAGTGAAAAAGGAAAAGGAAGTAAATTTGTTATAAAGATTCCACTATAAACGAAAAATTATGTCGGAAAAGAAAAGACTATTACTGGTTGAAGATGATCCAAGTTTTGGAACAGTTTTGAGAGATTATCTAGCTCTAAACGATTATGATGTTATTCATGCATTAGATGGAGAGGAAGGGTTAGAAAAGTATAGAAAAAATACATTTGATATTTGTATTCTAGATGTTATGATGCCTAAAAAAGATGGTTTTTCATTAGCTAAAGATATTAAAGGAATTAATCCAGATACCCCTATTATATTTTTAACAGCAAAATCGTTAAAAGAAGATGTCTTAAAAGGTTATCAAGTAGGAGCAGATGATTATGTCTTAAAACCCTTCGATTCAGAAGTGTTACTATATAAAATCAATGCAGTTCTTCAACGTAAAGGATCTAGTGTAATAGAAAAAGATTATTCTCAAGAAGAATTTATTGTTGGAGCATTTGAATTTAATTCTAAATTAAGATCGCTAAAAATAAACGGAGAACAACATAAACTATCTCCTAAAGAAAACGAATTATTAAAGCTTTTGTGTTTATATAAAGATGATTTAATGCCAAGAGAATTAGCGCTAACACGCATTTGGCATGATGATAATTACTTTACTTCAAGAAGTATGGATGTTTATATAGCAAAGCTTCGTAAATACCTTAAGCCTGATACTTCAATAGAAATTGAAAATATACACGGTGAAGGTTTTAGATTGACTATTTTAGAATAATAAAAATAATTTTAAAGATTAATCTTTAAAAAAAGCACATTTCTCTTATAAAAAATGTGCTTTTTTTATTAAAATAATGGGAGAAAAGATTAAGAATTGTAAATTTACCCCTTACGAAATACAAAATGATGTCGAATAAGAATCAAAATAAATTAAAATTAGAAGCCTTAAAATACCATGAAAAGGGTAAACCAGGTAAAATAGAAGTTATTCCAACAAAACCACATGCTACACAACGTGATCTTTCCTTAGCGTATTCTCCAGGAGTAGCTGAACCATGTTTAGCTATTGAAGCAAATCCAGAAGAAGTTTATCGATATACATCAAAAGGAAATATGGTAGCGGTAATTTCGAATGGAACAGCGGTTTTAGGACTAGGAGATATTGGTGCTTTAGCATCAAAACCGGTTATGGAAGGGAAAGGATTACTTTTTAAAATCTTTGCTGATATTGATGTGTTTGATATTGAAATAGATGAAAAAGATCCTGAAAAATTTATTGAAACGGTAAAAAGAATTGCTCCTACTTTTGGAGGAATCAATTTAGAAGATATAAAAGCTCCCGAAGCCTTTGAAATTGAAAAACGTTTAAAAGAAGAACTGGATATTCCCGTGATGCATGATGATCAACATGGTACGGCTATTATTTCAGCAGCAGCATTATTAAATGCCTTAGAAGTAACAGGAAAGGATATTTCAAAAGTACAAATTGTAGTAAACGGAGCTGGAGCAGCAGCAATTTCTTGTACAAGATTATACGTAGCACTTGGGGCTAAAAAAGAGAATATTTTAATGTGTGATTCTAAAGGGGTGATTTCAACTTCAAGAGAAGGATTGAATGAACAAAAATTAGAATTCGCTGTTGATACAGATAAAGTTAGTTTAGAAGATGCTGTAAAAAATGCAGATGTGTTTGTAGGATTATCAATTGGAAATGTTTTAACACCTGATATGTTAAACACAATGAGTAAAGATCCTATTGTTTTTGCAATGGCAAATCCTACTCCTGAAATAGATTACAATTTAGCTATAGAAACGCGTGATGATGTTATTATGGCAACAGGGCGTTCAGATTATCCTAACCAAGTAAATAATGTATTAGGATTTCCGTTTATTTTTAGAGGAGCTTTAGATGTTCGTGCAACATCGATTAATGAAGAAATGAAATTGGCTGCAGTTCGAGCAATTGCTGATTTAGCAAAAGAACCTGTTCCAGATCAAGTATTATTGGCCTATGGAAAGAAAAATATGGTTTTTGGAAAAGATTATATTATTCCAAAACCTTTTGATAACCGAATTATTGCAAAAGTTTCACCTGCAGTAGCAAAAGCAGCTATTGAGAGTGGTGTTGCCAAGCAACCAATAACTGATTGGGAAACTTATGAAGAGCAATTGCTTGATAGAATGGGATCAGGTAGTAAAGCCATTCGTATGTTGCAAAACAGAGCACGATTAAATCCTAAGAAAGTAGTTTTAAGTAATGGAGATGAATTAAGTGTTGTTAAAGCTGCCCAAATAGTTAAAGAAGAAGGGATTGCAGAGCCTATTTTATTAGGAAGTCATGCTCGTATTACCCAATTAATGGAAGAAAATGATATTGAATTGGATGTTGAAATAATCAATCCCAAACATACCATGTTTGACCAAAAAGTTGAAGAGTATGCACAAGATTTATGGAAAAAGCGAAAGCGAAAAGGACTAAACTTGCATGATGCAACTCGTATGATGACAAATCGAGATTATTTTGGATCTATGATGGTAGAAAAAGGTGAAGCTGATGCTTTTGTAACAGGATATACCCGTGAATTAACACAGTCATTAAAACCGGTTTTAGAAGTTATAGGAAAAAGAGAAGATGTTGAAAAAGTATCTTCTGTTATGATGATTTTAACGAAAAGAGGGCCACTATTTTTAACTGATATGGCTGTTATAAAAGATCCTTCTGCTAAAGAATTGGTTAATATAGCATTACAAACTTCAAGAGTGGTTAAATTATTTGGAGTAAAACCCAAAATAGCAATGTTGTCGTATACCAATTTTTCTTCAAAAGGAGATTCTAGAAAAGTAGCAGAAGCCGTAAAATACCTTCATGAAAATTATCCTGAATTAGAAGTAGATGGTGAAATGCAAGCAGATATAGCATTGAATCCTATACGAATGCAAAACGAATATCCTTTTTCTAAACTAAAGGATCGTGCTAATGTGTTAGTATTTCCAGATATGAATTCAGCAGCATTATCGTATACCTTATTAAGAGGGATAACAGATGTAGAGACATTAGGTCCTGCTTTAATGGGGATTAAGAAACCTGCGCACGTAATGTTAAAACAGGCGTCTGTAGATGAAATTGTTAATTTAATTACATTATCCGTAATTGATGCTCAGATGCAAGAAAAATAATATAGATTAAAAATCCAGCCTTATAGAAGGCTGGAACACACTCATAGTTAAATAAATAGCTTAAAAAAATAAACTACATATATTTTAAGGGATCTTGTATATAAAAATCTCTTGAGGTATTATATAAATTAATGATTGTTAAAAATTAAGGATATATAAAGGATTTGAATATAATTCGTCCCGATAGTCATGGATTAAATATTTTTTAATAAAATTATAGATGAAGCCTACTTTGATAAATATATTTAAGACGTATGAACCAAATACGTCGATGAAGAGTAAGTTTTAATAGTTAAAAGGTAAGTTTTGTTTTTTAACTGTTAATAAAATCTAATTTTTAATATTTTAATTAACTTTGTTAAATGATTACACATATTCAAGGAAAATTAGTTGAAAAAAATCCATCATATGCCATTATTGATTGTAATGGAGTAGGTTACTACATTAATATTACAATTAATACCTATGAAAAAATACCGAATAAAGAAGCCATAAAATTGTTTACTCATTTAATAGTTCGGGAAGATTCTCAAACTTTATATGGATTTTATGATACAATTGAACGAGAAATGTTTAAATTGCTTGTAAATGTAAATGGAGTTGGTCCTAGTACCGCACGTATGGTTTTATCTACGTTAACACCAAAAGAGTTTCAAGAAGCTGTAGTTACAAATAATGTTAATGTCGTAAAAAGTGTTAAAGGAATTGGTCCAAAATCGGCTCAAAGAATTATTATTGAGTTAAAAGATAAATTAGATAAAGATTTAGATATAAATAATTTATCTTTACCAACTGAAAATAAAATCAAAGAAGAAGCGTTAAATGCTTTAGAGGTTCTTGGATTTACTAAAAAACAAGTTGAAAAAGTTATAGATGGTTTTTTAAAAACAGATCCAAAAATCTCTGTAGAAGAATTAATTAAACAGACATTAAAAAAAATCTAGTTTGAAAATAAAGAGTAGACATTTTAATACATTCATTGTTTTGTGCGTTATATGCTTTACAAGTTTAACGTACGCTCAAGAAAAAACGGATTCATTAAAGTATCCTTTTACTGATCAAACAGGAGGATTATATCTAGAAAATCCTGTGAAAGTAACCGCTACTTATGATCCGGATACAGGGTTGTATTTGATTGAACAGAAAGTAGCAGGAGAAGATATAGCAACACCTGTTTACATGACCAAAGAAGAATATTCAAATTATATACTTCAACAACGTGTAACAGATCATTACTTAAAAAAATCAAGAGATTACGATGCTACTTATCGTGAGCGAAAACTAGGTTTAAAAAATACTACAGATAGTTTTATACCGGGAATAAAAATTAATTCAAAAGCTTTTGAACAAATTTTTGGAGGAAATGAAATTACTTTAACCCCACAGGGATATGCTTCAATTGATTTAGGAGTACGTTCTCAAACAATTGATAACCCTCAAATATTAGAACAAAATAGAACTCAATTTGATATTGATTTACAACAACGAATTCAAATGAGTTTGTTAGGGAAGATTGGTGAAAACTTAAATTTAAAAGCCAATTATGATACCCAAGCCGGCTTTGCTTTTGAAAATCGTTTAAATTTAGCGTTCCGTCCTCAAATGGAAGGGTCAGAAGACAATATTATACAGGCGCTTGAAGTAGGTAATGTTAACATGCCTTTGCGTTCTACTTTAATGGTAGGACCACAATCGTTATTCGGAGCAAAGGGAGAGTTTAAATTTGGAAAAACCTATGTGACGACTGTATTTTCTGAACAACAATCTCAAGCTAAAACGATTACCACCCAAAATGGTGGAATTGTTCAAGAATTTGAAATCAATTCAACTAATTATGAAGTAAATGCCAATTTCTATATGGGGGATTACTTCTTGAATAACTATAATTCAACGTTAGCTACATATCCTACTTTATCAACCAGTTCTACCATAACACGTTTAGAAGTTTGGGTGAAAAATAGAAACAATTCTAATTTAGGGACCCGTCGTAGTGTTGTGGCGGTACGTGATTTAGGAGATAATGGAACTTCAGTTCCTCAAAATGGAACGTTGTATGATAATTTAGCGGGTACTAATGGTATTCGAGATTACTATTCTGCAACATCTGCAGCAGAAACTGTATTACCAGGAGGTAATGGAACAACTTATGCAGTTGAAGAAAACATGCGTTTGTTAAGTCCGTCTGAATATACATTTAATGCTGCATTAGGTACACTTTATTTAAACCAACCTGTTAATGAAGATGATGTGGTTGCGATCTCTTACCAAGTTCAAAATCAAGGAACGTATAGCCAAGTAGGAGAATTTTCTAATGAAATTTCAACAGGAGATACTACATCGGGGACGCAAACTGAAGATAATACATCAACGATTATTGCCAAAATGGTAAAAGGTAGAGGGAATAATCCTTCCAATGAGCCATTATGGAATTTAATGATGAAAAACGTCTATTCTTTAGATGCTATTTCGATTTCTCCAGAAGATTTTCGTTTGGATATTTATTATTTAGACCAACAACAAGGATTAGTGAATTATTTATATGATCCAGCAGCGGCAAAGAATGAAAGAAATTTGGTAATTGAAAATTTAGATCGTTTGATTCAAAATGGAAATGTTCAAACAGGTGGAGACGGATTCTTTGATTTTGTATCAGGGATAACGGTTGATGCTGAAAATGGTAAAATTATTTTTACAACAGTTGAGCCATTTAATGAAACGATTACCGATTATCGAGCTCCAGGAGATCAAACGACAACGGTAGCTTATCCTGAATTATATACCCAAATTCAAAACAGTCAGACAGGGGAAGCTTCCGCCAATGATAAATTTCTCATCAAAGGGCAATATACATCTTCCAGTTCAGATGATATTTCATTAGGAGCCATTAATGTTCCAGAAGGTTCTGTTGTGGTAACAGCTAATGGGCAAGAACTAGTTGAAGGAGTAGATTATATTGTAGATTATACGTTAGGAACCGTAAAAGTGATCAATGAAGCTATTAAACAATCAGGAACCCCTGTAAATATTAGTTTAGAAGATCAAGGGTTGTTTAATTTAACAAAACAACGTTTTATGGGACTGAATGTGGAGCATCGTTTTAATGAAAACTTTTACATTGGAGGAACGGTTTTAAATTATAGTGAACGTTCAGTTACACCTAAAGTTAATTATGGAACAGAACCTGTAAACAATACCATGTTTGGAATAAATGGTTTTTATAGTAATGAAATGCCTTTTATGACTCGTTGGATTGATCGTTTGCCTTTAATTGAAACCAAAGCACCATCTTATATTACCGTACAGGGAGAAGCTGCTTATTTAAAGCCAGGACAAGCAAATAATACAGGTAATTATTCATATTTAGATGATTTTGAAGGATCACAGTCGAATATTAGTATTAAAGATCCAGCAAGTTGGTCGTTAGCATCAACACCACAAAATAATGATCAATTCCCTAATGGAGATAACACTGATTTAACCTATAACGATGATCGTGTTTTAGCTTCTTGGTATTATATTGATCCTGTATTTTTCTCTTCTGGAGGAGGTTTAAATGATGATGAAATTTCAAATAACATGTCGAGAAGGGTACAATACAAAGAAATTTACCCTCAGCAAGATTTTGTAGAAGGGGCACCGTCATTTATATCAACATTTGACTTCTCTTATTACCCTGACTTTAAAGGACCTTATAATATAAATCCCTTAGGAGGTGTTCAAGATCGTTGGGCAGGTATTACCCGAGGATTAAATGTGACCAATTTTAATGAAGCTAATGTAGAATATATTGAATTTTGGTTGATGGATCCATTTGCAGATGGTGTCAACGCAGGTGATTCAGGAGATCTTATTTTACATTTAGGAGCCGTTTCTGAAGATGTTTTAAAAGACGGTCGAAAATTGTATGAAAATGGAATGCCAACTTCTGCAGCAGATGTGGCAAACCCAACAACAGATGTTATTTGGGGACAAGTACCAAGTAGTCAGGCATTGGTGTATACCTTTGATACAGAAGGAGCAGAAAGGGCTTATCAGGATACAGGATTTGATGGATTATTGAGTGCTGATGAGGGAGCTATCTATCCTGCAAATAATAACCCCATAACAGGAAATGACCCGGCAGGAGATGATTATGTTTATTATATTGATGACCGATGGAATAATGTTCCCAATGCGAATTCGATTGTAGAACGTTATCGATATTATCGAAATACAGAAGGAAATTCTCCTTCAGATTCACAAGAGCTAACCACACCACTTCCGGATGTGGAAGATGCCAACCGAGATTTCAATATGGATACTCAGGAAAGCTATTTTGAATACCGAATTCCAATTTCAAATGGAAATATTGGTCCAGTAGGCTCAGATTATGTGGTAGATGAAAGAACGGTGAATGTACCAATGGAAAATGGCCAGGCAGCTGTAACGAAATGGTATCAAGTTCGAATCCCTATTCAAGACGATTTAGTAAACGAAATAGGTTCGCCGACTTTAAATAATATCCGTTTTGCACGTTTACTAGCAAAAGGATTTAGACAACGAACTACGTTCCGTTTTGCAACATTTGATTTAGTTCGAAGTGATTGGAGACGTTATGCAAGAAGTTTAGATGCTGATAATGAAGGAACAGGAGATCCTAACATCAATAATTTTGAAGTAGGAGTAATCAATATTGAAGAAAATCCAGATCGTTATGTATTGCCTCCAGGTGTTTCACGTGAAGAGTTTTATAACACTACATCTATCCAAGCACAAAATGAGCAATCTTTATTAATGCAGTTGGAAGGATTATCAGGGAATAATAATGATAATGTTCGTGCTATTTATAAACAATCGAATTTAGACTTGAGACGTTACAAACGTTTAGAAATGTTTGTACACGCTGAAGATTACTTGAATTCTAATATTCCAACAGATGGAGAAATGGAAGTTTTTGTTCGATTTGGTACCGATGTTACAGAGAATTATTATGAATATGCGAAACCTTTATTGATAGGGCCAAATGCAAGTGCAGGAATGGATCCGGCACAAGTTTGGAGACCTGAAAATAAAATTGATTTTGCTTTACATGATTTCGTGAAAGCTAAAATTGCACGTGATGGAGAAACGAATCCAGTTTTAGATCAACGATATGCATACGATGTTTCCGATCAAAATGATGATCAGATTTGGGTAAAAGGACGCCCAACTCTAGAAAATGTACGATTTATAACCGTAGGGGTTCGTAATAATGCTTCTTCAGCAAAAAATATTGAAATTTGGGCAAATGAATTACGTTTATCAGAAATTGATAACGAAGGAGGTTATGCAGCTACAGCCTCTGTTAATGCTCAACTAGCAGATTTTGCTAATGTAACAGCTACAGGAACTATTCGTCAAGCTGGTTTTGGAGCAATTAATGAAGGACCAACAGAAAGAAGTCAAGAAGATTATAAGCAATATTCTGTTGCAACAACTATTAATGCAGATAAATTATTACCAGAACAATGGGGGATTAAGTTACCTGTTGGATTAGGGATATCAGAAGAGTTTATTGATCCATTATATTCTCCAATTGATACCGATGTCAAATTTGATGAAGCAGCTAATCGTGATGAATTGAAAAAAGTAGCACGTGATTATACAAAACGAACAAGTATTAACTTATTAAATGTTCGAAAAGTAAAGACCAATTCAAGTACTAAAAATCATTTCTATGATATTGAAAATTTCTCAGCTTCCTTTGCTTTTAATAAAATGTATCACCGTGATTTCTATGTTGAAAATCACACAACACGAGATATGCGTTTAGGGTTGAATTATAATTATTCATTTAAACAAGATTACAAATATCCATTTGAGAATTGGAAAGCAGTACATGATACAGCAAGTACAAGCAAATATTTACTTTGGGTAAGAGATTTTAATGTGAATTTAAAACCAAGTAGAATTTCATTTACAGCGGATATTGATCGTCGTAATGATGAATACTTGTACCGTAATGTAGATCAATATAGCGCTTATGCAACAGGAACCAATAATTTACCTTTTGATCCAATTTATAGTAATAATTATTTCTTCAATTGGCAATATCAAATAGGATTTGACTTAACCAAATCATTAAAACTAGATTTTATCTCTACAACTAGTAATGTAGTAGATCATTTTAATGATCCTTCTCGTGTTGGAGGTGTTAACGTAGGAATTTGGGATGACTTATTTGATACAGGGCGTCCACTTAAATACAATCAACAATTACGATTGAATTATAAAATTCCATTTGAATTAATACCCTATTTGGATTTTGTAAATGGTGATTTAACTTATAATGCAACCTATGATTGGAGAGCTCCTTCAAATGAATATGTTGATAATGATGGGGTAGATTTAGGTAATATTATCCAGAATGCGAATACTTTTACAGTTCAGGGAGGTTTGAATATGGAAACCTTATATGGAAGAGCGAAATGGTATAATGATTACCAACAGCGATTGAATACGTATCGTTCTGAGATAGGAGAACATGCAGATGAATATCAAAAAAGAGCTGATAAAGCTAAAAAGAATAAACGATCTAAACGTAAACAGAAGACGAAAAAAACAAAAAATGGGTTGAAGTTTAAAGATTATATGCTTGGATTGGCAAGTTCATTAAAACAATTTCAGCTAAATTATACTTCACAAGAAAGTACGTTGTTACCTGGATTCTTAGAAGAACCTGGATTCTTTGGAGTAGGTTCAGGAAGTTCACCTTCTTGGGGCTTCACTTTAGGATCTCAAGCAGATATACGTGCAAAAGCATTAAGTAATCGATGGTTGACAACGAGTGAAAATATGGTAGATCCTTATCAAAGACAAACAACCAATGGATTTGGTTATAATGCTAATTTTGAAATATTACCTGATTTAAGAATTGATTTAACGGGTCAAAAAGATTATTCTAAAACCAAACTTCAATATGGATTTAATTTAGTGGCAGATGCAGTTAATGGAGATTATACACCAATAGGTTTAGATAATTTTGTTCAAGAATTAGGTCAATTTAGTACGACCAATATAGGATTTACATCTTTTAAAGATTCACATGCAATGTTTGATGAATTACGTAGTAATGCTGCTCGTATTGGAAGTGAATTAGCAGCATCAACAGGGCGAGATGTAAGTGGTTATGGAATGACCAATCAGGATGTAATGATGCAAGCTTTATTAGAAACTTATGGTACATCTAGTCGTTCGAATCCTGTTCGTGATATTCCTTTACCAAACTGGACTTTAACGTATTCAGGATTGACAAATAATCGATTCTTAAATAAAAAATTCTCAAGAATTGATTTAACACATGCTTATAGATCGAATTATACAGCAAGTGGAATACAATCTAATTTAGCATATTATGAATATCAAAATGGTACGAATTCAGATCCTTTAGATTTAAATGGAAGTTATAAAACATCAACTATTTATAATGATATTACATTTGTTGAAACTTTTGCTCCATTAATTGGGCTAGATATGACCTTCCGTAATAATTTACAAATGCGTTTTATGTATAATCGAGATCGAGTACAATCCTTTAGTTTTAACAACTATTCATTGACCGATCAACAATCCAATGAATTTGTTGTAGGATTAGGATATGTTTTCAAAGATTTAAAAATGAAAATGCGTTATAGAGGAAAGAAGAAAACATTAACAAGTGATTTAAATTTAAGAGCAGATTTAATTATGCGTGATACTGAAACTTCTATACTTCGTATAATTGAAGATGATGCTCAAATTACTGCAGGAGATAAACAATTTACATTAAAAGCTACAGCAGATTACAATTTTAGTAAGAACTTTAATTTAATGTTCTTCTACAATCATTTGATTACAACTTATAAGATTTCAACAGCCTATCCGATTACAGATATTCGAGCGGGAGTCACCGCAAGATTTTCTTTCGGTGATTAAAATCATAGTTAAAACATCCCAAACTTATTTTGGGATGTTTTTCTTTTATAAATATTATAAAAAATAGTATTTTTACGAAACTTAAAAAAATAAAGAAATGAACATACCATCAGATTTAAAGTACACAAAAGACCATGAATGGGTAAAAATAGAAGGTGATATAGCAACTGTAGGAATCACTGATTTTGCTCAAGGAGAATTAGGTGACATTGTTTATGTTGATATTGAAAAAGAAGGAGAAGAAGTAGAAGCAGGAGAAGTATTTGGTACAGTAGAAGCTGTGAAAACTGTTTCTGATTTATTGATGCCTATTACGGGAGAAATTATTGAATTTAATGAAGACTTAGAATCGGAGCCTGAAAAAGTAAATACAGATGCTTATGGTGAAGGTTGGATGATCAAAGTGAAAATTTCAGATGGAGCAAGTACTGATGAATTGATTTCAGCAGATGATTATAAAGCGATTATTGGATAAAAAAATAACGAAAGTTTTATTATTTATCACGATTACTGTAGTTACTATTTTATCGTTAATGCCATTAGATAATTTAGAAATTAAAGCTCCGCTAGGAACAGACAAAATAGTACATGTCATAATGTATTTTTCTATATCTACATTAGCTTTATGGAGTTATGCTAACAATAGTAATCATACCATGAAAATTATAATAGTGGTGATATTATACAGTATTTTAATTGAAATACTACAAGAATATATGCCATTAAAAAGAAGTGGTGATATTTACGATGTAATAGCCAATAGTATAGGTGCTATTTTAGGTCTAATATCGCAACCTATCATAAAAAAAATTGAGAAATCTTTCTTATAATTCGAGAATATTTATATATTTGGAATTCACGAAAGAAAATATTGAGTAATAATATGGAGCCAAAGAAAAGTGAGAAGGCAAATTTAGATAAGTATGGGAACCTATTTGTATTCTTAGGATTCTTACTAATGTCTGGGTTGGCTTATACATTAATTAACTGGAGACAAACGACGGTTACAGAAATTGCACCGCCGCAAGAAATTGTCTATGAAGAGGTAGAAGAAACATTTGAATTTGAAGAAATTCCTGAAGAGATTCCTGAGGAAATTCCTGAAGAAGTAGAGGTTGAAGTACCTCCTCCAGAAATTGTGGAAATTGAGCAGGTAGAAGATACAAAGGAGATTGAAAAAATTGAGACTCCGGATATTGATCCTGAGAAAACACCACCACCTCCGCCACCACCAGCTGCAAAACCTAAAAAAGGTAAACCAGCTCCACCTCCACCGAAAAAGCCAAAGAAGGCTGATATTAAAAAGGTAAAAGAAGTTTTTGACTATAAAAAAGTAGCACAAAAACCCGTTTTCCCTGGATGTGAAGGTAAAACAGGTAAGGAGTTAGATCAATGTAATTCGAAAATGGCTCAGAAAGAATTATTAAGAAAATTAGAATATCCTGAAGATGCTGTTGAAGAAGAAAGAACAGGTACTGCTTATGTAAAGTTTGTTATTGATCAAAATGGAGCAGTTACAGGAGCTAAAATTCTTAGATCGAGTAAACATAAAGATTTAGATAAAGCGGCTATTGCTGGGGTAAGTAGAATGTTTACAAGTAAAAAGAAAAGAATCCAACCTGGTAAGACGCAATCAGGTCAGGCTGTAAAGGTAACCTACCAAGTACCCGTTAAGTTTAGATTAGAACAATAAAATATATTTTATATATATAAAAGAAGATCCCGAAATTTTCGGGATCTTTTTATTTATAATTTTTTGAGAAAACGTTTTATCTTTTTATCATCAATTTGATGTGTTTGAATCGCTTTTTCTAATACCGTTTTATAAGTTTGATTATTGCCTCCTTTTGATCGGTATTCTTTATAAACTTTCTTAGCTTTTTTATGATCCTTTTTTATCCAGTAGTTAATAGATTCATTTTGTAAGGCCGTTAATTCATCTACTTCTTTGGATAAGACCGACTGTGCCTCTATTTTATTTACAATAGTATCTTGATTAGAGGAAACATAAGCAATAGTTTCTACATTGGCATTAATCCCATATAATCTATCAGGATTTCGCATACACAAATACCATGACCCAGTTGTTTCTTCTGTAATGAAAGCAATCCCTTGTTTTACTTGGTCTAATAAACCTTCTCCTAAATAATGTAAACTTTTTACAGGATCTTTAATTTTCCAATCGCTAATTGAGTTTTGAGATAAAAATAAATCTCGATTCTTTTTGTCAACAATAAAAGTTTGAATAAAAGAGTCTCCTTGTGGAACACTAATTTCTTTGGTAGAAGTTATGTTAGAGTCTAAATTTCCTATGGTTTGACTTAATAAATTTAAATTGTTGGTAACTGTTTGTCCTCCTTTAGCCTTATTAGTAGAGATACTAAATCCCCATTTTACAGTGTTTTCAGGAAGTGCAATATATTTGCATACTCTTGATTTGCCACCATTTAAATTGGTTCTACTAGCAATATAAAATGTTTGTGGTTCAGATAGCTTTTGAATTTGGATATTTTCTTGAGACCAAACCCAGTTAAATGAAAGAACAAAGATTCCGATAACGAACTTTTTCATATCAATTTTTTATGCTAATATAAACGTAAAATTTAGATAAAATGATATATTTGTAATCTACTTTTATGCTCACGTGGTGGAATTGGTAGACACGCCATCTTGAGGGGGTGGTGCGCTTATGCGTGTGCTGGTTCGAATCCAGTCGTGAGCACTCATATTGTTATTAATGTATTGTTTTTCAATTATTTAAATGATATTCAATTGATTTTTTACCGACTTTTTTACATTGTAATAAATTAAATCTATATTATTTGTTTAAGTCCACCAGCTATAATAAATGAATTATATTTATTTTCTTCATCTAAATACTTCTTATACCACTTAGTTAATTTACCCTTATAATATTTTTTTCTGTACTTTTCATATCTATTACCAAACTCATTATTTTCAAATCTAAATATGTTAGAATATAATTTATCTAATCTTCTATAGTTTTTACTTCTTATTTGACTTTCGTAATAAGCATTAGCACAGCTTCGATGGAGGAAATATTCATGCGAGTTTGATTCGTATAAATAAATGCATTTAAGACCTGTTTTAGGGCATTTAAAGTAATAGCGGTATGAGTTGTTAAGATTAGATTTTAATTTAATTAACTGTACTGTAAAGCTTATATCTCTTTTTTCATCTAAGTACCTATTTGATATAGTATAATAAAACCGTATTGTACATAAACCTTTCTTTGTTCTGTTAAATTCATATCCTACAGAACCAGATGGCTCATTATTTCTTGTATACTGTATAGTTCCTGTTGCATTATAAACATTCTTATCAAGTATACCATTTTTTTTAAAATATGAGATACTGATTCTTTTATATTGTTCTATAGTAGTTGGATATGTTCCTATACGTCCGATGTTATTACTTTAAATTAGAATTAATAACCTTAATTGTTAACGAAGTTATTTAAATTATCATTAATAAATTGATTGAAATTTATTCTAAACGTATTAATAGAATCATTTTCAAATATTTTTTTATTTAAAATATCTAAATTAAAATTATATTTTGTTATTGACTCATTTCCTGTTTTGAATAATAATTCATTATCATTATTATTCAAAATCTCATTAGTATATTCAGATGCAATTTTAGAAATTAATTTTTTAAAATCTTCATCTAGTAATTTGACATAATTAAATATTAATTCCTTGCCATAAAAATCATGATTATTAGAATACACCTTAATAATACTTATATCACTAATTGCTAAAGGTCTATAATATCGTGAAAAATCATTACTATTGTTGGTTATATTATATTGAATTTTATTAATATCTAAATACTCTAAAATTTGATCATTATCTAATATTACAGATTCAAAAATTATTCCAGCCATAGTAGAAATTAGATTATAATATTTTTGATTATTATTAAGTTTACCATAAGGTAAGTCTCCACATTTAACACCTCCACCATCTGTACTTGGATTAATAAATATTTCGGTAGGTTTGAATTGGTCATCATCAATATTTTTATGAATCAAGTAATTTGTTACATAATGACCTAATTCATGAGTGATTAGCCTTTTTAAATTTATCTTATTATTTTCATTATTGGTTGACTCGAATAAGTCACTAAAATCCTTTGTCTTTTCCATTTATTGTATTTCATATTTAGTAGCATAAAAATACACTTTATATTACTAGGTGTGTATCTTTATGCAGAAATTAAATAATGCGTTTTATCTTCAATTATTTCAAAGAGTGTTTCTTTAATATCAGTTGAATGATTTTTAACAATACTTAAATACCTTTGTTTTGGTCTATGTCTATTTGTGGATTTTAAGCTTAGCCAATAATTAGAGTTACAATAATCTTTTAGCTTTATTTTTTGCCTTTGTGTTAATTTACTCTTATCAATTGTAGCATCATAAATTAGAATTTCATTAAAACGCTCTAATAAATCAACTTGTAATTTATCAAGTATTTTTAAATTACCTAAGTGGCTGAGGTTATAAATTCCCATTTTATTTGCCTTTCTCATTTTAACATATTTATTTTCTATTCTAATGCATGGTTCATTTAATTGATACTGCTTTGCTTTATCATAGATTTTTATTTTATATTCAAAATGGTCGGCTTGCTTGTAGTTTTTAATTGGCTCTATAAAGCTTATACCATTATGCAGAATTAGATTATCTAAAATTAAATTTGAAGCAATAGGAGGCTTTATATTAACACCAAACTCAATATTTTGCAATACATAGTTTTCTAATGGTATTTTAAATTTATTTTTTAAATCATCTAGTACCTTAACCAACATGGAATATTTAAAATCAAAGCCATTAAAATCATTTTTTTTATTTGATGCTATTGGTGCTTTTATATCCATCATGTGAGCAAAATATTTATGAAGTGACCCGCTAATAATAATTTGATTATTTTTAAAAATAGTAATAGTAATAGCTCGATATTTAGCCTGTTTTCGGATAACTTCTTTTTTATTTGTCGTATCATTTATTTTAGATGTTTGAGTGAAATTGAGCAAATCATTAGTTAAGAGGATTTGCTCATTTGTGTTAATAATACGTGCTTTGATAAAATCAATCACGTTTAGTTGTTGATTAAGTTTGTATTAGTAGTTAGGAAACTTGCAATGAAACCAGTGATAGGGCAACGTTTCCTTTTGCTACGTGGTATCAATACAATTAGACGATTAGCTTCTTCTAAGTTTCGTTTGTAGCGTGTAGCATTTTTCTGCTCAATACTAAAAGCATGACATACTGCGGTTGTAGTTGTAGTATTGTTCTTTAATGCTAGTTCAAATATTCGTTCTTCGGTATATTGACGTTTAAAATCTTCAATAGTTTCATAGTCCAACTTTTTTAACGTATTCTCTACAATGCTATTTAGATATAATTCCTTAACTTTGTTCTTGTCACAGAATAAGTTAAGATCGCCTTTTTTTTGAAAATTTTTATTTTTCATAGCTTAGGCGGTTTTTTTGTTATTAATATCTATTAAAGCATCTGTAATATGTTTATCAGTAAAACGGATATTTTTGCCAATTCTATTACATGATATAACGCCTTTATCAATGTAACTACTAAGCGTTACTAATGAAATACCAAGAAGCTTGCAAACCTCTTTACGTGTGTAGAATTTTAATTCTTGCTTTTGTTGAGGTTTAAATTTATTTACCTCTTCTTGTATTACCTCTTTTACCTTAATTTGAAACGTGCTTACTAACTCTTCTGCTGTCGTTTCTGAAATGAATAATTTCATGAAGCAATATTAAATATTACTTCATAGTACTATACTTGTACTGGTACGTACTGAGTACGGATATTTTTATTTTATTCTAAATCATACTTAATTTTATCACAATGTGATTTAAACTTTTCGCAAGTTATAATATCTTCTTGTTCACAATGATTCATAAGTTTTTTAATTTTATCGAAGTTTTGATAATTATAAAGGTTTTTATTGTTGTCATTATTATTATACGTAGATGAAATCCATGGACGTGTTGCATTTTCATTTTGAAAATAACCTTTTGCAAGCTTAGTTGCATTCTGGTCATATTCATCCATTAGCTTATTTATCTCACCAGTTGCAAATAATAAGCCCACTTGAAACCACCACTCGTATTGTTTTTTATCATCATTAATTTTTGTCGGTGTATCAATTTGATTATAAAGTTCTTTATATTTAAAGTAAAAATTTAGTAATCTATGAAACTCTTTGTCATATTTAAGTTGGGTGTTATTACAATATTGACGTTCAGAAAAATACACGTTAATTTTTTCTTTAAAATGATGAAGCCCACTTTCTACTTTTTCTTTTATCTTTTCGTATTCTGTAGGTGTTTCCATGTTTTGTGATTGTGATTTAATATTTTTATATTTAGATAATGCATTCCCTGTATTATCAATAGTAATAATATTACTATATTGTTTATAATGATCTGTAAAATCTGAGAAGTCATTAAATACCATATTATACTTATTTAAATATTTTAGTAATTCTTTTTCTAAATCAATAATTTCTCCATGCATAAATTTATATGGAGAATAGGGTTCGAATTTTTTTAATAAACTTTCATTAGTTCTATACCATTCTTTGTATTCAATTATAAAAGGTATAAAACTATTTTCTAAATCCATTAATATTATTTCTGAATTATTACTAGTACTGGTTAATTTGTCATATAATTTTGTTTTAAAATCATTAAGTTCATCTTGAATTAAAATTTTATTATTACTATCATAAGGTAAAAGGTTAAGTTTTTCAAACATTTTGATTGGATAAGGTATTTCTTTTGTACTAGTTGTAACACTCCATTTTTTTGATAAATAAAAGAAATTTTTAACTTTTGTTTCATAATCTTTATACCATTCTTGACTCATGCTTTTTAATTTTAATTACTTAACAATTTTCATAGTTACACTTTCGTATTTATTTTCTTCTTTTTGCTTAGCCCAAAATTCTTTTAAGGTATTAGCATGTTCTTGTTTGGTTATCTTAATATATTTTAAAAATTGAGCTTCTGTTTTATGTGTAGTAATACTCATAATAACCATATTGGGTAATTTACCGTATAAATTAGAAGCAAAAGACCTACGGCATGCGTGGCTGGCTATAAGCTCATATTTATGATATATTCCCACTTCTTTACGTTTGGTTATTGAATTCATTTTAGAACCTTTGATTTTTTGATCTATTCCAACAATTTTACAAATTCTTTTTATGTGTTTATTGAATTTCTGATCTGATATTTTATAAGGTAAATCATCATTATATTTTTTTAGGATGCTTTTAATTTGTTTATGCATAGGTATAATTACAGGTTCATCATTTTTTTGCGTTGTTATTTCAATAAATTCTTCGTTTATATTTAAATCTTTTAAACGCATAAAATCTGAAATTCTTAAACCAGTCCATAATCCAATAATAAATAAATCACGTGCATTATCTAAACTAGGTTGTTTACTAAAATCGTAATGAAATATTTTATTGATTTCATCTTCATTTAAGTAGGTGTCAAATGTTTTGTTACTAGGGGCTTTAAATTCTTTATACTGTATGTTTATTGGTAAGCCTTGTAACTCTATTTGTTTGCAGAATAATTTAATTTTATTAATTGTTCCACCAATAGTGTTATTATTAAGCTTTTGATCTTCTCTTAAATAAAATACTATATCTTCATAGAATTTTAAATTAATATCTTCAAATCTCAGTTTGATTTTTTTATACTTTTCGTATTGAATAAGCTTATTATACACTGTTTTATAGTATTTTTGAGTGGATAATGAAATTGTGCCATTACCATCTTTTTTTAATCTTTTATGTGAATCTTGTATGAATTTGCCAACCCAATCAGTAAAGTATATTTTATAAGTTTCATCTTTTTTAGCTCTACCAAAATATTTGTTTACCTCATCTTTAAGCCAATTTTTTTTAATATAGCTTTTAGAATTATAAGTTACGTTGTAAGCATCATATAAATGTGATTTAAGATGTATTAAATGGTTGTTTATAAATTCACGTTGAGGTACAATACTTTTAGGTTTAACTTTTTGATCTTTTACGCTCCATTGATCTTTTTTTATTTTTAATCCAGTTACTGTACGTTCATCATATCTATCATGTCCTAAGAAACGAACATAAATACTTACATATTCAGCTTTGCTAGTTTTAATAATAAAGTATCGTACTGTCATAATAATGTAATTTTATACTAAGGTAAAACTTTTACCTCAATTTTTACCGATATAAACTTTATTATAGTGGATTTAACTATGTTTTACTTTACATTGAATATTAGTTCTAATTACATTGAGGTAAGTAATAGTATAGGTTTGCATAAAATTGAATAAAAAAATATGTAACTGTTTGTATTTCAGTCGTGAGCACAACTTATATTCAAAATAGTTTATCCAAAAATAGGAAATCTTTCAAGAAAAATTCTAGATGTAGTTGCTGATACTAAAGCAGTACTAATTAATAAATTTAGAAGCATAAAAATAATCTCTAAATTGATGAGTCTGATTTAAAGCAAGATTGTCACTTTTTTTCAGTGTGAATAAATTTGTAAACGGATTTTTCAATATAATTCTTATAGATAGGGTATTGCATTAATTCATCTTCATTATTGATTAAAAAATTAACCAGATCAACCATTTTTTCTTTACTAAGAAGATCTTCTGGAATAGAAGGGATATTGAGCATATTTCCTTCTCCTGTTAGAAGCCAAGTAGGGTTTACTTCAGAATAAGTAGAGATAAACAGTTCTATATTTTTTTCTGATAACCCTGTCTCCTTATCTAGGACGCCGTTTGCAATGCCAGTGTCAAGATATACTTTACGTTTACTATATCCTTTATATTCAATATATTTTAAGATATTGAGTTTTATTTTGGAGAATTTTTTTTTCATCAATTTATATACATAGGTAAATTTTACCTACTACTTATTTTAGTTTGTTAATGGTATAAACGAAGATAGTTAAAAAGGATGAGATGGCTAGATTTATAAACCAAAATTACAATTTTAAAGAAAGAAATTCAATAATTAAAGGTTATTTATCATATAATTTTACAAGAATATAAAGATTATTAAATAGTTAGTTTAGATAGAGTTTCTAAAAAATAATTTAACATATTGTCTGTAAAATCTAAATGAGTAGTAATTCGTAATTTACCCTCTCCCATTGAAATAATATGAATATCTTTTTCTTGTAATTTTTTAATAAAGAATTGCTCTTGTATATGATCTTGAAGGTAAAAAATAACAATGTTGGTTTCAACATTTTCTACTTCTTTAATAAAAGAACATTGTAAGAGTGTTTGGGCAATCATTTTTGCACGTTGATGATCTTCCTTTAGTCGATCAACATGATGCTCTAAAGCATATAAACCTGCTGCAGCTAAATAACCTGATTGACGCATCATTCCTCCAAATAATTTTCGAATACGCATTGCCTTCTGAATGAAATCGTGATCTCCAATAATTAGAGAACCTACAGGGCATCCCAACCCTTTAGATAAACAAATCGAAATAGAGTCAAATTGTGCCCCAAATTGTTGCGTGGTTTCCCCTGTTTCAACTAAAGCATTAAATAAACGGGCACCATCTAAATGTATAGGTAATTGATGTGTTTCAGCCACTTTTCGTATTTTTTTAATTTCTTCAAAATCCCATATAGCTCCTCCTCCTTTATTGGTAGTATTTTCTAGAGAAATTAATTGGGTTTCAGCTAAATGTAAATTTTCTAAAGGATGAATGGCATCAGCAACCTGATTGGCGGTAAAAAATCCTTTCTCTGTATCAACAAATTTACAATTTGCACCCGAGTTAAATGAAATTCCACCTCCTTCATAATTGTAAATATGAGAAAGATTACTGCATATAATTTGTCCTCCAGGAGTAGTATGAGCTTTAATAGCAATTTGATTGGTCATAGTTCCAGATGGACAAAACAACGCCCCTTGTTTATCAAAAAGTTGAGCTGCTTTTTCCTCTAATGCATTTACCGTTGGATCAGCTTTAAAAGTATCATCTCCAACTTGAGCAGAGAACATAGCTTCAAGCATTTCAGGAGTAGGTTTTGTAACGGTATCGGAAATTAAATTAACTTTCATAAGTGGAAATCTTAAAAATCAAAGCTAAAAAAATATTTTATAAGATGAAAAGAATTTAAAAACACAATATCTTTGTATTATGCTAGAAGATAAAAATACAAATAGAACACCACTGAGTACATTTGGAGAATTTGGATTAATTAAACACCTTACCCAACATATAAAAATTCAGAATCCTTCCACAATTAAAGGAATTGGAGATGATGCGGCTGTGCTTGATTTTAAAGATGAAAAGACGGTTGTTTCTACCGATTTTTTGGTAGAAGGAATTCATTTTAGTCTGGCATATACACCTTTAAAGCATTTAGGATATAAAGCTGTAATGGTTAATTTGAGTGACATTTGTGCGATGAATGCAACACCTACTCAAATTACGGTGTCTATAGCAATGTCTAATCGTTTTCCAGTAGAAGCTTTAGAAGAATTATATGATGGAATTATAACAGCATGTAATACCTATCAAGTAGATTTTGTAGGGGGTGATACTACTTCGTCTAATGCAGGGTTGATTATTTCTATTACGGCAATTGGGAAAGCAAAAGAAGAGGAGTTAACCTATCGTAGCGGAGCTAAAGAAAATGACTTAATTGTTGTAACAGGTGATTTAGGAGCTGCTTTTTTAGGACTTAAAGTATTAGAACGAGAAAATGAGGTTTTTAAAGTGAATCCTAATTTACAACCTGATTTAGATCAATATACTTATTTAATTCAACGTCAGTTGAGACCTGAAGCACGAGCAGATGTTAAAACTATTTTGAAAGAATTAGATGTAAAACCTACTGCTATGATTGATATTTCAGATGGACTGTCATCCGATTTATTGCACCTTTGTGATCAAAGTGATGTAGGTTGTTCTATTTATGAAGAAAAAATTCCTTTAGATCCTGCTGTAATGACTACTTGTGAGGAGTTTAAAATTAATACAACAACCATTGCTTTAAGTGGAGGTGAAGATTATGAGTTATTATTTACGATTCCTTTAGAGTCTCATGAAAAAATTAAAAATAATCCTCATTTTACTATTATTGGTCACATTACAGATAAACCATCTGGGCGAAATATGATAGGAGTAGGAAATCAAACACAAATTCCATTAATAGCACAAGGTTGGGATGCTTTATTGAAAAAAGAAGAAAATAAATCGTAAGAATTAGGATATAAATACGTAGTAACCTATTACGCTTTAATCATAAGTCCATCGTAGGCTAAGAATACATTTTTGGGTAATTCTTGTTCTACTTCATCATGAAAGCCGAGTACAGGACTAATATGTGTTATATAGGTCTTTTTAGGATTTACCTTTTGGATAACTTCTAGTGCCTGTTCTAATGTAAATTGAGAGTGATGTGGGATTCTTTTTCTTAAAGCATTAATAACCAATACATCTAAATGTTTTAGCTTTTCTAATTCGATGGGATCAATAAATCCTGCATCTGTTATATACGCAAAATCATCTATTCGAAAACCTAAAATAGGCAGATCACCATGCATAATTCGAATAGGTTGAATTGAAATGTTTTCAACTTCAAAGGGGCGATTATTAATTAAATGAACTTCTAATCCAGGAGCACCAGGGTATTTAGGTTCCATAAAGCAATAGTCAAAACGCTTTTGAATGGATTCTAAAGTTCGTTTTTCACCATAAAGAGGAATATCCTTTTTCATTAAAAAATTAAAAGGACGAATATCATCCAGCCCAGCAGTATGATCAGCATGTTCATGAGTAAAAAGAATAGCATTTAAAGAAGTGCATTGAGAACGAAGCATTTGTTCCCTGAAATCAGGGCTACAGTCAATAACAAAAGTTTTATCATATTTTTTAAGTAAGATAGAACTTCGTAAACGCTTATCTTTGGGATTTTTAGAATGACAAACAGGATGGTCAAACCCAATAACAGGAGACCCTAAAGAAGAAGCAGTTCCTAAAAAAGTAATTTCAAGTCCTGAGTTTGACATATTTTTTATAATTTTAGCATACTTAATCGAATTACAAATATAGTAAGATAAAAATGGAAAGAGTTTTAACGTCCAAACAAAAAAGCCTTGAGGTTAATTTAAATCCTCATATTTATGGAACTTTTGCCGAAATTGGAGCAGGTCAAGAGACTGTTCGTAATTTTTTTAGAGCAGGAGGAGCCTCAGGTACCATTGCAAAAGCGATGTCTGCTTATGATAAAAAATTTAGTGATGCCATTTATGGTGTTGAAGATGATGGACGTTATGTGACAGAAGCACGTTTAAAGAAAATGATTAACTGGGAAGGAGGTCTTTTAGAACAAAGGCTTTCAAGAGAAGATCATCCGGATACTTGTTTCTTTTCTTATGCCAACACCGTTACTACTATTAACTATGCACGAACTTTTAAAGGACATGGTTGGGTTGGTATTCGTTTTCAATTAAAACCAGATGAAGATTATAATGAAATTGTATTTCATATTCGTTTTCATGAAAATGATGCCCGTTTACAACAAGAAACATTGGGTGTAATGGGAACAAATCTGATTTATGGAGCATTTCATTATTATGATAATCCTAAGAAACTTTTATTGTCTTTATATGATAATTTACATAAAGATCAAATAGAAGTTGATATGATTAACTTTTCAGGACCTCGTTTTGCCTATGTTGATAACCGTTTAATGAGTTTACAATTGGTGAAAAATGGTTTTACTGATGCTGTTATTTTTGGATCTGATGGGAATAATATACTACCGGCACAATTGCTTTATAAAAAGAATATTTTTGCAATGAGAGGTAGTTTTAGACCTGTTACGAAAGTAAATATGGATATGTTAAAATCAGGTTATGCTAAATTTATTAAAGAAAATAAAGTAGATCCTGATAGAACGGAAACATTATTTGAAATAACGTTGGCTAATTTAAAATCTTCTGGAGAAATTAATGAACGTGATTTTTTAGATAGAACGGATATTTTGTGTCGTTTAGGGCATACAGTATTAATCTCTAGTTTCTCAGAATATTATAAGTTAACTGAATATTTTAATCGATTTACGAAGTCTAGAATGGGCTTAGCAATGGGAGTTAACAATTTGATGGAAATATTTGATGAAAAATATTACCGTGATTTAAGTGGAGGTATTTTAGAAGCTTTTGGAAAGTTATTCATGAAAGATTTAAAGTTGTATTTATACCCTTATATCAATAAAGAGAATGGAGAGAAATTAACTTCTGAAAACTTGAAAGTTCATCCTCGAATGAAAGATTTATACAAGCATTTTAAATTAAATGGTAAAATTGTAGATCTTGAGAATTGTGATGAATCTTTATTGAGTATTTATTCTCGAAAAATTCTTGAACAAATTGCAAATGGAGAAGAAGGATGGGAAGATAAAGTTCCTGAAGGAGTAGCCGAAATAATTAAAAGAAATGGAATGTTCGGGTTTCAAAAAGTATTTGATTATAATATTGATTAAGATATACAAGAAATATTTAAGAGTCCCGATAACAATTGGGACTTTTTTTATAGTATTTTTGATATCAAAAATTATAATATAAAGATTTTAAGAAAAGAAGATTGTTATGAAAAATCAAGTGATGAATTAAACTATTTTTCTTATTTAAAGTCTAATAATAAACCAAAATTTTAATGGATTCATTAACACAAATTGTACTTGGAGCAGCCTGTGGAGAAGTGGCTTTAGGAAAGAAAATAGGGAATAAAGCAATGTTGTGGGGAGCAATTGGAGGTACTATTCCTGATTTAGATGTTTTTGTAAGAAATTGGATTTATGATGATGCGATCCACCGTGAGGCATTTCATAGAGGCTTTATGCATTCCATTTTGTTTGCGGTGTTGATGTCTATATTATTAGCTATTTATTTTAAAACTCTTCATCCATATGTTTCCTATTATATAAGAAAAATGTGGTTTTGGATAAAAAAGAGTTTTGTTTATGTGTATAATAAAATATTTAATAAAAATATAGTATTAGAAATACCTATAAGAAAAGATTACCCTTCTTTTAAAGATTGGTGGTGGCTTTGGTTTTTATCAATTTTCACGCATCCAATATTAGATTGTTTTACAGCTTATGGGACACAATTGTTTGCACCTTTTTCTAATTATCGTGTAGCATTTAATAATATAGCAGTAGTAGATCCACTTTATACGTTACCATTTCTTCTATTTTTAATTTTAGCAATGTTTTTTAAGAGAACTTCTCAAGTTAGAAAAACATTAGTATGGATGGGTATTGGAATTAGTTCAGCTTATATGCTTTTTACTGTATTCAACAAATTTTATGTAGATGATGTTTTTGAAAAGAATCTTAAAGAACAAAATATTCCATACGAACGATTTACAAGTACTCCCACACTATTCAATAACATATTGTGGTGGGGAACAGCTGAGACAGAAGATGCCTTTTATATGGGAGAATATTCAATTTTTGATTCACAACCTATTTCATTTATACGTTTAGAAAAAAATCATCAGTTACTTGGAAAATATGATGATACAGAAGAAATGCAAATCATGAAATGGTTTACTTTTGGGTATTATACTTTACAAGAATTAGAAAAAGATAAGTACCGTTTAAATTATATCAAGTATGGATTGAGAGAGAATGATGGGAAACAAGTTCCTGTTTTTGGGTTTGATCTAATGGTTGATAATGGAAAAATTTCTATGCTAGAATATGATCCAGAAGATGACATGACAGAAGGAGGGCAAAAAAGTTTTTGGGAAGCAATAAAAAAAGAATTAGGGAGGCTATGGACTCGTATGCAAGGGAATTAATTAGAATAGATAATAAATTCCTATCTCACTAATGTATTCATCATCGTTTTCAGGTGTGAAAATATTGCGCGTTTTATGTAAAACATATTCCAATTTCCATTGAGATTTTTTCTTTAATTGCTTTTTTATAAGACCAATACTCATACTATTATTGGAAATATAACGATCTTGAATTTGATCACTATCTTCAATAAACCACTCAAAATAAATTGGAATAAGCCATTTAAAATCATTATTTTCGGAAATTGAGTAATCAAATTCAACTTTAAAACGAGATCGGAGATTACTTTTATTAGTAATTGAACTAAATAGGTTGCGGTTCTCAAATAATAGTTGCTGTTTCATATCAATATTTTTAATTAAAAAAGCATGATATTGAACTCCTATAAAAGGTCTTAGTTCAAAAATATTATTAAAATCTTTTTCAAATAAATACTTAACATCCACCCCTCCTACAGCATCTAAATTAGGTGAAATATAATACTTAGTAGTTTCTTTTAAACTTAATCGAGTCCAATTTTGAGAAAATATATGTTCTGCTCTAAAACTAGTAGCAATGTCCCATCGGTTTCTATGATATACATTTTTTTTTAGATCAATTTTGGTTTTTAATTCTTGACTAAAGACAGTTGTATTGATTAAAAAGATCAAAAATATATAAAAGTGAGTTTTAATCATTAATGATGAATTATTCTATAAAATTAAATATTTCATAGCTATAATCTTAACCTAAAATCGATAAAGGATTATAAAATAACGATTAGGCATAATTTATTGAATAATTACAATATTTATTTAACTAACTGAATAATAGTATTTTAAATATTAAATAATTAATATGATATAGTTAAGATTATATTAAAATACTTTAACCTATCGAAAAAATATGAAAACATCATTTATGAGTATTTAATTTTAAGTATCAGTTCTTTTAATATTGCTATTCAGGCTATGTTTTAAACACGGTTGCTATTAGCAATTTATTTGAAAAAGATTTTAATAATAGTATAATATACATGATCATGAAAGGAAATATTTTTGAAAAGGTGAAGAGACAAAAACTTTTATATCTATTAGTTTTTGTTTTTATGGTGCATATGATAAATGCACAGACTAAGCAGCCCAATATCTTGGTTATTTGGGGAGATGATATAGGTCAATCTAATATTAGTGCTTATACAAAAGGGATGGTTGGTTATAAAACGCCGAATATCGATCGAATTGCAGATGAAGGGATGATTTTTACTGATTATTATGCAGAACAAAGTTGTACTGCTGGGCGTTCTTCATTTATATTAGGGCAGAGTGTATACCGAACTGGATTAAGTAAAGTAGGGATGCCAGGAGCCAAAGAAGGTATTTCAGAAAAAGATCCAACTATTGCAGAATTGTTGAAGCCTTTGGGGTACGTTACAGGACAGTTTGGGAAAAATCATTTGGGAGATCGAGATGAGCATTTACCTACGAATCATGGATTTGATGAGTTTTTTGGGAATTTGTATCATTTAAATGCAGAAGAGGAACCGGAATTACCGGATTATCCTAAAGATCCTCGTTTTAAGGAGAAGTTTGGGCCACGAGGAGTGATTCATTCTTATGCAGGAGGTAAAATTGAAGATACAGGAGCATTAACTAAGAAGCGAATGGAAACAGTTGATGATGAGACTTCAGATGCAGCAATTCGCTTTATTAAAGATGCAGTTAAAAATGATAAGCCATTTTTTGTATGGTGGAATGGAACACGTATGCATTTTAGAACACATGTGAAAAAAGAGCTAAGAGGAATATCAGGACAGAATGAATATGCTGATGGAATGGTAGAACATGATATGCATGTAGGAAAGTTTTTGAAACTATTAGATGAATTGGGAATTGCAGATAATACGATAGTAATGTATAGTACAGATAATGGTCCTCATAAGAATACTTGGCCTGATGCAGCGGTTAGTCCTTTCCGAGGAGAGAAGAATACGAACTGGGAAGGAGGATGGAGAGTTCCCGCAATGGTAAGATGGCCCAATCATATTAAAGAAGGATCCGTTTCGAATGAGATAGTTTCAGGAATGGATTGGATGCCGACATTATTAGCGGCAGCAGGACAAGATGATGTGAAGGAGAAATTATTAAAAGGCTACAA
The DNA here is from genome assembly GCA_001880285.1 of Flavobacteriaceae bacterium UJ101. Classification (NCBI taxonomy): domain Bacteria; kingdom Pseudomonadati; phylum Bacteroidota; class Flavobacteriia; order Flavobacteriales; family Flavobacteriaceae; species Flavobacteriaceae bacterium UJ101. Next base: position 1,145,085 of record CP016269.1, on the reverse strand, counting down.
AGGGTTCAAGGTTCATTTAGATGGGTATAATATTTTACCTTATTTAACAGGAGAAGAAAAAGAGAGTCCACGTAAAGAAATTTTCTATTTTTCTGATGATGGAGATTTAACGGCTTTGCGTTATGATGACTGGAAGATTATTTTTATGGAGCAAAGAGCACCAGGTACTTTGCAGGTATGGGCAGAACCATTTACACCATTGCGTGTTCCACTGATTTTTAATTTAAGAAGAGATCCATATGAGTTTGCGACCATTACTTCAAATACCTATTATGATTGGGAATTGGATCATGCTTTTTTATTAGTTCCAGCACAGGCATATGTAGGGAACTTTTTGAAAACATTTAAAGATTTTCCACCAAGAATGGAAGCAGCTAGTTTTAGTTTAGATAAAGTGATGAAAAAGTTATCCACTCCAACTAATAACTAAAATAATAAATTAACTTTCACCTATTCAAATTAGGTGGAAGTTAGTTTATAGTAATTTAAAAAGATTTAATCATTCAGAATAGTTTGTTTAGCTAAATCGATATTCTTACTATCATCTTTTAATTTAGAGGGAAGAACATTATGGTATTTTTTAAATGCTTGAGAAAGTTTGCTGACTTGACTGTAATTTAAAATATTCGAAACTTCACTTACATTATAACCCTGTAAAAGAAGCTCTTTGGCTTTTTCCATTTTTAATTTGAAAACCGCTTTTTTATAAGGTATTTTAAAGTGTATTGTAAAAATTTTTCTAAACTTACTATTACTCATATTATATAATGATGCAATTTCTGATAAGGTTAGTGGTGAAGTACTATGTGCAACCATATATTCGTAAGCATTATTTAGATCTAAGATATCTCGTATGGATAGTGTATTCTCATTTTTTAATTTTCGATCTTCTGATTGTTTATATAATATGAAAAAAAATTCACTACCTATTTTATATATATTAATAAAAGAAGCAGTCTTAACTCCATAATCAAAAGTTTGTGCAAGAAATAGTTTTTCGAGGTATTTTTTTGTCTTATAATTTTGATTAACTATTGCTTGAGGAGCAGACATTTCATATATTTTGTTAATATGATCCCAATTTTTTTCAGGAAACTCTTTTAAAAAACGTTTAGAAAGAGATAAAAAAACAGCTTGACATTTTTTCCCCTTAGGGATTTTAATTTGACTATGATTGAATTCATGAAAAATAATATGTTCATCTAAATTTAAGGTTTGTTTTTCTTGAATATAAGATAAACCACTATTTAAAGAAGCATTTAAAAAAAAATGAGATTGTTGCTTTTCTTTAGGAGAGAAGGTAATAGTTAAATCTTCTTTAAAGACACCTTCTAAAATTAAAGCTTCAAAACCTTCATGGAGTGTGTAATGTTTTAAAAAACCTTCAGCTTTTGGGGTATTAAAAGTGAATCCAAATCTAAAATATTTATATCCATTGGATTTTTTTTGTAATAATGTATAAATACGCTTAAAAGAAAGAGTTTTTATGATTAATTCCATGCCCTTATAGGTTTTGTTTAGCTAAGAAAAAGACGACTTAATTGGATAAAAATAAAGATTTCAAAGGTATAACGATAGTGTATAATCGTTCAGGTATTATAAAATAACGATAAGGTATAATTTAAAATGTAAAAGTGTTGCTGTTTCAAAATATTGATTTTCAGTAATGTATATAATGATTTTTTGTATGATTAAACTTGAGTTATATTAAAATATTTAAACCTGTCGATTAAGTATAAAAATATCACTTTTAGGTATTCATCTTTGGAAAGTAATTCTTTTAATATTGTTATTAGTATCATGTTTCAAACACAAGATAAGAGCTTCTGGAAATTGTATTTAAAAACAAATAATTAAAATTATTATGAAAACACGTATTTTTAAAAAGACGAAGAGACAAAAACTTTTATATCTATTAGTTTTTGTTTTTATGGTGCAAATGATAAATGCACAGACCAAACAGCCCAATATCTTGGTTATTTGGGGAGATGATATAGGTCAATCTAATATTAGTGCTTATACAAAAGGGATGGTTGGTTATAAAACGCCGAATATCGATCGAATTGCAGATGAAGGGATGATTTTTACTGATTATTATGCAGAACAAAGTTGTACTGCTGGACGTTCTTCATTTATATTAGGGCAGAGTGTATACCGAACTGGATTAAGTAAAGTAGGGATGCCAGGAGCCAAAGAAGGTATTTCAGAAAAAGATCCAACTATTGCAGAATTGTTGAAGCCTTTGGGGTACGTTACAGGACAGTTTGGGAAAAATCATTTGGGAGATCGAGATGAGCATTTACCTACGAATCATGGATTTGATGAGTTTTTTGGGAATTTGTATCATTTAAATGCAGAAGAGGAACCGGAATTACCGGATTATCCTAAAGATCCTCGTTTTAAGGAGAAATTTGGGCCACGAGGAGTGATTCATTCTTATGCAGGAGGTAAAATTGAAGATACAGGAGCATTAACTAAGAAGCGAATGGAAACAGTTGATGATGAGACTTCAGATGCAGCAATTCGCTTTATTAAAGATGCAGTTAAAAATGATAAGCCATTTTTTGTATGGTGGAATGGAACACGTATGCATTTTAGAACGCATGTAAAAGAAGAATTAAGAGGGATATCAGGGCAAGATGAATATGGAGATGGAATGGTAGAACATGATATGCATGTAGGAAAGTTTTTAAAACTATTAGATGAATTGGGAATTGCAGATAATACGATAGTAATGTATAGTACAGATAATGGTCCTCATAAGAATACTTGGCCTGATGCTGGTGTCAATCCTTTCCGAGGAGAGAAGAATACGAACTGGGAAGGAGGATGGAGAGTTCCTGCAATGGTAAGATGGCCCAATCATATTAAAGAAGGCTCTGTTTCGAATGAGATAGTTTCAGGAATGGATTGGATGCCGACATTATTAGCAGCAGCAGGACAAGATGATGTGAAAGAGAAATTATTAAAAGGTTACAAAGGGTTCAAGGTTCATTTGGATGGGTATAATATTTTACCTTATTTAACAGGAGAAGAAAAAGAGAGTCCGCGTAAAGAAATTTTCTATTTTTCTGATGATGGAGATTTAACTGCTTTACGTTATGATGACTGGAAGATTATTTTTATGGAGCAAAGAGCACCAGGAACATTAAAGGTATGGGCAGAACCATTTACACCATTGCGTGTTCCACTGATTTTTAATTTAAGAAGAGATCCGTATGAGTTTTCGACCATTACTTCAAATACCTATTATGATTGGGAATTGGATCATGTTTTTTTATTAGTTCCAGCACAGGCATATGTAGGGAACTTTTTGAAAACATTTAAAGATTTTCCACCAAGAATGGAAGCAGCTAGTTTTAGTTTAGATAAAGTGATGGAAAAGTTATCCACTCCAACTAATAATTAAAATAGTATATGAAAACTAACTTTTGTCTAATTAATTAGATGAAAGTTAGTTTATGTAACACTAAAAATTATGAATTTAAAACAAAATTTTATACTAATATTGAGTTTAATTGTTTTTCAAATGAAAAGTCAAGAACATGCGATTAAAGAGTCATCAAGTATTCATGATTTTAGACATCATCAAATAGGTTTAATGTTAGGGCACACTCATATAAGTCAAGGAGTTCAAAATGGAGATAAAAAATGGGAGGTATTGCCATCTATTGTATTAAATTATAATTATTGGTTTAATGAAAAATGGGGATTAGGAATACATACTGATATTGTTGTTGAAACGTATGAAGTAGAAAAACATTTAAAATCGGGTAGTGACGAAATACTTGAAAGAGCATATCCAGTTGCACCTGCTGTTATGGGAATGTATAAACCCAAGAAACATTTCAGTTATTTAGTAGGAGCAGGAGGAGAATTTGCTAATACAGAAAATTTATTTTTAGTAAGAGGTGAAGTAGCTTATGGAATACACATTCTTAAAGAAATTGAATTGGAAACTTCTATCAGTTATGATTTACGATTTAATGCTTATGATTCTTGGGGATTGGCTATTGGAATATCTAAATATTTATAAAAGAATGAATCGAATTAATGTATTTTTAAGCGGGATTATTGTTGTCTTATTTGCAGCATGCACTTCAAATAAGAAAATGGAAAATCAAGATCCTCTTCCTTCATGGAATGAGGGAGTTGTAAAGTCTGAAATTATAGATTTTATACAAAAAACAACAGATCCAGAAAATGATGCATTCATCCAAAAAGAAGATAGAATAGCAACATTTGATAACGATGGAACGTTATGGGCAGAACAACCCGCATATTTCCAATTATTATTTGCTTTTAATCAAATACAAGAAAAAGTAAATGAACATCCTGAATGGAAAAAGAAAGAGATTTTAAAAGCAGTTATTGAAAATGATACTAGTAAAATAGCAAAGTTTCATACAAAAGATATTCTTGAAATTGTGATGTTGAGCCATGCAAATAATACTTCTAAAGAGTTTGAAGAAAAAGTTTCAAAATGGTTAAAAGAAAAAAAACACCCAAAATTGAATCAACCCTTTAATACATTGGTTTATAAACCAATGTTAGAATTAATAAATTATTTGAAAAAAAATGATTTTAAAGTTTTTATTGTATCAGGAGGAGGTGTTGAATTTATGAGAGTTTGGGCAGAAGAAGCCTATGGAATACCAAAAGATCAAATTATTGGATCAAGTATTAAAACAAAATTAGAGTTTAATAATAATGAACCCGTTATAAAGCGATTACCAGAAATCGACTTTATTGATGATGGAAAAGGAAAACCTGTAGGAATTCATAAATTTATAGGTAGAAAACCTGTTTTTGCAGTAGGAAATTCAGATGGGGATTTAGAAATGTTACGATGGACAGCTTCTGGAACAGGAGAGCGTTTTATGTTATATATTCATCATACAGATGATGAAAGAGAGTGGAAATATGATCGTAATTCTTCAATAGGTAGATTAGATAAAGGGTTGGACACAGCTATAGAGAAAAAATGGTCAATTGTAGATATGAAAAAAGACTGGAAAGTTATTTTTCCAAATTGAGTTTTTTTATTTCAAACTTAGATAAGTTCTTACTTTCTGCTTTCAAAGAAGAAGGTAAAATAGAATGGAATTTTTTGAAAGCCTGAGTGAATTTACTAACTTGACTATATTGTAATCGATTAGAAACTTCAGTTACATTATATCCTTCTATAAGTAACTCTTTAGCACGTTCCATCTTTAATTTAAAAGTAGCTTTTGTATATGGAATTCCAAAATGGATGGTGAATTTTTTCTTTAGTTTACTGGAACTCATACCATATTTCTTTGCTATTTCAGTTAAAGGTAAAGGGTGTTCACATCTCTCAATCATTTCATCATACATACGATTAAGTTCGATAATATCATGAGCTGATAACATGTTTTTATTATTTTTTTGTTTTTCTTTTTTATAAATCAGGTAAAAAAATTCACTACAGAGTTTATAAATATTTATAATAGATATTGTAAGAATGCCATAGTAAAATTTTTGAGCAGAAAATACTCGTTTAATATAGTTTTTTATTTTATGACTGTATTTTTGTTCAATATTTGGAGAACTGGTATTTAAGATTTCATGAATATGAGGCCATTCTTTTTCAGGATAATTTTTCATAAATTTATGACTTATACTAACTAAAATCCATTGAACAGGTAAATCTTTTTTAATAATGGCATTAAAGTTTTCAAATTGGTGAAAAAGAGCTTTTTCTTTTAAAGAACTAGTAGATTGAGTATTTAGAATGATGTTAGAATTAAGAGAGAAATGTAGTAAATAAGATTTTTTTTTACTTTCTAATATAAAATCAACTAAACAATCTTCTTTAAGAATAGCGTCTATAATTAAAACTTCAAATCCTTTACAAATTTTATAACGTTTTATATAACCATTTAATTTTTCTTGATTAAAAACAAACCCATATTTGTAGAGAGGCTCTCCATTTAATTTTTTATATAAGTAAGTATAAATATTTTTTAAAGATGACTGTTCAATAGTTAAACGCATAGAATTTTATATAATATGTTTATAAAAATAAGTTTTTCAATTGAAGAAAACTATACTTGATGGTTATTTTTATAAACCCAAAAAGGCGTTAATATACGCTGTGAAATCATATTTTTAGGTATAGTTTTGTAACTATTGTGGTTACATGATTGCAGTCTTTTTTATATAATTTAGGTGTTTAAATAGATAAATATTATAAAGTATGAAAAAAGTAGGATTATTTTTAGCAATTCTTTTAGATGTGTTGGTTTTTGGTCAAAATAATGAAAGACCTAATATTCTAGTTATCATGGTAGATGATGTGGCACCCAATGCTATTAGTGCTTATTCTCATGGATTACAATATCCAACACCCAATATTGACCGAATAGCAAAAGAAGGTGTGCTGTTTACTGATCATTACTCACAACCTAGTTGTACAGCTGGTAGAGCTGCTTTTATTACAGGTCAATTACCGGTAAGAACAGGTCTAACAACAGTAGGACAACCGGGAAATCCCTTAGGATTGAAAAAAGAAGATCCTACATTAGCCACTTTATTGAAAAGTAAAGGATATATGACAGGTCAATTTGGAAAGAATCATTTAGGAGATTTAGATGAGCATTTGCCTACAGTTCATGGCTTTGATGAATTTTATGGAAATTTATATCATTTAAATGTTTCAGAAGAGCCAGAACAAACAGATTACCCTTCTGATAATACAAATTTTGTAAAACAATTTGGGCCTAGAGGTGTTATAGAATCGTATGCTGATGGAAAGGGAGGGCAAAGAGTAAAAGATACAGGTCCTTTAACGAGAGAAAGAATGAAAATATTTGATGACGAATTAGTAAAAAGATCTAAAGATTTTATGAAAAGGGCCAATGATGTTGACAAACCTTTCTTTATATGGCATGTTACGAGTAGAATGCATGTGTATACGCATTTAAAAGAAGAATCTAAAAATTTAGCTACAAAAATAAGTAGTGATATGGACTTATTTGGTCATGGGTTTATTGAGCATGATGGGCATGTTGGTGAACTTTTAGATTACATGGATGAATTAGGTATTACAGATAATACAATTGTAATATACACTACAGATAATGGTCCGGAACAGAGTACATTTCCCCATGCAGGAGTTACCATGTTCAGAGGTGAAAAAATGACAACATATGAAGGTGGAGTTCGAGCTCCTTTTTTGGTAAGATGGCCTAATCATATTCCTGCAGGCTCAATAAGAAATGGAATTTCTTCTCATGAAGATGTTTTACCAACCTTAATGGCTGCTGTAGGAGATACTGAAATAAGTGAAAAACTCAAAAAAGGAACTAATATTAGCGGTCATTCATACAAAGTTTTGATTGATGGAGTAAACAATTTGGATTATTGGACAAGTAAAAGTGATCAATCAGCTAGAAATCATTTTTTTTATTACTATGAAACAGGGTTAACTGCGATACGTGTTGGGCCTTGGAAAATGCATTTTGCAACAAAAGAACGTTATTTCGATGATATGGTTAAACATACCATGCCTCAATTATTTAACTTACGAAAAGATCCCTTTGAAAAATATGATGATATAAATGGATTCCATTTAATAATGGAAAAATCATGGGTGATGCAGCCTGCCATTGCATTGCTCAACAGGCATTTAGCTTCTTTTAAAGATTTTCCACCTCGTCAAGAATCTGCTTCTTTAGATATTAATGAAGCTATAAAAAAAGCACAATCAGGTAGTGGAAGGAATTAAATATGTAAATCATACATTATTTAACTTTCTATCTTAACAGAAAAGTCTCTAAAGGATCTTCTTTTAGAGACTTTTTTAGTATTTTCGGGGATCTAAATATTTTTAAGTGAAATTTAACTCCTTTTTATATTACTTATTACTGTTGTTAGTTTTTATTTCTTGTCAAAAAGAAAAAAAAGAACAGCCTATTTATATCAATCAAAATACACATGCAGAGTTTGTAGGGAATACCTCATGTGCTGGATGTCATGAAAAAGAATTTAACGATTGGAAAGGCTCCCATCATGATAAAGCGATGATGATAGCTAATGATTCAACCGTTTTAGGGAATTTTAATGATGTTGTATTAAAAAGAAAAGGACAAATACATAAATTGTATAAAAAAGAGGATGGATTTTATGTCGTAACGGATAGCGAAAATGGGAAAATGAAGGAGTATAAAATTAAATATACATTTGGTTTTACTCCCATTCAACAATATTTAGTTGATTTTGGAAAAGGACGTTTACAAGTGATTGCTTTAACGTGGGATGATCTTAAAAAAGAATGGTTTTATATGGCTGATGAGGTCTATAAAAATCAGAGTATTACCCATGAAAATTGGTTACATTGGACAAACCAAGCTCAAAATTGGAATGGAATGTGTGCAGAATGCCATTCTACCAATTTAAAAAAGAATTATGATGTAAAAACAGATACTTACAAAACAACTTGGAGTGAGATTAACGTTAGTTGTGAAGCATGTCATGGGCCTGCTTCAGAACATTTGAAATGGACAAAATCTCAAGGTGAAAAATGGAAAAACTACGGTTTTCAAAAAGATTCAAATCCTTTAGATAATAAACCTTTTGTTGAAAATTGTGCCCGTTGCCATTCTCGAAGAAGTACTTTTGAAGATTATCATTACCAATGGCAAGACTCTTTTGATCATATGATTCCATCAACTGTAGGAACTCCTTTTTATCATTCTGATGGACAAATTAAAGAAGAAGATTATGTATATGGGTCATTTTTACAAAGCAAAATGTACCAACAAGGTGTTAGATGTAGTGATTGTCATAATGTACATAATACAAAGTTAAAATTTGAAGGAAATCAGTTGTGTGCTCAGTGTCATGTCCCACAAAAGTATAATACAGAAAAACATCATCATCATTCACCTAATTCAGAGGGAGCACAATGTGTGAATTGCCATATGCCAGGTCAATATTTTATGGGTAGAGATTTTCGACGTGACCATAACTTTAGAATTCCACGTCCTGATGTTTCTAAAAAAGTAAATTCACCAAATGCTTGCAATCAATGCCATAAAGATAAAACAGTAGATTGGGCTATTCAAAAAACAGAAAAATGGTATGGAAAACCTAAAACAGATCATCACGGTTTAACTTTTTATGAAGCTGATTTAAAAGTTGATAGTTCGTATCAAAAATTAAAAAAGATTATTGATGATAAGAATAAATCTTTAATTGTTAGAAGAACAGGAATTGAATTGTTGGCTAGAAATTTTCCTCAAAAAAATGAAGAATTAATACCGTATTTAACGGAGAAAGAATCTGCATTACGTTATCAGGGATTAGCAAATTTAAGAATGACAGAAAGTATTGCTAAAAAAGTAGTACCATTATTAAAAGACTCAATAAAAGCAATTCGAATTCAGGCTGCTTTTGCACTAGCAGCTAATCAAAATTGGATTCCTGATGAGTATAAAGAATCTTTTGATAAAGCTTTAAAAGAATATATAGCTGCTCAAGAATATAATTATGATTTTCCTACAGCAAAATTGAGTTTAGGAAATTTGTATTATAATTTAAAGGATTATGGAAAAGCAGAAAAATATTTTAAAGAGACGATAGAACAAGATCCAGATTTATATCAGGCACAATTAAATTTAGCCTATTTGTATAACAATACGAATAAAAAAGAGGAAGCCGTTAGAATGTTTAAAAAATATTTAGAAAATAATCCTGAAGATGGTAATACAACGTATAGTTTAGGACTTTTGTTAGCTGAAACAGGTGATTATGAGGAAGCTACATTGTATTTGGAAAAGGCAAAAGAAAATTTGATTGATAATAATCGTATCATACTTAATTTAGCAAAAATATATGCCTATTTAAAGAAGGAACAAAAGGCAGAAAAATATTTTAAGATTTTAGTTAAAAATAATCCAAATGAATTAGAGTATTATATTGCATTGTTTGAATTTTATATCCAAACTAATAAAACCAATAAAGCTAAAGTTATCGCTCAAAGTATTATAACAAAATTTCCAAATTTTCAAGAAAGAAAAGCATTAGAAAATTTTATTAACCAATCGTAAAAAAGGCTATTTTGAGTTATACAAAATAGCCTTTAAAAAGTGGTCTAATATAATGTTTGTGTTAAAAGGGTCTACTGGGTGGCAACTACTTCGTGAATTTCATATAAATCTTTCCCATCTACATCTTGTCCTTTCCAAAACTTAAATGTATACGTTGTTTCTTGTGTTGGAGTAAATCTAAAAGTTAAATCATCTGTTGAAATAACTTCATTACAAGAATCAGGATTGTATATGCTTTCAGCAGAAATAGCCGTTACATAACGTTCATTCCCAATACGGTTATAAGCAAAATCTACAAGGTCTTGGCATGAGTTTTCTAACTCAACACTAAAAGTAATGTTATAAGTTTCTCCAACCGTCATGGTTTCGGGAACAACAGCACTTGTAATTTCATCATAAAATAATTCGTATCTTGGAACATAATCATCATCATTATCACATGATATCAACATGAAACTAGATACAAAAACCAGACTTAGAATTACAAAAAATCTTTTCATAATGAATGTATTTATTTGATATACAAATTTATATAAATAATAATTTATTTCAATTATAAGATTTCATATTTAACATTGATGTTCGGTTAAATTGTAATAATTAACGATAATGTGAAGAAATATATCGATATTTGAATAAAAATGTTTAAAATCTTAATATGCTTCGTAAAATTCCATTAAATAAAATATTATTTTTAGATATAGAAACAGTCCCAGAGTCTGAGCACTGGGATGATTTATCTGAAAATATGCAAAAGCTTTGGGCAGATAAAACGCAATGGCAAAGAAAAGATGAAATTTCTCCTTCAGAATTCTATCATGACCGTGGTGGAATTATGGCAGAATTTGGGAAAATAGTGTGTATTTCATGTGGAATTATTTTAGATAATGGAAAATTTAGAGTGAAAAGCTTTTATGGACATAATGAACAAAAATTACTACAAAATTTTGCTGATTTATTAGAAACCAAGTTTTTTTCTCCTCAGCATGTTTTATGTGCTCATAATGGAAAGGAATTTGATTTCCCTTTTATAGCAAGAAGAATGATTGTAAATCAAGTTGAATTACCTCAAATATTAAATTTGCACGGTAAAAAACCATGGGAAATTAATCATTTGGATACGATGGAATTATGGAAGTTTGGAGATTATAAACATTATACATCTATTAAATTGTTGGCCGAAATTTTAGGAATACCAACACCAAAAGATGATATAGATGGAAGTGAGGTAGCTTATGTATATTATAAAGAGAATGACTTAGAGAGAATAAAAATATATTGCGAAAAAGATACCTTAACAGTAGCACAAATTTTTCGTAAATTACGCTACGAACCATTATTAGAAATAGAAAATAATTAAAATATGTTACAAAAAGGAGACCATGCTCCTGATTTTTCAGGAGTAACACAAGATAATAAACCCATTACATCAAAAGATTATGAAGGGAAAAAATATGTTGTGTTTTTTTACCCTAAGGCTAGTACCCCAGGATGTACAGCAGAAGCATGTAATTTAAGAGATCATCATGAAGTATTGAAAGCGCAAGGATATAATATTATTGGAGTGAGTGCCGATCCTGTTGCAAAACAAAAAAAATGGGCAGAAAAATATAACTTGCCTTTTCCATTAATTGCTGATGAAGAAAAAACAGTTATTAATGCTTTTGGAGTGTGGGGACCTAAGAAATTTATGGGAAGAGAATATGATGGAATTCACCGAACTACTTTTATTGTTAATGAAGAAGGTGTTATAAATGAAGTTATTACAAAAGTGAAGACCAAAGATCATACAGCACAGATTTTAAAATAAAAGATTTTATAAATTAAAAAAACACATAATGAAAAAGAAAATTATTTTAGGAATAATAGCGGTTTTTGTTTTGATGCAACTTTATCGTCCAGAGAAAAATCAATCAACCGTAATTCCTGATACTGATATTGTAAAAGTAACAAATGCACCAACCGAAATAGCAGATATGCTTAAAGGAGCTTGTTATGATTGTCATTCAAATAATACAGAAGGTTATTTATGGTATGCTGAAATTGCACCGATCTCTTGGTGGCTAGCAGCCCATGTGAATGAAGGTAAAGAGCATTTAAATTTTTCAGAATGGACAACATATGATCAAAAAAGACAAGATCATAAATTAGAAGAATGTGTAGAAACAGTAGAATCAGGAGAAATGCCTTTAACACCTTATGTTTGGACACACCCTAAAGCTGATTTATCAGAAGAACAGAAAGAAATATTGATAGATTGGTTTAATAGCCAAAAAAAATAAAATAAGTTGAAAAATAACTGTTGGTATAGCATTCCGGTTTTAATTTTTATTACCGGAATTTATTTTTTTGTAAATTTTATAGTTCAATTTGAAGGTATTGATGAATATTTTCAAGAAGTAGAATTGAATTCTAATAATGAAATTAATTTACTAAAAGAAACTGAGTATCAAGTGTATTTTGAATCAAAAAAAATGCATTTGTATGATGTAGATTCATTAAAGGTTGATTTGAAATTAGTTAATAAAGATACTATAAAATTGTCTTTACCTTCTGACTCATTAACAATGAATTCTAATTATACTATTTATCGTAGAAAGGGAATTTTAATAGGTGATTTTGAGAGTAAAGATGAGGGAAAGTACCAAGGAACAACGTTTTCTAATAATCGATTTGATAAAACAGCTAAAATAATCATTACGCAACCTTTTATGGGAAGAATTTTTCAGCAAGTAATGCAAGCTGTAGGAATTGCTTTTTTGATTATTATATTATTGATAATCAGTTCTTTATGTGTATATGTGTTTTTGAAAAAGAAAAAGAAAAACGCAGAAGTGAAAGAATAAGAAAATACCATTTTTTTGATTAACTTTGTAAGACAATCAAATTCAATTTTTAAAACAATTTAAACAAATAATATGAGTGATAACGATGCGAAGAAAAAAGCACTTCAGCTAGTTTTAGATAAAATGGATAAAACCTATGGAAAAGGGACTGTAATGAAGATGGGAGATGCTCCGGTTTTAGACGTAGAAGTAATTCCAACAGGATCTTTAGGAGTTGATTTAGCGTTAGGAGTAGGAGGCTATCCAAGAGGTCGAATTATTGAAATATTTGGACCAGAATCTTCAGGTAAAACAACTTTAACGTTACATGCCATTGCAGAATGTCAAAAACAAGGAGGTACAGCAGCTTTTATTGATGCTGAACATGCTTTTGATCGCTTTTATGCAGAAAAATTAGGGGTAGATATTGAAAACTTAATTATTTCACAGCCCGATAATGGAGAACAAGCATTAGAAATTACAGATAATTTGGTACGTTCAGGTGCTATTGACCTTATTGTAATCGATTCAGTTGCCGCTTTAACACCAAAAAGTGAAATTGAAGGTGAAATGGGAGATTCTAAAATGGGACTTCAAGCACGTTTAATGTCACAAGCTATGCGTAAATTAACAGGTAGTATTGGAAAAACACATTGTACAGCTATTTTTATTAATCAATTACGTGAAAAAATAGGGGTAATGTTTGGAAATCCTGAAACTACTACAGGAGGAAATGCTTTGAAATTTTACGCCTCAGTTCGTGTAGATATCCGTAGGAGTACGCAAATTAAATCAAGTGATGAGGTAATTGGAAACCGTACAAAGGTGAAAATTGTAAAAAATAAAGTAGCACCACCATTTAGAACAGCAGAATTTGATATTATGTATGGTGAAGGAGTTTCTAAAGTAGGTGAGATTTTAGATTTAGCAGTAGATTTAAATATTGTGAAAAAAAGTGGTTCTTGGTTTAGTTATGGTGATATTAAATTAGGGCAAGGACGTGATTCTGTGAAGGAATTATTAAAAGATAATGAAGAATTAACAGAAGAATTAGAAGAAAAAATCAAAGCACAAATTAAAGGTGAAACTACAGAAGAAGTAGCTAAGTAGAAATAACCTTAAGTATAAAATAAAAACCCACCTTATTTTCTAAGGTGGGTTTTTATTTTATACCTATTGTCCCTCATCTATTAGCTAAATAGTAATATTAGTAACCTTGCTTTACTTTAAGATACTAGTTTTTAATAACTTATCTTTTTTAAGAAATTATACAAATATATATTTGATGTACATAATATTTGTATTGAATATATGTGTGTATAATTTTTAAAACCAAATAATATGAAGAAAAGAAATTTTACAAAACTAGGGTTGATTTGTAGTGTATTCTTGATAGTATTGTCGAATACTATTTTAGGACAAATTCATACAAAAGATTTAGAAAAAGAATCATTCAACATGGGACAAATAGGAGTGAATTCATCTTCAAAAAGTCCAGTAATAACAGAAACAGAAAGAGCATGTTCGAATATGAAGTTTACATATTCTTATCAAAGAGGGCCAAAAGGATGGGGTGGATATTATGCAGCAAAAGATGTAGGAATGTATTTGATGCGTTCAGGTGATGTACATTTAGAATTTGATTTTCCTGTATATGGATTGGAAATAGAATTTTCACATCTTAACGATAGAAGAAATGATAAGTTTACCAATTTTAGTAGTAAGCCTGATCATATCGATTTACATGAAACTCATACATGGGATGGAAGTACCTTATCGGGATATGATCATAGTAGTCGTGCAACTAGTGTTTTAAAATGGGATGGTCCAATTGAATCTTTAAATTGGGAACAATCAAAAGATACACCAAGTTATGGGACTGTAGGAGTGAAAAGAATAAGTTATAATTGTTGTAATGATCAAGATGGAGATGGAATATGTGATACTGATGAAAATGATTGTAATATTAGTGTGTCGGTCACAAATACAGCGACACTTAAAAATTCAAATAGAAGCTTTAGTAATTATATACCTTCTATGCCTAATGGAAAGAGTTTTGTGTTTGATACTAATAATGAATATGTAATATATGAATTTAATCAAAAAGTAAAAGATGTTGTTTTTGCTTTTAATAATATTGATATAAGACGATTTTATTTTACAGATGAGAATGATAATCCGATTCAAATTGAAAATTTAGCTTCCAATAGTCAAACAAAAATAGGGTCAAATACTATTGAAGATCTAAATAAAGTATGGAATGGCTGGGATACAACGTTTAAAAGTAATCAAACAGGGAAGTCTGCAAATGGGATTGTTATCTTAAAAGGAGAATATTCTAAAATTAAAATAAGAGGAGAATCTGTTTTAGGAAGTCAGACACAAGATGAAGGAGTACATTTTTCAATAAAATACGATGACTCTTGTGGTATTGATACCGATGGGGATGGAATTAATGATGAAGATGATTTAGATGACGATAATGATGGGATATTAGATGAAGATGAATGTTCAAATAATATAGTGACGGAAGAATTTGACGGTACTTTTGGGGCAAGTAATAAAAGTGTTTGTAGATCTCTACAAACAGCCGTTTCTGGTGTAGGATACCGTTTTAATTGTACTTCTGATGAAGGAGTTTATGCGGTGATTAATGGTAGGAATGACTCACATCATCCACATTTCAATGATATGGTAGGGCATACTACAGGCACACTTGATGATAATTTTTTGGCAGTAAATGGAAATACTAATGTTGGAATTTTTTATCAAAAAGAATTAAATTTAAAAACCGATACAGATTATAATTTTTCAACATGGGTAGCCAATGTGGCTCCTAATGGAAATCGATATCCAGCCGAAGTAGGTATTAGAATAAAAGATAATAATGGAAATACAGTAGCTAATTATACAACCGGTAGAATTACAGATTCAAAAACATGGAAAGAAACCTCAGGAATATTTAATACGGGTAGTAAAACAAAATATAAAATTGAAATATATAATATTACAAGAGCTGCTGCAGGAAATGATTTTGCAATCGATGATATTTCAATATCGGAAGTTGATTCACAAGGTTGTGTTGATACAGATGGAGATGGAATTATAGATAGTTTAGATACAGATAGTGATGGAGATGGTTGTCCTGATGCAATTGAAGGAAGTGGTTCTTTTTCTTCTAATAACCTTGATTCAGACCAATCTTTGTCAGGACCAGTTGATGAAAATGGAGTCCCAATTGTTGCTGATGGAGGACAAGGAATAGGAACAAGTAAAGATGCTTCTCAGAATAATTGTGAGTCATCATGTACTGATACGGATGGTGACGGTATTTGTGATAGTGTAGATGAATGTCCAGAAGAAGTAGGAACGATTGATAATAACGGATGTCCTGATGAATGTGATCAATCAGCTGATTTTACAGCTTATAATGATCAATCCCCTCAAACAATTCCAATTGGAGGTGGAGAAAGTATTGACTTTTCATTTGATACGGATAACCGAGGATCTATTACAACAGAAACTATTGATGGAACGGATGTAATTCAATTTAATATTGATTCATCAAATCCTAAAAAAGTAACCTATAAGTTTTCGAAGCTAGTTAAGAACTTTAGAACTTGTATTTATGATATAGATAAATCGAAATTAGGAGTAGAAAGAATTCAACTTATAGCAAAAAAAGGAAATGTTGAATATACGATTAGTCCTTCAGAAGTTAGTTTAGGGAGTGCAATTAAAGATTTAGGAAATCAAACTTATAGAGGTGAAAAAGCTACTTCGAAATTTGAAATAAATAATGAACAAGCAGTATGTGTTAATATAGTAGGCCCTATAGATGAATTTACAATTTTATGTAGTGAAACATATGATACTGATCGTAATTTTGGATTCTCAAATCCAGTATTTTCATTAGAAGATTGTAATTCAAGTTGTGATTCAGATAGTGATGGAGATGGTATTTGTGATGATGAAGATAATTGTCCAACTACAGCTAATGCAGATCAATTAGATAGCGATGGGGATGGAATAGGAGATGTTTGTGATGAATGCCCTGAAGTAGCAGGTACATCAGAAAATAAGGGTTGTCTAGCATGTGAAGATAGTGATGGAGATGGTGTTTGTGATGATGTAGATAGTTGCCCTGATGAGCCAGGAGTAGCAGAAAATTATGGCTGTCCAGCATGTTATGATGCATTAGATTTAGAAGCTTATAATGGAGAATCTCCTCAAACGATTGATTTAATAAATGGGGAATCATTAGTTTTTGAATTTAATGAAGATGGAAATGATGGTAGCGTAATTCCAGAAGTAGTTAATGGAGTTGAAGTAGTCAAATATAATATTAACTCTTCATCCGAAAAAGATGTTTCATACAAATTCTCCAGTCCGGTACAAAATTTCAGAACCTGTATTTATGATATAGACTATTCTTCTGATAGTAGATTAGAAAAGATTCGATTTATAGCGAAGAATGGGGGTAAAGTATATAATCTTTCACCATCAGAAGTGCAATTAGGTAGCTCTATTGAAAATTTAGGGAACAATACATATACAGGAAAAGAAATTACTAGTGGTTTTGATACGAATGATCGACAAAAAGTTTGTGTAAATGTTAAAGGCCCAATAGATGAGTTTACCATAGCTAATAGTGAGACGTATGCAGGACGAAGAAACTTTGGGTTTGCTAACCCGGTATTTTCATTTGAGAGTTGTGATACAAGTTCAAGTAGAGTTAAAACAGGTGAAGTTAATGAAGGAACTGTTGAGAAGACAGCGTTATTTGTATATCCAAATCCAACAGATGGAAAAATCAAAACAAAGTCAGATAAGCTTGTAAAATATTGGAAAGTAGTTGATTTGTCAGGGAACGTAGTACTAAAGAGTGAGTCTTTAAAGAATACAAAGAATTATGAAGTTGATTTACATCAATTGCGAAGTGATGTATATATTTATCAGGTTGTATTTAAGGATGGAACGAGCCAGACTAAAAGAATTGTTAAGAAATAGTGTAGTTTTTAATTTTATGATAGTAGAAAAGAGGTGTCAACAAGCTTGTTGATACTTCTTTTTCTATTATGAAGTAAATATTAGTTCTATATATAAAAAGTAAAGCTCTTATAAAAATCTTAAAAGGTGTTATAGTGTTGTTAAACAGTAGTTTATTTTTATAAACTGTAACATTTTTTAACATAATATATATATTATTAAACATCTTGTATTGTATGTTTGTCAAAAAAAACATATAAAAATGAAAAAAAAATTACTGTTGTGGTGCTCATTTTTACTGAGCATTTTGGGGAGTTCACAGGTGGGGATTAATACAAATTCTCCAAAAGGAACATTTGATATTGTTGATAATCCTGATAATGCAAATACAGATCCAGAAGGACTTTTGATACCGCGACTTACGACTAGTGAAATAAATGCAATGGTTGTTGGGGCAGATCAAAATGGGTTATTAGTATATGATACTGATGAAGAGTGTGTTAAGCTATATAAGCATTCTGAAGCAACTTGGTTATGTAATCTAGATTCAGGATCAGACGCTGTTGATTTAGAATGGCGTTATAGAGAAACGGATACTGGAGCAATTGGAGCTGCTGTTGGACTAAGTTCAGTTCCTATTATAGAAAATATTAGAGCAGCAGATGCAGGAAACCCATATATGATTGATGAAAAAGGGAATCATATTTTATCAAAAGGGAATGTGGCACCTCTTGTTTTAGATGCCTTTGCAGAGTTTGAAACTGAAATAGCAGGGTTTCCTTTAAATGAAAAAGATATGTTTACTTTAATAGGAAATGGAGATAGTGATATTACAATGGCAATGGGAATTACAGATAATCCTAATCAGGCAATTTCACTGCATGGAATAAGAATTGAAGCCGATTTGAGTGATGCAAGTTCGTTGACTAATGTTGGAAATGTTCCATCAGGAGCTTCATTATTAAATTTAGAGTCATTAACAGCTGCTACTAATGGTTTTTTTGGAAATGTTAAACCTTCTAGTAGAATATTAATGAGCACAGATGGAAGTCATTCGTATACTTCTAGGCCAGGTAAAATCTCTTTTCAAACTACAGCAGAAAATTCAACAGTACCTGTTGAAAGACTTTCAATAGATAAAAATGGGAATATTATTATTTCGACAGCTTCATTAAAGCAATGTAGTGAGAGTCTTCCTACTGGAACCATTTGTCTTGAAACTATTGGTACAGTGGAAGTATTGAGTGTAAAGAGATAGTTTTTTACTATACTATTTTGTGATAAATAATAAAAGGCAAGATTTTTAAATCTTGCCTTTTATTATGATTATTTATTTTATTCTTACATCATACCTGGCATTCCACCACCCATTGGAGGCATAGCAGCAGGCGCTTCATCTTTTGGAATTTCTGTTACAATACAATCAGTTGTTAGTAGCATACCTGCAACTGAAGCTGCATTTTCTAAAGCTACACGTGTTACTTTAGTAGGATCAATAATTCCCGCTTCAAGCATGTTTACATATTCATCTGTTTTAGCATTGTATCCAAAATCTTTTTCTCCTTCTGCTACTTTGGCTACTACAACAGATCCTTCACCACCAGCATTGGTAATGATTTGGCGTAAAGGTTCTTCAATAGCACGTTTTACAATTGAAATACCTGTTTCTTCATCTTTATTGTCAGCTTTAACAGCTTCTAAAGAAGTAATCGCTCGAACTAAAGCGACACCACCACCAGCAACAATACCTTCTTCTACTGCTGCACGAGTAGCGTGTAAAGCATCATCCACACGATCTTTCTTCTCTTTCATTTCTACTTCAGAAGCAGCTCCTACATATAAAACAGCAACACCTCCAGCTAATTTAGCCAAACGCTCTTGTAATTTTTCCTTATCATATTCAGATGTTGTAGTTTCAATTTGTGATTTGATTTGTCCAACACGAGCCTCAATTTTTGATTGATCACCTGCTCCGTTTACTACGGTTGTATTGTCTTTGTCAATGGATACTTTTTCAGCAGACCCTAACATTTCAAGAGTAGTTTGGTCTAAAGCCATTCCTAACTCTTCAGTAATAACAGTACCATTTGTTAAGATGGCAATATCTTCCAACATGGCTTTTCTACGATCACCAAATCCAGGTGCTTTTACTGCAGCTACTTTTAATCCTCCTCTTAATTTGTTTACAACTAAAGTTGATAAAGCTTGTGCTTCAACATCTTCAGCAATAATTAATAAAGGACGACCTGATTGTGCAATAGGCTCTAAAATTGGTAAAATATCGTTTAAATTTGCAATCTTTTTATCATGTAATAAGATATAAGGATTTTCTAATTCAGCCGTCATTTTTTCTGTATTCGTTACAAAATAAGGAGAGATGAATCCTCTATCAAATTGCATTCCTTCAACGACATCTACAGTAGTATCGGTTCCTTTTGCTTCTTCAACTGTAATTACACCTTCTTTCCCAACTTTTCCAAATGCTTCAGCTATTAAAGAACCAATAGTATTATCGTTATTCGCTGAAATAGCAGCTACTTGTTGAATTTTATCTGAATTTTCTCCTACTTCTTTAGATTGAGATTGTAAATCAGTAACAATTTTTTCAACTGCTTTATCAATTCCTCTTTTTAGATCCATAGGATTAGCACCTGCAGCAACATTCTTAAGTCCTTCACGAACAATAGCTTGTGCTAAAACAGTTGCTGTTGTAGTACCATCACCTGCTAAATCGTTTGTTTTTGAAGCCACTTCTTTTACCATCTGTGCTCCCATATTTTCAATAGGATCTTCTAATTCAATTTCTTTTGCAACTGAAACCCCATCTTTAGTTACGTGAGGAGATCCAAAGGATTTTTCTAATACAACATTACGTCCTTTAGGTCCTAAAGTAACTTTTACGGCATTTGCTAAGGCATCAACCCCTTTTTTCAATCCGTCTCGTGCTTCTATATCAAATTTTATATCTTTTGCCATTTTTTTGTTTTTTAGCTATTGGCTATAAGCAAATAGTGATTATGTTAATTTTTATATTTATTAGATAATTGCTAAAATATCAGATTCTTTCATGATTAATAAATCATTCCCTTGCCAGTTAAGCTCCGTACCAGAATATTTCCCATATAAAACAACATCACCTTCTTTAACAGTCATAGGCTCATCTTTTTTTCCAGGGCCAACAGCAATAATTTTTCCTTGTTGAGGTTTTTCTTTCGAATTGTCAGGAATGATAATTCCACTTGCTGTTTTTGTTTCTGCAGCTTGTGGTTCAATTACCACTCGGTCTGCTAACGGTTTGATTTGACTCATTATGTTTATTTTTTGATTTAAAATTATTATTTATGAAGGGTTAAAGGCTAAAAAAATGCCAAACCCAAATTTATGACAAAATGATATAAAAAATGCCAGCTTAGTGACAAGCTGACATTTTTATATACCTATTTAATAAAATCTTTATTCACTAGCTGGAGGTACCTCTGCAGGTTGCTCTTGTTGTACAGGAGCTTGAATAGAAGTTGCATCTTCTTTATCACGCATAATAAAATTAGCTGTTAAAGCTAATCCTGCAATTACAATAGCCAGAGTCCATGTTGCTTTAGTTAAAAAATCATTGGTACGTTGAACTCCAAACATTTGAGAACCACTACCCGAACCACCAAAAGAAGATGATAAACCTCCACCTTTAGGGTTTTGAACCATAATAACCAATATAATAGCTATACAAGCTAGTCCTATTAATATCATTAAAATTAAAGCTGCTCCGCTCATAATTATTATTTTTTATCTAATTTTTTAATTGCTTTGATCTGGTCTGCAAAGAAACCACTTTTTTCTGGATATTTCAAACTTAATATTTTAAAAGCTTGAATTGCTTTATCATACTTTTTTTGTTCAACGTATATTTTAGCTAAAGTTTCGGTCATTAAATTTTGATTCTCAGTGATACTGTTCAATGCGATATCAATATTTTTTTGTCGATCTTTAATAGGGGAAAGTTTTGGGTTTAATTCAATAAATCGATCAATAGCTGAAAATTTAGCATTTTGATTGATTGATTCATCTTCTAAATTTTGTGTTGATATTTTTAACCATTGTGAAAAAGAGTGAAATTCATTTTTATTAAATTCTTTGGGTTTTGCTGGATTAATAAAAGCTTCTTCTGAATTTGTATTCTCTTGATGAATAGATGAAGTGGTTATTTCTTTTGCCTTTTGAGCCTCTTCTAAAATATTTTTTTCTAATATTTTTTTATGTGTAATATAATCGAATAATAGGGTTCTATCAGTGGAATAAGAAGCTACTTTTTTTAAAGATTCATTATAGTTTTCTGCAGCATGATTTTTTATACCACGAAGTGAGAGAAGTCTTGCAGTTAGAAAATAAGGATGTTTTTCAATTAGTTTATTAATTGAATTAGTTTCCTCTTGTGTTAAATCAAAAGGATGATCCATTATTTTATGAAACTCTTCTTTTGTCATGTTTACCAATCTGTAACTATGGCATTATATATTTGGTCAATAATTCGTTCAGTGATATCAGGAACAACTGTTCCTTCAACTTGAGTTAAAGTTTGGTTTCCTGGATAATCTTCGTAATCTTGAAAGGTTTTAGAAAAACTTTTAGTATCATCTAGATTATTGACATAGTTTACCTTAATCTTTATAGTTAAACGGTTTTGTTGTGCTTGTTCGTTTGAAGTAACGGTAGTGTAACTTTCTCTATAATCGGTTATTTCACCTGAAATGGATATGTCACCATTATTATCAACAACATCTAAAGGAGTCCTTTGTTGAAAACGGTCACGTAAATCGTTGGTGAAATTTTGGCTTAATGTTACATTTTGTAAAGGAGCATAATTTGGAAAAAGATCAATTTGAACTGTTTTAATCGATGGATCCAAAGAAGATCCATTTAAAGAATAACAACCATTTAAGATAAAAAGAGAAAGGATAAAAGAAAAAAGAAAAAAGATTTTCAATTTCTGATTTTTTTTGTGATTCTTCATTTTTAATTCTAAATTCTTCATTCGTTTATATTCCAAATTGTTTTATTTTACGATATAGCGTACGCTCCGAAATGCCAAGCTCTCGAGCTGCATCTTTACGTTTTCCATTGTTTTTTTGAAGAGCTTTTTTGATAAGTTCTTCTTCTTTTTCTTGTAAAGATAAAGATTCTTCTGAAAGTTGAGCTTCTTCATAATCGAAATCATTCACATCATAAGATGGTGATGTATGTTGGATACGAGGCTGAACTTCATAAAAATCATTTGAGGTTTTTTCTTCTGTAGGATGATCTTGAAAAACACGTTTGATTAATTGTTCATTTTTTTCATTAATATCAAAATTTCCACGATTTTGCATTAAATCTAAGGTTAATGATTTTAAATCATTTAAGTCTTTTTTCATGTCAAATAAGACTTTGTATAATAATTCACGTTCATTACTAAAATCTTCTTTAGAATGAGTGGCGTTTTTCGAATTTTCACTTAAAATAGGTAAGTGATGTCCATCATAAGGTAAATATTCGCGTATTTTTTCTAATGATAGTAGACGATTTTCTTCAATAACCGAAATTTGTTCGACAAAGTTTCGGAGCTGACGAATGTTTCCTGGCCAACGATAATTAATCAAATATTGTGTGGCTTCGGGATCAAGTTGAATAGAAGGCATTCGATATTTGTCGGCAAAATCAGAAGCAAACTTTCTAAATAATAAAGGGATATCTTCTTTTCGTTCTCTCAAAGGAGGTAAGTCGATTTGAACTGTATTTAAACGGTAATATAAATCTTCTCTGAATTTCCCTTTTTTAACAGCATCTAATACATTAACATTGGTTGCTGCTACTACTCGAACATCTGTTTTTTGTGGTTGAGAAGAACCTACCTTTATAAATTCACCTGTTTCTAAGACACGTAATAACCTAACTTGTGTTGAAAGAGGTAATTCTCCAACTTCATCTAAAAAGATAGTACCTCCATTGGCAACTTCAAAATAACCTTTACGTGTTTTATCAGCACCTGTAAAAGCACCTTTTTCATGTCCAAATAGTTCAGAATCGATAGTTCCTTCTGGTATGGCTCCACAGTTTACCGCAATATATTGATTGTGTTTTCTGTTAGATAAAGAATGAATGATTTTAGGAATAAATTCTTTTCCTACACCACTTTCACCAATCACTAAAACAGAAATGTCAGTAGGAGCAACTTGAACTGATTTTTGAAGTGCACGATTTAGCCCTGGGTCATTCCCCATGATACTAAACCGTTGTTTTATAGGTTGTAAATTTTGCATTTTTAATTCTCGTGTTTTGTTTAAGGTAAATTAAATTAATCAATTCTTTCACCAATTAGAGTAGCACTAGTACATTCTTTAACAATAACGTTAATAAAATCTCCAATGGCTTCTTCTCCTGTTTTAGGAAATACAACCATAGCGTTTTGAGAATTTCGACCAGCCCATTCCCCTTTATTCTTTTTCGATTCTTTTTCAATCAAAACTTCTACTGTTTTACCAATAAATTGCTTCATTCTATATAGAGAATGTTCTTGCTGTTTTTCGATAATTTCAGCTAAACGACGTTTTTTAATTTCTGTAGGAACATTATCCTCTAGTTTTTTATGAGCAGGAGTTCCTGGTCGATCAGAATAAGCAAACATATAGCCGTAGTTGTATTGTACATAATCCATTAAAGAAAGTGTATCTTGATGATCTTGTTCTGTTTCATCACAAAAACCAGCAATCATATCATGGGAAATAGAACAATCGGGTAAAATTTCACGAATATTATCAATCAATGTTATGTATTCTTCACGTGTATGCAAACGATTCATCTTTTGAAGCATATGATTACTTCCGGATTGAACCGGTAAATGAATATATTTACAAATGTTATCATGTTTTGCCATAATATGTAATACTTCAACATCCATATCTTGTGGGTTTGAAGTAGAAAAACGAATACGCATAGTAGGAACTGCTGTAGCAACTAAATCCATTAATTTTGCAAAATTAACAGCAGTCGCTTTTTGTATTTCCGTTGCTTTTGAAAAATCCTTTTTTAAACCACCTCCATACCATAGGTAAGAATCTACATTTTGACCTAACAAAGTGATTTCTTTGTATCCTTTTTTATGTAAATCAATACATTCTTCAACAATAGAGTGAGGGTCACGAGAGCGTTCACGACCTCGTGTGAAAGGTACTACACAAAATGTACACATGTTATCACAACCTCGTGTAATGGAAACGAAAGCTGTAACACCATTTCCTCCTAACCGAACAGGATTTACATCTGCATAGGTTTCTTCTCTAGATAATAATACATTGATAGCATCGCGACCGTCTTCAACTTCTGATAATAGGTTAGGTAAGTCTCGGTAAGCATCCGGTCCAACCACTAGATCTACGATTTTTTCTTCTTCTAGGAATTTTGATTTTAAACGTTCTGCCATACAACCTAGTACACCTACTTTCATTGCAGGGTTGTGTTTTTTTACTTGATTGTATTGAGTTAAACGTTTTCGAACGGTTTGTTCTGCTTTTTCACGAATTGAACAAGTGTTAACTAAAACCAAATCAGCTTCCTGTAAATTTTGAGTTGTATTATAACCATTTTCAGATAGAATAGAAGCTACAATCTCAGAATCTGAAAAATTCATTTGACAACCGTAACTTTCAATAAATAATTTTTTAGTATTACCTTCTTTTGTCTGAATGGATAGCGATTCTCCTTGTTTCGATTCGTCTATAACTTTATTTTGGGTGAATTGTTCCATTGTAATTTTCTAAATTGGAGTACAAAGATAAAAAATATTACTGACATGTTGACAGATTGTTTCTACTTACTTATAGGTTTGTTTTGAAGGCTAATTAATTGTATTTTTGTTGAAAATGTAATCTATGAAAGAACGAATACTTCAAAAAATAGAATCTCACAGAGGATTGACTTTTGAAAACATCATAGGAGATTCATTTGAACTTTTTAAAAAAGTTTTTGCATATGGAATGTTGAAAGTAGTTTTTGAAGGAATTCTAATGTATACCCTACAAATTGCATTGATGATTCCTTTTTTTGCATTAATTGGTATGGATTCTCAAAACTTTGTTAATTCTGGAGAAATGGATGTTTTCGCTTCTGTTTTGATGATTCTTATATATTTTGGAATAATTTTTCTGTCGACGTTTTTTTCTTTTACATTGAGTGTAGGGTTTTACCGAATTTGTTTTCAACAAGAATCAGGATTGAATGTTAATGTAGAAGCTTTTTTCTATGCTTTAAAGAAGAAGTATTGGGTTAAAACTTTTGTATTATCTATATTGATTTCATTGTTATTGGTTGTAGCATTTTTGTTGTTTGTGATTCCTTTTATTTATGCAATTATTCCAATAGGTTTTGTAGCGGTAGTATATGCATTTAATATAGAGTTATCTATACAGGATATTTTTAATATTGCTTTTAAATTAGGAAATAAGTATTGGCTGGTTCTATTTTTAAGTTGTGTAGCTGCATTTTTTATATCCATGCTAGGTATTTTTGCTTGTTTTATTGGGATTATAGCAACGCAAACTTTTATTTACATGCCTTTTTATACAGCCTATAGTAAAGTGGTGGGCTTTGATACAGAAATAGCAGATGAAATTGATCTGATAGGAGAAAATAAAGAATAACTAAAAATTAAAATACATGTTTCAGGAAAAAGTAAACAAAATAATGGAAGAAGGCTATAATTTGAATATTTCAGAAATTATAGGAGAAGCGTATAATGTAGTGGTTAAAAGACTATTATTATGGTCTATATTATTTATGGTGCTTTATACTATGGTTACTGCTTTTTTGCAATATTTAGCATATACTATCGCAGGAGTTGATTTACAAGAATTTATTAATACGTATATTGAATTAGCTTCATCAGGCAATATAGAAAGATTAGAAAGTTACATACAATCTATACAAGGAGAGATGAATATGGCAAGTATTATTTCTGCTGCCTTATCTTTATTGGTTGTACCTATGATGATGGGTTATATTGAAATGGTGAAAAATGTAGATTTAGGATTAGATTATTCCTTTTCAGATGTATTTAAACCTTATAAATCTTCGAAACTAATAGGGTTAATTGTAATTCATATTGCGATTATGATTTTATCAATGGTAGGTCTTATGTTATGTATTTTACCAGGTATATATATTATGACGGCTTTGAGTTTAGCGCCTATGATTTATTGGTTTCATAAGGAAGTTTCTTTTGGAGAAGCATTAACAGGAAGTTTAAAAGTTGTAAACAAAAATTTCTTTAATGTCTTTTTTGCATTTGTTATACTGGTTTTAATATCTGTTACAGGTATATTTTTATGTTATATAGGAATGTTTGTTACTGTACCTATTGCATATGCTGGGTTTTATTTCGTGTATAAACAAATTTTTATGAAAGAAGAAAACTATAATGAAATTGATGAAATAGGAGTTTCATAAATACAATATAATTTAAGAAAAATGACCGCCTTTTGACGGTCATTTTTTGATAGTAAAAGAAAACTTATCTTTAAAATTCAAGATAATATTATACTTTTGCACAAAATACAGACGGTATGCCAAAGAATTTAGTCATCGTGGAGTCTCCTGCAAAGGCGAAAACCATTCAAGGGTATTTAGGAAAAGATTTTCAAGTGGAATCGAGTTTTGGACATGTTTCCGATCTTGCTAAAAAAGGAATGGGAATTGACATTGAAAATGATTTTAAACCTTTATATGAAATTTCTTCAGATAAAAAGGAAGTAGTGAAAAAACTAAAAGCTTTAGCAAAAAAAGCAGATATGGTTTGGTTAGCTTCCGATGAAGATCGTGAGGGAGAGGCTATCGCATGGCATCTTAAAAATGAATTAAAGTTACCCGATGAAAAAACAAAGCGTATTGTTTTTCACGAAATTACAAAAAATGCTATTCTTAAAGCAGTTGAAAATCCACGTTCAATTGACTATAATTTGGTAAATGCTCAGCAAGCACGACGTGTATTGGATCGTTTGGTTGGATTTGAATTATCTCCAGTTCTTTGGCGTAAGGTTAAAGGAGGTCTTTCAGCCGGTCGAGTACAATCTGTTTCGGTTCGTTTAATTGTAGAAAGAGAAAAAGAAATACGAGCTTTTAAACCTGAGGAATCCTATCGTGTAACGGCTGAATTTAAAACTGCCGAAGGTAAAAAGTTTAAGGCAGAACTTCGTAATCGTTTTAAAACGAAAGAAGAAACATTAGAATATTTAGAAAAAACAGTTGGGACAGATTTTATAGTAGCTGATTTAACACAGAAACCAGCAAAAAAATCTCCAGCAGCCCCTTTTACAACATCTACTTTACAACAAGAAGCCTCTCGTAAAATGGGATATTCCGTATCGATGACCATGCAATTAGCACAAAGACTATACGAAGCTGGTTATATTACGTATATGAGAACTGATAGTGTTAATTTATCAAATGATGCTAAGAATGCTATCGAAAAGGAAATTAGAGAAGAATTTGGAGATCATTATTTCAAAGCACGAAATTATAGTACAAAAAGTAAAGGTGCTCAAGAAGCTCACGAAGCAATTCGTCCTACTGATATGAGTAGAAAAATAGCAGGAGGAGATGATCGTCAAGAACGTTTATATAACCTAATTTGGAAAAGAACGGTGGCTTCCCAAATGTCGGATGCAAAGTTAGAGCGTACTACAATTTCGATTGATTCTTTTAAAACAACTCATCAATTTGTTGCAAAAGGTGAGGTAGTAACATTTGATGGTTTTTTAAAATTATATTTAGAAGGTACAGATGATGAGAAAGAAGAAGAAAGCGGATTGTTACCAAAGGTAAGTAAAGGAGAATCTGTACAGAATAATCAAATAATAGCTCAACAACGATTTACTAAAGCACCAGCACGTTATACAGAAGCTTCTTTAGTGAAGAAATTAGAAGAATTAGGAATTGGTCGTCCTTCAACTTATGCTCCTACAATTTCAACAATTCAACGTCGTGAATATGTAGAAAAGTCTCAGTTAGAAGGAATAGATCGTGAATACGATTATATTACACTAGAGAAAGATGAAATTCAGGTTTCAAAGAAAAAAGAACGTGTAGGAGCTGATCGTAATAAATTAATCCCTACTGAAATAGGAACGGTTGTAAATGATTTCTTAGTTGAACATTTTGAAAATGTATTGGATTATAGCTTCACTGCACGAGTGGAAGAAGAATTTGATACCATTGCATCTGGAAAAGAAGGCTGGACAGAAATGATTGGGGATTTTTATGGTGAATTCCATCCTAGAATTGAAGATGTAAAAGAAAATGCTGATCGTGCAACGGGAGAACGATTATTAGGAAAACATCCTGAGACAGGTAAAAATGTTTATGTAAAAATTGGTCGTTTTGGGCCTATGGCTCAGATAGGGGAAGCAGATGATGAAGAAAAACCATTATTTGCAAGTTTACGTAAAGATATGATCCTTTCAGAAGTTGAACTAAATGAAGTGTTAGATTTATTTAAATTACCACTAAGTTTAGGAGAATATGAAGGGAAAGAGATAGAAGTAAATGAAGGGCGTTTTGGTCCTTATGTAAAATACGATGGGAAGTTTATATCATTAGGAAAAGGAGTAAATCCTTTGGAAGTTGATTTTGAAGAAGCAGTAGAGGCTATTATAGCTAAGCAAAAGGCTGATGCTCCAATTGCAGAGTATGAAGGAAAACCTGTTCAAAAAGGAACAGGACGTTTTGGTCCTTTTATCAAGTGGAATGATTTATTTATTAATGTAAATAAAAAATATGATTTTGATAACTTATCACAAAAAGATATTGAAATATTAATTGAAGATAAAAAACGTAAAGAAATAGAGAAATTTATTCATAATTGGGAAGATGAAGGAATTTCAGTTCAGAAGGCACGTTGGGGACGTTTCAATATTGTACAAGGGAAAACAAAAATTGAATTACCAAAAGATTTTGATGTTCAATCTTTAACATTAGAAGCAACTAAAAAACTAATTGAAGAGCGTGCTCCAAAGAAGAAAAAAACTGCAAAAAGGAAGACGACTAAGAAAAAATAATGATTACAGAACTTTTAACTCCTATTGATAAAACCATTTTTGAAAAGGTGAATTTTGAAAAACCTTTTTCATTAGCTTCAACAATTACTTTTTTCGAAGGTAATCTGAATGTTTTGGAAGAAGAGACTGTTGTTTTAATTGGAATAGAAGAAAGTAGAGGGAGTACACAAGAAGATTTCTCTGAAGTTGGCTTTAATGAAATTAGAGAACAATTTTATCTGCTTTTTAAAGGGAATTGGTCTAAAAAGATAGTAGATTTAGGTAATGTGAAGAAAGGAAATAACCTTTCAGATACGTACTTTGCAGTTAAAAAAATAATTTCTTATTTGATAGAAAAAAAATGTATTCCTGTTGTTTTAGGAGGGAGTCAGAATATAACATATGCAATTTATCGTGCTTATGATCAACTTCAGAAAACAACGAATATCTGTTCTGTAGACCGAAAATTTGACTTAGGATTATTTTCAGAAGAAAAAAATGCCGATTCGTATTTAAATCAAATTTTAACAGAAGAACCACGAAAACTTTTTAATTTTTACGGTATTGGCCATCAAAGTTATTATGTTTCGCAGGAAGAGATGGATCTTATAACTCAAATGAATTTTGAATATTTAAGATTAGGTAGTGCATCAAAAAATATAAGTGAAACGGAACCTTTTTTGCGAGATAGTGATTTAGTATCAATTGATATGAGCGCTATACGTTATTCAGAATCTCCAGCAAATTCCTATGCAATTCCTAATGGATTAGATGGGAAAGAGATTTGTGCGATAACACGTTATGCAGGTATGAGTTCTAAAGTGTCATGTTTAAGTGTTTTTGAATACAATCCAATAAAAGATATTCGAAATCAAACTGCTATTTTAATAGCCCAAATGATATGGTATTTTATAGAAGGATATAATTTAAGAGAAGAAATGCCAAATTTTTCAAAAAAAGATGCTTACTTATTTTATACCGTTCCAGTGGAAGATAGAGAATTTAAATTTGTTAAAAATATAAAATTGGATCATTGGTGGATTGAGCTGGATTACGAATCAAAAGAAAATAATGTATTTGAAAAACGAATGATTCCATGCTCTTATAATGACTATTTAAAAACAATAGAAGGGGAAATTCCAGACCGTTGGTGGAAAAATTATAAGAAATATTTATAAGGAAATATAATAATATTTAACAAAGAACGTTAAAATAGAACAAAAAGAAATTTTGATTTACTAAAAAAGTAGTTAATTTTGCGACTTGAAAATATCTAAAGATATGATTATAAAAAGAATACTAATTATTGCAATTGTAATTCCAATGTTATTCTCTTGTTTTGGAGGAAGCCGAGGAGGTGGTAGTAGCACATCATATGATTCTAGAACGACTAGAGGTCAATTAGTTGGTGTGAAACCAACAAAAAAATGGAATTTAGAACAACCATTAGGTATGGTTCGAATTCCTTCAGGATCATTTGTTGTAGGTCAAAGTGATTATGATTTTACAGGAAATTTTGATGCAGATCCTCGTACGGTAACAGTTTCTTCTTTCTTTATGGATGAAACGGAAATTACAAATGGAGAATATTTACAATTTGTATACTACACACGTGATTCTATCGCGAGATACTTATTAGCAGAAAGAGCTTATGAGTCTGGAGGTGGAGAAGGTGAAGGAATTAGTGAATATGCTTATGTAGGTATGGAGGATGATTATGAAGAAGAAGATAATTTACCTTATTACCAAATGATAGCAGAAAAAGGATCTGGTGAAGGATATGATGAAGTAAAACAATTAAATTGGGACGTTCCTTTATACTGGGGTACTGGAGATTATCCAGATGTTGAATATGCTGAAGTATTAGAAAGTATGTATATAGCTCCAGAAGAACGTATTGATGATGAACGTTTTATTGATTGGTCAAAAATTAAATATAAATACCAATGGGTTGATACAAAAGCTGCAGCAAAAGCAAAAGCAAGTCGTAAAGACTTTATTCATTCAAAAGAAGTATCTGTTTATCCTGATACAACAGTTTGGACACGTGATTTTAATTACTCATTTAATGAGCCAATGCATGAAGAATACATGTGGCATGATGCATACCGTGATTATCCTGTAGTAGGTGTAAATTGGTGGCAAGCGCAAGCATTCTGTTCTTATAGAACGAAAAATGCAACGATTTATAATAAATCAAAGAGCAAACCAAAGTCTAAAAAATATAGATTACCGACTGAATTTGAATGGGAATATGCAGCAAGAGGAGGTCTAGATGCAGGTACTTACCCATGGGGAGGACCTTATCTATCAGATGATAGAGGATGTTATATGGCTAACTTTAAGCCAAAACGAGGTAATTATATGGAAGACGAGAAAGAAGGTAATTGGATTTATACAGCAAAAGTTAAATCATTCCCTGAAAATGGATTTGGATTATATGATATGGCTGGAAACGTTTCAGAATGGACAGAATCAGCCTATGATAATTCAGGTTATTTACAATCTGCTACAATGAACCCTAATTTAGCTCATGGTCGTATGTCTAATCCTAAAAAAGTTATCAGAGGAGGATCGTGGAAAGATATAGGATATTATTTACAAGTAGCTTCTCGTGATTGGGAATATGCAGATTCAGCAACTTCTTATATTGGATTTAGAACCGTACAAACGATTCCGGAAAGTGCACGAAGTACAAAGGCAAGATCAGCAGTTAGAACAAGATAAAAATTAAGAAAAAATAAATATTAGAAAATTATGGCAGCAAAAACAAAAGCTAAAGATAAGATGTTAAATATGGTGTACTCGTTAGGAGCAGCCGTTGTAATCTTAGGAGCATTATTCAAAATTAATCACTGGTCAATAGGTCCATTAGATGGAACTGTGGTTTTAGCAATTGGATTAATTGCAGAAGCAATTATCTTCGTAATCTTTGCATTTGATCCTCCAGCAGGAGAATATGATTGGGAAAAAGCATACCCTGAATTAGCTGATGGAGAGCCAGTAGCAAGAAAATCATCAATTCAAGCTGAGCCTGAATTAGAAGGAGGTTCTTTATCTCAAAAATTAGATGATTTATTAAAAGATGCTCGCATTGATGCTGAATTAGTAACAAGTTTAAAACATAGTTTTGAAAAATTAGGTCACTCTGTAGACGCTTTAAATCAATCTACAGAAGATGCTAAAAATGTAAGTGAACAGTTAAATACATTATCTGGTAACTTATCTTCATTAAATAATGTTTACGGAGGTATGTTATCTGCAATGAGTGGTAAAAATAACGGATAATTTTTGTCAATTTAAATAATAATTAAATTTTTAAGAAAGAATGGCAAAAGCAAAATTATCACCACGTCAGAAGATGATCAACCTGATGTATCTAATATTCATCGCTATGATGGCAATGAATGTAGATCGTGAGGTATTGAGATCTTTTGGTAATACCAATGCAACTTTAGAAGATGTAGTTGGACAAACTACAGAAGCAAATAAAAGTTTTTATAATGGATTAGAGAAGAAAGCTCAAGATGATCCAGAACGTTATGCTTCTGTATATGAAAAATCCCAAGAGGTAAAAACAAAAGCAGATGAATTTATTGCATATATAGACGGTATTAAGTCTGAAATAGGAGCTAATGAAATTGATATGGCTTCTGAAGATTTAGATTATAAAGTATTGGAATCATCTGAAAAGTTAGATAAATTATTCTTTAAAGGAGGAGGTAAACCTACGGATAAAGCTTTAGAATTTGAAGCAAAGGTAAATGAATTTAGAACGTATTTATTATCTGTTCCAACTTTAAAAGGAGAAGATAAGTCTCGTGTTGAAAAATTCTTTTCTACCACTCCTACAAAAAAGAATAAAACATGGTTAAATGAAACGTTCTTTGAACAACCTAACGTAGCATCTTTGACAAACTTATCATTATTAGAAACGAATGTTCGTAATGAAGAGTCGAAGATTGTTTCTTCAATGTTAGCAACAAAATTAATTCAGGATGTTGAGTTAAACAGCTTTGAACCTATTGTAATTGCACCGTCAACTATTAAACAAGGTGATCCAGCAAGTGCTAAAATTTTGTTAGGAGCATATGATAGTTCAATTCAATCAAGTGTGGTAGTGAATGGTGTTTCACGTCCAATGAAGAATGGTGTAGCTGAATTTGAATTAGGAACAGGATCTGTAGGATATAAAACTATAAGTGGAGAAATCTCGTATGTAAACGGTGCGGGTAAAACGATTAGTTATCCATTTAATCAAAAATATTATGTAGCAGGGGAGATTATCGAGCAAAAGATCCCGGATATTGCATATGGAGCTGTAACAGCTGATAAAATGAACGTAGTATATAGAGGTTTAAATAACCCTATGAGTGCTACGATGAGTGGAGCAAAAGATGGTACTGTTAAATTAACAGCTTCCTCAGGATCATTGTCTCCAAAAGGAGGAGGAAAATATATGTATAAGCCAGGTGCTGGAAAAACCGTAACATTTACAGTATCAGGTACAACACCAAAAGGAAAAACCGTAACAGAAAAAGTAACATATAGAATTAAAAATGTACCAAAACCACAAGGTATGGTACGTGGAGAGTCTGCATTAGCTTTACCAGTGAGTTCAATAGGTAAAGTGACAGTAGAAGCTGGGTTCCCTAACTTTTTATTTGATATTAAAGCAAATGTAACAAGTTTTAAAGTGAAAGTTCCAGGTAAGCTTACAATGAATTGTTCTGGTAACCGAATGAGTGCAGAAGCAAAAGCTGCATTTGGTAAGTTAAGAAGAGGACAAACAGTTCAAATTTTTGACATTAAAGCTACTTCTACAGTGCCAATTAAAAATGCAACTCCAATTGTAATTACTGTGAAGTAACAATTTTAAAAATTACGTATGATGAAAAATATTTTGAGTTCACTATGTTTAATTTTTGCAGGATTAATTTCTGCTCAAAATTTACTAAATGTAAAATCTCCTGAAGAATTTGCAAAGAAAGCATTAGAGCGTGCTGAAAACGATTCTATCGAAGAGGAAGATGAGCCTCTACCTTATGGAGAAGTAAAAGATCGAGACATTCTTTGGTCAAAGATCGTATGGGAAGTAATTGATATGAACGAAAGAATCAATCAACCATACTATCATACTTCTGAAGGGATTGCAGGAATTGGTCAAAAATCATTGTATGATGCTATCAGTGATGGTATAAAGTCTGGTGATATTAAAGAAATTTACACAGATGATACATTTGGTACTAAGACAGATTATGCAAGTGCAACTTCAAAATTTTCTATTGTAGATACATCAGATTGGGCTAAAGATAAAATTGCTGCTGGTGAAACCATTACTGAAGATGATTTAGATTTTAACGAATTACGTAATACAGACGTTAAAATGTTCAAAATCATGGGAATGTGGTATATTGATAAAAAACTAGGAGAGATGCGTTACCGTCCATTAGGAATTGCTCCTATGGGACCTGATATGCAAGCCATTAATGCAGGTATTGTAGATGATTCATACTATGACTTATTTTGGGTTTGGTATGCAGATGCACGTAAAGTCTTACATAAGAATAAAGTATTTAGTGGTCGAAACATTTCTGCTGATATATCATTTGATGATATGATTAATGCACGCCGTTTTAATTCTGTGATTTATAAAGAACAAAACATGCAAGGTAGAGCAGTAAAAGATTATATTGTAGGTGATGCAAAAGGTCAAATAGAGGAAAACAGAAGAATTGAATCAGGAATTCGAGATGTGGAATCTGACTTATGGCAACAATAAGAATAATAATCATACGATAAAAACAACCATTCCGAATGTGTTTCGGAATGGTTTTTTATTTTTTTAAACCGAAGAAAATGTACGACTATATCATAGTAGGTCAAGGATTATCAGGAAGTTTGTTTGCGTATAAATGTATACAGCAGAATAAAACATTTTTAATAATTGATTCAAAAGGGAATAACGCTTCAAAAGTTTCTTCAGGAATGTATAATCCTGTTGTTTTGAAAAGATTTACACCTGTTTGGAATGCTTTAGGTCAAATAGAAAAAGTAGAAGAGTTTTTTAAAGATATTGAACAATATTTAAATATTGACCTTATTGAAAAGAGTAGGATTGATCGAATTTTTCATTCTGCTGATGAACAAAGTACATGGCTGAAAAAAGCTAAAAGAGAAGATTTAAATCCTTTTTTGAGTACTAAGATTGAATCTATAGACAATCCTTATATTGAAAATGATTTTGGAGTGGGAGAAGTTTTAAGAGGAGGAAAGGTTCGTGTTAGAGAATTTTTGAGTGCTTTTCGGAATATTTTAAAAGAAAAAGAGCAACTCCTTGAAGAGCAATTAGATTATACTCGTTTAGAAATAGAAGATTCATTAGTTAAATATAAAACAATAAAAGCTTCACGAATTGTTTTCTGTGAAGGTTATGGTTTGAAAAAGAATCCCTTTTTTAATGAGTTGCCTTTGGTGGGAAATAAAGGAGAAACAATGGTTATAAAAGCTCCTGAATTAAAATTAGATAGGGTGGTGAAATCTAAAGTTTTTATAATGCCTCTACAAGAAGATTATTTCTTTGTTGGAGCTACATATAACTGGGATGATAAGGATGAAATTCCTACAGAAGAAGGAAAAGATGAACTGGTTTCTAAATTGAAAACTTTTTTAAAAATAGATTTTGAAATTATAGAACATAATGCAGGATTGAGACCTACAGTAATAGATCGTAGACCTTTGGTAGGTAGACATAAAGATCATCATAATGTTTATGTTTTAAATGGTTTGGGAACTCGTGGTATAATGTTAGGATGCTCTATGGCAGATGAATTATTTAATTTTATAGAAAATAAAAAAGTTTTAACGAAAGAAATTGATATTAATCGATTTCAAAAGTAATAAATATAAAATCCATCTATGAAAACAGTTTGTATATCGAATGAAGTATGTTTTAAAAACAAATAGACTGTATATTTGAATTGAAGTTCAACAACAGTAGATAACTTTTTTCATAGTTAAAAATTTAGGTTTTCTCTCAGTAAGTGATTATTGAGAGTTTTTTTATGCTTATTTATTTAATCTAATGATTACAATGGCCATACAAACGCCATACTTCTAAAATGTAAGCGATTATTTTACAGTATTTTAAAAAATGTATGGAAAGTGTAGGGGGTATTTTTTTTAAATCTAGAGTATAATAATGTTTCTTTGTTGTACACTATATGGACGTTCCCCCTTATTAAATATTTAGTGACAATGAATAACTTTTTTCATGTACTAATTAATTTTTTTCAATAAGAGCAGGTTATTTACCTGCTCTTTAGTTTTATTAAATTTATTTTTTATTATTCCAAAGCCTAAATTTAGCACCAAATGTGATGTTATTTGAGAAGAACATGAAGTCTTGTTGTGCTTTGTCAGTTTTAGATTGTGTAGTTCGAATATCAGGCATATTAATATACCCCACTTTACCTTCAGTTTGAATGAAGAAATATTTGAATAAAGTTAAGTTTAAACCAATTTTACCAGAAAAACCATATCCAGCAACGTGAAATTCATCATAGCGATCAAATCCCATTAAAGTTGTATTAGTTTTAGGATACAATATACCAACTCCTACACCTCCAACTGTATTTAGTTGTATCTTATCAGGATTTACCTTCATTTTTAATAAACCGAAGATATTATCGTTTCGATTAACTTCAATGTTTACATAATTTAATCCATCAGTGTGTTCAAACATTAAAAAATCTTCAGTTAAGATAATTTCTTCACCATTATAAGTACCATCAAAATCACTACCATTATTAATGTTTCCATAGATATTAACAGCTTGATCTTGTGTCATGATATACTTCATATGATCAACACCAATAGAAATGTCATAATGATCATTGATAAAATATCCCAATCTAAAGTTTGTTTGAGGAATTGTCATTTCAGTAATATAAGGGTCAAAAGCAACAGGCGTTTGACGGTCATGGGCACTAACATCTTTTATTGTAAAATCATAGCCATCTCCTTTAAATCGAATATCAGAGTCTGAATAATAACCTCTATTCCATCCCCAATAAATATAAAACTTACCTTTGTTATCGTTATAATTATAATCTTGTGAGTAAATATTTAATGATAATAAAGTCATAATTGTAATGACTAATGTTTTCATAGTAAATGTTTTCATATAATTAATTTTTGGCGACAAATATAGTTAGATTTTATGGTAAACAATAGTAATTAATATGTTAAGATTTTAATCTGAAATAAAAAAAGTGATAAAATGTTTATGTGTAGTGATTTACAGGATTTTATGATTTTAGTCAGGTTTATTTTATTTAATAAATTCAGCTAATAATTTTTCTAATTCATCAATGTGCTGAATCGGAGTTCTAATTCCTTTTTTGATGTATGAAATAAAACCTGTTTCTTCAGATACAACTAAAGCCACTGCATCTGATTTTTCTGTAATTCCTATTGCTGCTCGGTGTCTTAATCCTAAATGTGAAGGGATGTTTTGATTGTAGGATACAGGTAAAATAGATCGGGTAGAAGTAATTTTATTTCCTTCTACAATGACCGCTCCATCGTGTAATGGAGAATTATGATAGAAGATACTTTCTATAATAGGAGCATTTATTTCTATATTCATTTGGTCTCCCTTTTGAATCAAATCAGATAGGTCATTTTCATTTTTGAGAACAATTAAAGCACCCGTTTTTTCACTAGACATTTTTGTTAGAGCATTAATAATAGATTGTATAACACGATTGTCCGTAGTTTTTGATTTTTTAAGAAAAGAAGGTAGTTTCGCTAAAAATGTATTGGATCCCATTAGAAGTAAAAAACGTCTAATTTCTTGTTGGAAAATAATAATTAAAGCTAAAAAACCGACTTGAAAAAAAGCACCTAAGATTCCGCTTAATAATTCCATTTCAAGATAATCAACAATACGCCATAGAAAATATCCTGCAACAAAACCTAAAAAAATATTGACAGCGACAGTACCTCGAATTAATCGGTACAATTGGTATAACAAAAACGCAACTGCGAAAATGTCTATAAAGCTATAAATATTAAATTTTAAGAAATCAAACATTGAGGTAAAAATAAGTAAAAATAATGAGTAAGTATTAATTAGGAATGAGTAAGTTGTAATGAAAAAGAGAATCTAAGTTGTTTAATGAATTAATTATGAAATAAAGGGGTTTTTAAAATACTAATGATTCAATTCATATAAGGCTTTTAATCCTTTAATGGTATGTAATTTATCAGTATAATTAATTTTGTTGGTTAATGATTCAAAAATATGGCACAAACCACCTGTTGCAATGACATAAGTATCATCACCTATCTCATTTTTAATTCGGTCTATTAAACCTTCAATCATAGAAAGATATCCATATACCATTCCTGATTGCATACAAGCGACGGTTTCTAATCCTAATACTTTTTCTGGAGCTGTTAATTCAATATCAGGTAATTGTGCAGTATTTCCAACCAAAGATTGTAATGCTGTATTGACTCCTGGAGCAATAACTACTCCCAACATAGTTCCATCATGATCAATTCCTGTTAAAGTTAAAGCAGTTCCAAAATCAATGACTACACATTTTCTCTTAAACAATTCATAAGCTCCTACTGCATTCGCATATAAATCAGTTCCTAATTGATTGGATTCATGTTTTATAGCAGAAGGTGTATCTCGACTCACTAAAAAGGGTTCAAAACCGTGTATTTTTTTTAAGGCTCTACAAACAGGTTCAGTATGTTTGGGTACTACTGAACCTACTACAATTTTTCTTAAATCTTTTTCATCTATGTCATATTGTAGATAATAACCTTTAAACAGGGCGTAAAATTCATCTTCCGTTCGATCTGCTTTACTATTAATGATCCATGAATTGATACATTTTTCTTCTTTAAAAATACCAAATCGAATACTTGAATTTCCTATATTAACAGCCAATAACATGGTTTATTTCTTTTAATGGTTACAAATATACTATTTATTCTCGTAGATATTATTATCATAATTGACATCGGCTAAGCGGGTCGACGCGTCAATTACAAAAGTTTTAAAATTTGACAAAGGTTGATCTATGGTAAAAATATATTCTTTTTGCGTCCATCCCCAATCAGGTAAAACTTTTCGATCTAAATTTGGATAATCATTCGGTTTTTCACCTCTTAATAATTTTAAAGGAATATAAAAGATTTGAGGTTTTCCTGTTTGATCTATCGTGTAAAAATCAATTGGCATTGCGATCCCTCCTAAATTTTCTAGTGTTACTTGGGTTTTATCCCCTATTGCTTTTACCTCCTTAATTTTATAGTCAATAATATCGGTTGTTGTTACAAATTGATTAAAATACCAACGTAGATTCATTCCTGAAACTTCTTGTGCGATATGTTTTAAATCTCGCGAAGTAGGATGTTTTAATTTCCAAGTATTGAAATATTCTTTTAATGTTTTTTGTAAATTTTCTTCTCCAATTATATAACCTAATTGAGAGAAAAAGACTTCTGCTTTAAAATAAGCTCCAATTGAATAACCTAATTTTGTTTTAAAATGATCTGCTAAGGTTGACATAGGTTCTACTTTTCCTCTGGAATGTGCGTTTAAATATGCTCCATAAGCTCTTCCAAATGGATTATTTTGTCTTTTATTAAATAATACATCGTCACATAGATCTTGTGCATAGGTTGTTAATCCTTCATCAAGCCATGCTTCTGTATTTTCATCTGTTGCGATTATATGTTGAAACCATGAATGTCCTGCTTCATGAAAAATTAAAGATGCTAAATCTTCTAATGAATCGTGTTTCCCCATAATTAAGGTACAAGCACCATATTCCATTCCTCCATCACCTCCTTGTAAAATAGAATAAGTAGGATATTGGTATTCACCAAAAGTACGATTCATTAATTCCCAAAATTTGGCTACATAAGGTTTTACTTCTTTCCAATACGTACCATATTTTTCTTTATTATAAACATAATAAGTTTTAGGTCCAATTTTAGGTTGCTGGACTTCAACTACAAAGTCTTTATCAGCTACCCAGGCAAAATCATGAATATTTTTTGTTATAAAATGATAGGTTTGTTTCTTTTTGGGTTTTCCACCATATCCGTTTACTTCATTAGGATTTTGAATTTCTCCTCCTGCACCTACAACATAATCTGGATCTATGGTTATTTTTACATCAAAATTACCAAAAACACCATGAAACTCTTTTCCGATATATTCATCTGCATGCCATCCGTCATAGTCGTATTCTGCCATTTTAGGATACCATTGAGTCATAGAAAAATCAACTTCTTCGGTGTTATTTTTTCCACCTCTTCTTAAAACGGGAGGAATAAATGTTTTCCATTTCATTTCAAATTGTGAAGAAGTATTGGGCAAAATAGGTTGTGCTAATTCGACTTCTAAAATGGTCCCTTCTATTTGGTATTGTAACGGTTTACCTTTTTGTGTTAAAGAAATTATTTCTTGTTTTCCGTAGTCTTTAGGATCTAATAAACTAATTTCACTAACCCATTTAGGATTTTCTTTTGTCCCTTTATTTTGCATGATTTTAGTGTCCCCATCATTTCCTGATGTCACTAATTTCTGATCCATCATACTGTTAGGTTGAAAAGCATTCCAATACAAGTGAAAATAAACTTTGTGTAAAGTGTTTGGAGAATTATTTTGATACGTAATAACTTGATTTCCATCGTAGGTAAAATCTTTTGTGTTTACTTCAATATCCATTTTATAATCTATATGCTGTTGCCAATAAGCATCTATTTGACTCCAAGCAAAAGAACTATAAAAAAGAGTCCAACTCACTAAAAAAAAATGTTTCATTCTTATAAAGATTCGTTTAATTCTCTCAAACATATCATTTTTTTTGAATATATTTAAAATAACTAAGAACAAATTCATGAAAAAGATACCAAAATATAATTCTGAAGACCTTTTTTACACCTTAGCCTTATCTTATGTAAAAGGAATTGGCTCTATTTCGATAAAAAAACTATTGCATCACTTTGAATCTTCTAAAATGATTTTTAATACTTCAAAAAAAGAACTACTTCAAGTGCTTGATATTGGAGAATATACCGTTGCCCAAATTATCAAAGAAAAAAAGAAAGTGTTGGAATTAGCTGAGAAAGAATTTCAATTTGCATTAAGAAATAAATTAGAAATATTGTTCTATCAAGATTCAAATTATCCAAAACACTTAAAGAATTGCCCTGATGCACCTCTAATTCTTTTTTCAAAAGGGAATTATCATTTAGAACATCAAAAAATAATCAGTATTGTAGGAACACGTAATAAAACTAATTATGGGAAAAAGTTTATTCAAGAACTTATTTATAACTTAAAGGTTTATCAACCTGTGATTATAAGTGGCTTAGCCTTAGGTTGTGATGCTATTGCACATCAAGCTGCTTTAGAAAATGAATTACAAACGATGGGTGTTTTAGCACATGGCTTAGATCAACTCTATCCTTCAAAACATAAAAAGATGGCAGAACAAATGTTAGAGAATGGTGGTTTATTAACTGAATTTTCTAGTTTTCATAACCCAATTCGGGAACATTTTCTAAAACGAAATCGAATTATTGCTGGAATGAGTCAGGCTACTCTTATTGTTGAATCTGCAAAAAAAGGAGGTGCTATGACTACCGCTAAAGCTGCTTTTGATTATAATCGGGATGTTTTAGCTTTACCGGGTAATATTCATAATCCTTTCAGTCAAGGTTGTAATGAATTGATTAAAAATAATATTGCTTCTTTAGTTACTTCGGCAGAAGATGTAGTGAGATTATTAAATTGGGAAGAGAAGACTTCTACTAAAAAAAATATACAGAAACAATTGTTTGTCCATTTAGAGGAAACGGAACAACGTATTTATAACTATTTATATGAATATGAAAAAGGAACAGTAGATCAATTATCTTTAATTCTTCAAATTCCTATGCCACGACTTTCTGTTGAGTTACTTAATATGGAGTTAAAAGGGGTTGTACGATCCCTTTCAGGAAAAACATATGAATTATGTTAGTTTTTGGATAAACAAAAAAGTGCCTTCAGATAATGAAGGCACTAGTTATTAAATTTAGATTAATGATTGTTATTATTTTAATTTATTTAATAATAGTTCAGCTACTAATTCTGAAGATGCTGGGTTTTGTCCTGTTATAAGCAAACCATCTTCTAAAGCATAAGGTCCCCAATCACTACCTTTAGAATAAATTCCTTCATTATTTTTTAACATATCTTCTACTAAAAAAGGAACTACTGATGTTAATTTCATAGCTTCTTCTTCACTATTTGAAAACCCGGTAACTTTTTTCCCTTTTACTAAAGGTACACCATTTGTATCTTTTGTATTTTTAAATACGGCAGGGGCATGACAAACTGCTGCAACGGGTTTGTTATTTTTATAAAAATCTTCAATAAGTGCAATTGAATTTTTATCTTCAGCTAAATCCCATAATGGACCGTGTCCTCCAGGGTAGAATACAGCATCATAATCTGCTTGATTTACTGTTTCTAACTTTATTGTTTTTGATAAAGTTTCTTGCGTTTCTTTATCATTATTAAAACGTTCTGTTGCAGGTGTTTTAAAATCTGGAGATGCACTTTTTGGATCAATAGGAGGTTGACCACCTTTAGGAGAAGCCAATGTTATTTCAACACCTTTATCTTTTAGTGTGTAATAAGGAACTGCAAATTCTTCAATCCAGAAACCTGTTTTTTCACCTGTATTTCCTAAATCTTCATGACTTGTTAATACAAATAGTATCTTTTTAGGATTTTCTTTAGTTTCTACTTTTTTACTGTTATTAGAGCTTGCAATGTTAGTTTCTTTCTTTGCATTCGCACAAGAATATAATAATGCAACAGCTGCAACTAAACTTACTAATTTTTTCATTTCCATCAATTTTATAAATTATGAGGCAAAACTAAAATAGTAATATGGGGAAAAAATTGATCTATGGTAAGAAATTAAGAAAACGTAATTTCTTTTCGAATTCGACTTAAACTTTCTGTTGTAATACCTAAATAAGAAGCTATGTGATAATT
Organism: Flavobacteriaceae bacterium UJ101; assembly: GCA_001880285.1. Classification (NCBI taxonomy): domain Bacteria; kingdom Pseudomonadati; phylum Bacteroidota; class Flavobacteriia; order Flavobacteriales; family Flavobacteriaceae; species Flavobacteriaceae bacterium UJ101. Next base: position 1,101,059 of record CP016269.1, on the reverse strand, counting down.
TTTAACATAGGGTTCTATAGTAGGGTATTGCTCTATAAAGAGACGATACCTTTCTTTAGCTGGCAAAGAAAGATTAGAAAGTATCCTTTTTTGAAAGCTTGCAAAAGCTCGTTCCATTTTTTTTCGAAGGAAAGTTTCTAATTGAGGAATTTTTTGAAGTAGTGACTCAGCATCTTTTCTAGTGATTTTATAAAGGGTAGCGTCTTGAATACATTCAATATTTAATATAGCAGTAGAAGTAGTGAAAAATGCCGTATAATCACTTATCCACCAATCTTCAACTGCAAATTGAACGGTATGTTCTTTACCATTATCATCTATAAAATAAGCTCGTAAACAACCTTTGCTAACATAATATTGGTTCATAACTTTCTCTCCTGCATTTAAGAGAATTGTTCCTTTTTTTATATGAATCTTTTTAAATTGATTTTTTATAATCTCCAATTCTGTTTCAGAGATATCAATTGTTTTTAAAACAGATTTTATATTAACATTTTTATCATTCATTGAAATTACTTTTTTTCAATATACAATCTAAATTGCATTAAAATTTTCATAAAATATACCTTATTATATAAACTATAAAAAAAGTAATCATTTTTTAAACATGTTGATCAAATAAAAGAATATTTCCATCAGGATCTTTCACTACAAAATTTGCAGGTCCAGATTCACTTTCCATGGTTTCATTTTCAAATACAATACTTTTTTCTTTTAATTTTTGATGTATTTGACGTATATCATCACTTCCCTTCATAAGTTGAGCATTAGAGTCCCATTTTGGATTAAATGTTAGCATATTCTCTTCAAACATCCCTTCAAAAAGTCCAATTAATGTTTCTCCATTTTTCATAATTAAATAATTCTGTTCATCTGCTCCTGCAAATACTTCAAATCCTAAATGAGTATAAAACTCTTTTGATTTTTTTAAATCTTTTACACTTAAACTTATTGAAAATGCTCCTAATTTCATAATACTTTATTTTTTAGTTGTACGTTCATTTTCTTCAAAAATACTGTGTAATGCTTCTAATGTAACTTCTTTTCTCTTTTTAATAAAAGAATTAAAATCAAATGGTTTTTTAGGTTCTATATTGGTTGCAAAAAAATAAGTTTTGGGTTTTGTTTCAATATATCCAACGTACCATCCGTTATTTACATCATTTATTGTAGATAAACCTGTTTTACCACTTAATTGATATTCATCGTTGTGCTCTTCTATAAACATTCTTTTCATAATATTTTCTGTTCTTGCTTTAATGGGCAATTCAGAATTATAAAAACGTTTCAAAAAGTCAATTTGTTCCATTTGATTGATGTGAGAAGCTCCTTCTAACCAAAAATGATCAATTGAAGTGGAATCCACATTTATATGACCATAATTTAATTTGGTTAAATATTCCTGCATTTTTGTGACTCCTATTTTTCTAGCAATTTCCTGATAACAAGGGACACATGAAAAATGAAATGCTTCTTTAAATGTTAAATCCTGTTCCCATCTTTTCATCCATCTTTTTTCTCCATTCCACTTAAGAATAGTACTATCATTTTTAATGATATTATGATCAAGAGCTATAATAGAGTTGGCAATCTTGAAGGTAGATGCAGGTAATTTTCCCTCGTTAGTATATTTGAAATCATTAGAGTAATATAGTCCTTTTTCTAAATCATAAATTAATATAGCTCCTTTAATATTTGCTGAATCTAATATGGATTGAAATTTAGGTTTTATGATTTGATAATCAGTATACTTTTTTGTTATCGTTTGTTTTTTTTCTTTAAAACAAGTGATAAATGAAAATGTAACCAATATTAAGAGGGTTATTTTTTGCATTATTTCTATTCTTTACATGTTTCGTCTGTATTTACCTCCAACTCTAAAGAAAGCATCTGTAATTTGTCCTAAAGAAGCATATTTTGATACTTCCATTAGTTTTTCAAACATATTCTCATTTTGAATAGCAGATTCTTGTAAGGAAGCTAATAATTGTGTTACCTTTTCCTCATTAGCCTGTTGATAATTTTGTAAAAAGGCAATTTGATTGTGCTTTTCTTCTTCTGTTGAACGAATAACTTCATCAGGAATAATAGTTGGAGAACCTTTATCATCTAAAAAGGTATTCACTCCAATAATAGGGTATTCACCCGTATGTTTTAAATTTTCGTAATACAAGCTTTCTTCTTGAATTTTAGAACGTTGATACATAGTTTCCATAGCGCCTAAAACACCTCCTCTTTCTGTAATTCGATCAAATTCAGCATATACTGCTTCTTCAACTAAATCGGTTAATTCTTCAATAATAAAAGAACCTTGAATAGGGTTTTCATTTTTTGCTAAACCTAGCTCTTTATTGATAATCAATTGAATGGCCATAGCACGACGTACTGATTCTTCTGTAGGTGTGGTAATGGCTTCGTCATAGGCATTGGTGTGTAATGAATTACAATTGTCATAAATGGCATACAAAGCTTGTAAAGTAGTACGAATGTCATTAAAGGCAATTTCTTGTGCGTGTAAAGAGCGTCCTGATGTTTGAATATGGTATTTTAACATTTGGGAACGTGCGTTTGCACCATACTTTAATTTCATTGCTTTTGCCCAAATTCGACGTGCTACGCGACCTATAACTGCATATTCTGGATCGATTCCATTTGAAAAGAAGAAGGATAAGTTGGGTGCAAATTTATTGATATCCATTCCTCTACTCAAATAATATTCTACATACGTAAAACCATTTGATAAGGTAAAAGCCAATTGACTAATAGGGTTAGCCCCTGCTTCTGCAATATGGTATCCTGAAATGGAAACAGAGTAAAAGTTTCGTACATTTTCTTTAATAAAATATTCTTGTACATCACCCATTAAGCGTAAAGCAAATTCAGTTGAAAAGATACAGGTATTCTGTGCTTGATCTTCTTTTAAAATATCAGCTTGAACCGTTCCTCTTACTTTGCTTATCGTTTCTGCTTTTATTTTTTGATAAATATCAGAAGGTAACACTTCATCCCCTGTAATTCCTAATAAAAGCAGTCCTAATCCATTATTCCCTTCAGGAATTTCTGCATTATAAAAAGGACGTACTAATCCTTTATCATCAAATTTTGCTTTCAGTTTTTCCTCTACTTTATTTTCCAATCCATGTTCTCGAATATATAATTCGCATTGTTGGTCAATAGCTGCATTCATAAAAAAGCCTAGAAGCATCGGTGCAGGACCGTTAATGGTCATACTTACTGAAGTTGTAGGATCTGCTAAATTAAATCCTGAATACAACTTTTTAGCATCGTCTAAGGTTGCTATAGAAACTCCGGCATTTCCAATTTTTCCGTAAATATCAGGTCGCTCTCCTGGGTCATTACCATATAACGTCACACTATCAAATGCAGTTGACAAACGCTTAGCAGGCATTCCTAAACTCACATAGTGAAAACGTTTGTTGGTTCTTTCTGGTCCTCCTTCTCCTGCAAACATTCGTGTTGGATCTTCTCCTTCTCGTTTAAAAGGATAAATTCCTGATGTATAAGGAAATTCACCAGGCACATTTTCTTGTAAACTCCATCGTAAAATATCACCCCATGCTTTGTAATTAGGTGTACATACTTTAGGGATTTCTGTTCCTGATAATGATGCTGTATGTGTTTTTATACTCAATTCTTTATCACGAACTTTAAATTTATATTCAGGAGCTTTATATAAAGTTGTTTTAGCATCCCAATTATCCAATAATTTTTGATTATGAGGATCAAAATCTAATGCTAATTCTTCTTCTTTTTGAATTAATTGAGCTTTTATTGATTCATCAACCAATTCAGAAGACTTTTTTAAAGCATAGAGTTTATCAGCTATAGCAGCTTGTTTTTCTACCCATTCGTTATACGATTGATTGTTTTCTACAATTTCTGATAAATAACGAACTCTTTTAGGGGGGATCACAAATACTTTTTCTGAATCATCTGTTGGTAATGAACTACTTGGAATAAATTCAGTATCTGTTTTATTTGTAATCTTAGCTAGAATTGCCTTATATAATTGGTTAGTTCCTGTGTCGTTAAATTGCGAAGCTATAGAACCATATACGGGCATTGAATCTACACTTTCTTCAAACAAGTTATGGTTTCGCTGATATTGCTTTTTGACATCTCGTAAAGCATCTAATGCTCCTTTTTTATCAAATTTATTTAAAGCGATAATATCGGCAAAATCAAGCATGTCAATTTTTTCCAATTGTGTTGCAGCACCGTATTCTGGTGTCATGACATATAATGAAACGTCTGAATGGTCTAATATCTCCGTATCGGATTGCCCAATTCCTGATGTTTCTAAAATAACTAAGTCGAACTGTGCTGCTTTCAAAATATCCACGGCTTTCTGAACGTGTTTGGATAAAGCTAAGTTGGATTGACGTGTTGCCAAGGAACGCATATAAATGTTAGGATGATGAATCGAATTCATTCGAATACGATCTCCTAACAAAGCACCTCCTGTTTTTCTTTTAGAGGGATCTACGGATATAATTCCTAATTTCTTCTCTGGAAAATCAATTGTAAAACGACGAATCAGTTCATCGACTAATGAAGACTTTCCAGCACCTCCTGTTCCTGTAATTCCTAAAACAGGAATGGATACTTCTTGTGCTTCTTTACTTATCTTTTCTAAAATTTCTTTATGCTTCTCTGGAAAATTTTCTGCAGCCGAAATTAGTTGAGCTAATTCTTGTGCATTCTGTTTTTTAAATTCAAAAGGATTGAATTCTATATTTTTTCCAGTTGGAAAATCACTTTTTTCAACTAAATCGTTGATCATCCCTTGCAATCCCATCTCTCTACCATCATCAGGATGATAAATTCGGGTAATACCATATTCATGTAATTCTTGTATTTCAGTAGGTAGAATAGTTCCACCACCACCTGCAAATATTCGAATATATTCTGCATTATTTTCTTTTAGCAAATCGTACATGTATTTTAGATATTCAACATGCCCTCCTTGATATGATGTCATAGCTATTGCATTAGCATCTTCTTGGATAGCACAATGAACCACTTCCTCAACACTTCGGTCATGTCCTAAATGAATTACTTCAACTCCTGTTGATTGAATAATTCGACGCATAATATTAATTGCGGCATCATGACCATCAAAAAGAGAAGCTGCGGTTACAATTCGAATTTTGTTTTTCGGAATATATGGCGTTATTTTTTGCATATTCAAAATTTAAAGTTTCTAAATTTAGGTATAAATTATGAATAAATAAAAAATTAAATCTTCTGATTACATTATCGTACTAAGGCTTTAGTCACTTTGAATAAGAAATCACCTATGTCTTCGTATAGCTCTATAATTTCTTTATAATAAACAGCCGAAATAGTGTTTACTTTTCCCTCTTCTAATCGAGTGTAGAATTCTTTTAAAGAAGCTTTATAACATTCGTTAATTTGTTCTTCTATTTTTTCAGCGTCTTTAAGCTCTATATTTTCTTGTTCTTCTTCATTGATATTCTGAATAACCAATTTGGTAGCTGAATTTACTAAATCTTGAATTTCAATAATATTTTTACGTAATTCAGGTTTAAAATAAGCATTTTTAGCCTTGCGTTCTCGTTGTAAATAAGCTAATTTTAATGATAAATCACCTACATTTTCTAAATTATGTATAATATCAGATAGTTGTTTTAATTTACGCACTCCTGACGGTGATAAATCACTTTCAATTAATTGATCTAAATAAATTCGTATAGTATCTTCTAACTGATCTCCTTTTTTCTCTAATTTGATAATTCGTTGGACTCCATTTTCAAATTTTTCTTCATCTGATTCTGTAATTAAACTATCTAAAGCTTTTACCGTTTTTATAATAATTGAGGCAAATTTGGTAGCTTCTTTATATGCTTTTATAATATGTATGGAAGAGCTTATAGACATCGAAGCATCAATATAATGTAACTCTTCTAAAGTTTGTTTTGTATGTTGCTTTGTGTATCTTTTAATTATCAATACAACCCTTGGAATAAGTAAAAAGAAAAAGATACCCGTAACGATATTAAATATAGTATGAAATGTTGCAATATAAAACTCTTCATTAGGTGTTATTTTATTGATATAGCTGGATATATAGCCTAAAAAAGGTAAAAAAACTAAAACACCTATTAAATTAAATAACGTATGAAAGCCTGCTACTCTTTTTGCATGAATATTTCCAATGGAAGCAGCTATTTGTCCTGTAATAGTTGTTCCTATATTCGCTCCTAGGATCAACGCAGAGGCAAGCATAACGGAAAACTCTCCTTGTGAAGCCATTATAATTGCTAATGCAGTAACAATAGATGATGATTGAACTATAGCGGTTATGAAAATACCTATTACTAAATACAATATAATATTGCGTAACGATTCATTATCATTATGTGTTATCCATTCTACAAAAAAGGAATCGGTAATATTTTCTTTTAATAAATTAATGGATAAGAAAATAAGTCCTAATCCTATAATCGATAAGCCCCAATTTCTAGATAAACCTCTTCTCAAAAAATAAATAGGTACTCCTATTAATAGTAATGGTAAATACAAAATCAAAATGTTGTATTTTAATCCAAAAAATACAATAATCCATGCTGTAATAGTTGTTCCAATATTAGCCCCAATAATAACACCTATTGATTGTCTAAGATTTACCAAACGTGCATCAGCTAAACTAATGGTTAAAACAGAAACAGCTGTAGATGATTGAGATATAGCTGTGGTAAAAAGCCCTGTAAAAAAGGCGATAAAGTCATTTTTTACAAAACGGTTTATTTTTTTTCTGAAGTTATTTTTACTAATAGCATTTTGCATTCCTATATTCAGTAACTTCATACCAAATATAAAAAGTGCTAGTACACCTAAAATATTCAAAATTGTCAGAATCTCCATACATTGAATTGGAGGACAAATTTAAATATTTAATGTTAAGGGAAGATTAAATGAATAATAACTCTATGTGTTTTCCTTATCCCGTTTTATAATACTATCTACTAACTTCCCTCCAAAGTATCCCATAGGGAGGATAGGTAAAACAGCTATAATATTAAACCAGGTTGGATGAGGAATTAATATGAATTTAGTTAAAACTAATAAAAAGAATATGATACCTATTAAAGTAGCATAAGCTGGTTTTGCCAGTTTTACAACTAATGCAACGGCCATTCCACCAAAAAATGTACTAATAATATAGGATAATATTTCAAAAACATAAGTTCCTGGATAAATATTGCGATCTAAATGTTCATAAGTCTTAGGACGTAAAAATTCTACTTGGTCTGGAAGAGGATAAATAGACCATCCTACAAAAAGTATGGCTATCAAAAACAATGATGTAACGACTAGCCCAATTATAATACCTAATATGTTTCTTAACATACTTTTTATTTAAATGATCGCTAATATATAACTTTTAATTAAGATATTGTGTATTTTTGTACATCAGCATTAAATTTTGTTTTATGATTTTTAAACAACTATTACGAAGTAAATTATTAATTTTAAGTCTATTATTCATTGTATCATGTAGTAGTAGTGATGATAATTCTGATTCTTGTCCAGAAGTAAATAATTATGGTGATATGATTATTGAAGCACCTGACTTTCAAGTTTATGCTTATAATAATTTAACATATTCTTATATGGATAGAGAGGGAGTAAATGATGATGGAAATTTTGTTTATCAATTTATTTATTCTAATTATGATATAGAAAATGTAGCTGAGGTTGAAGATGGTTATTTTTTAAAATTCAGAATTACAACACCTGATGATATTCCAGATGGTACTTTTACTTTAACGGATGCTACTCGTACCATTTCTGATGTGGAAACTTTTTACGATTTTACTGTAGGAGAATCCTTTGGACGAATTGATGTAACCTCTATGACTGTTACATTTTCAAATTTTGACAGCTGTCTTAACCATGAAATAAAAATAAATTTTTCTGATAATGAATTTTTTCCAGGAACAATAGGAAATGGAGCATTTAACGGAAAATCAAACCTTTATACTATAGAATAATACTTTTTTATGATAATTATTGTCATATAATCGTAAAATATTTCATAAAACATGTAAATTATATAAATTATTATACTATATTAGCAGTACTAAACCCCACTTTAGTAAAAGTAAATTTTTTTCAAATCTAAAGAGCCATCTCATTACTACTATTAAGATGGCTTTTTTATTTACCCTTTATATAGTGTAAAATTTCTTCTTTCTCATGAGGTGCAAACCATTTTATTTTTTGGTCTTTTTTAAACCAAGTTAATTGTCTTTTGGCAAACCTACGTGTATTCTTTTTAACTTCCTCAATAGCAAAATCCAATTCTATTTCTCCTTCAAAATATCTAAAAAACTCTCGATAGCCAACGGTTTGTAATGCATTTAATTTTCGATTAGGGTAATATTGTTTAGCTTCTTCTAACAAGCCTACTTCCATCATTTTGTCTACTCGTAAGTTAATTCTTTCATATAGGGTTTCTCGATCTAAATTTAAACCTATTTTAATAATGTTAAAATCACGGCTTTTTGATTGGTTTTTTCTAAATGAAGAATATGGTTTCTCTGTTCCAATACAAATTTCTAATGCTCGTATTAATCGTTTATGGTTTTGAATATCAATTTCTTTAAAGAAAGAAGGATCTCGTTTTTTTAATTCTTCTTGTAGTGGTTTTATACCATCTGTTTCAAATTGATGATTTAATCTTTCTCGAATAGTAGAATCTACTTCAGGAAAGTTGTCTAAACCTTCTGTCACTGCTTTTTCATAAAGTCCAGATCCTCCTACCATAATTACTGTATCATATTGTTGAAAAAGTTGATTTAACTTTTTTAAGGCATCACGTTCAAAATCTCCTACGCTGTATGAATCAAATATTGAAAGATGATGGATGAAATGATGTTGAACTTGTGCTAATTCTTTTTCATCAGGTGGAGCTGTTCCTATTTTCAATTCTTTAAAAAATTGTCTGGAGTCACATGACAAGATTTCAGTTTTTAATTCTTGAGCTAATGTAATAGAAAGGGCCGTCTTCCCAATGGCAGTCGGCCCACATATGCTAATTAATGTTTTATCTTTCTTATTCATTGATATAAGCAAAAATAGATAATTGCTTCTAAAACACCAAGTTCTTTATTTATTCTTCATTCACTACTACTGTTACACCTTCTTTGGTATAAGGTGTTGCCATAAAACGTTCTATTTCTTTATTTAACTGGGTTAAAGCATAACCTAATATCGTAATATCATCTAACCATCCTACAATAGGTATAAAATCAAAATCAATAGGAACAATGGTGTAAATAATAGCACCAAAAGCAATTAAAATAGTAGAAGATTTTATTTTAAATGTACCGTCAAGATGTGCTTTTACCATTTTAAAAAAAGTTTGTGCTTTCGCAAAAAAGCCTGGATCTTCCTTTGCCTGGTTAGCATAATCGGTTAATATTTGTTTTTGTTTCTCTGTTTTCATTGATATGTTGGTTTGATTCATTATCATATAAATCAAAAAGTATTCCAAAATGCTTACGAGTTAATTCTTCATTAAGATTGACGATTACAATTGTACTTTTTAAATTAATGACTATTTATTTGTTTCCACATCTTCTAAACTCATCTTTAAGGCTCTTACCGAAACAAAAATTTCCCAAGCTGACATACCCAATGATATAAGAAGTGTGATCAAACTTAATACAAAAAAAGTATCTCCTAGCCATTGTAATTCAAAATACAATAATAACATACTCAAAACACTTACAAAAAGACTTAAAACACCCCAAAGTTGCATCCAGCGAATTAAAGAGACTCTCTTATTTAAATTTTCTATTTGACCTAAAATAGTATTATCTTTTCCGTTTAAATAATCATTTTTAAGATTTCGGATAAGTGTTGCAATCGTTAGAAATCGATTGGTATAAGCTAACAATATTAAAGATGTAGCAGAAAACAATAATGCAGGTGTTGAGAGTTGTATCATAAATCAATAATTTCTAAGTATTTTTTTTCTTTAATAAAAGAACGAACTAAAGTACGAATTTCTTTTGTTTCATTAATTTTTGTTACCAATTTTTCTACTTTGTTTAAGGTATTTACCTGAATATTTAAATCATAATAACCATAACCTATAATGGCTCCTTTTTTTATAAAAACAAAACTTTCTTCTCCAACTACACGTCCCTTATCTGTAATTAAAAAAGAAATTGATTCATCAAAAAGAACATTACACTCTTTTTCAATTGGACGTTTCTTATTTAATAAAGGTATTATCTTTTCAGTTTCTATTTGTGTTTTAATTGAGGCAATTAATTCACTGCCAGTTATATCAAATGTTATATAATCAGTATGATTTCGAATATTTTCTGATAGCATACTTTGAGAAGTAAATAGTTGGTTAACACTATTATGAACATTCATTGATTTTTCTAAAAAAATAATTTCACCCTTTTTGTTATGAATATAAAAAACACCCACTTCATGAGGTAAATCACGTTGTATTTTAAATAAATTTTGATCTTCTATTGAAAATATTTCTTTTCGTTGATTTAATTGTTTCTCAATATCTTTTTCTTTTATAATTTTAAATAATTTAACTAAAGCTAATCCATTTAATTTGTTTGAAAAATCACGTGTGAAAGGAATCCCAAATTCTTTGCATGCAATAGCTAGAGTTACGTTTTTAGAAAAAATATTCATTTTTGTGAATTCATATTTTAAATCAAATATTTCTAAATCAAGAGGGTATCCTAATCTTTCAAATTCTTTTTTTAAAATAAAAGACTGATTTTTTTTATCAAAGCATATTAAAATAGTTCCCTCAATAATTTCAAGGACTCGTTTAGCAATTTCATAAAACTTTGGAGCTTTTCGTAACCTTTTATTAGATAAACCTAATCTCACTTCGCATTCATCAGAAACAAGGGTTTCAGGATTTAAAATACTGACTAATTGATCCAAGACTTCATTATTTTCATAACGAAAAAGTGCTATAGAAAGAATTTTTTCTTCATCTATATTTTTCACAGACTCTATATGAAGTATGGAATACATAAAGCAAAGATACGGGTGTTTTAAATAAACTGAATTGATTTTTGATTAAGATTTGAATAATTTCTATCTTAGATGCACAAATTACTTAAATAGATTTTCAAAATATATGAGAAAAGTACTTATCATAGGCGCTGGTCGCTCTTCATCATCTTTAATTCAATATTTACTTAATCAATCAGAAGTAGAAAAATTACAAATCATTGTAGGAGACTTCTCTTTAGAGAATGCACAAAACAAAGTTCAAGATCATCCTAATGGAAAAGCTATTTTTTTAGATGTTTTTGATAAAGAAAATAGGGAAGAAGCTATACAAGATTCTGATATTGTGATTTCTATGCTTCCTGCACGTTTTCATATTGAAGTTGCGAAAGATTGTGTGACTTATGGTAAGAATATGGTCACGGCTTCTTATATTTCTGATGAAATGAAGGCTTTAGATCAAGAAGTACAGTCAAAAGGCTTAATTTTTATGAATGAGATCGGTTTAGACCCTGGTATTGATCATATGAGTGCTATGAAAATCTTAGATGAAATTCGTGAAAGAGATGGGAAAATGCTATTATTTGAATCTTTCACAGGAGGATTGGTAGCTCCTGAAAGTGATACCAATCTTTGGAATTATAAATTCACCTGGAATCCACGAAATGTTGTATTAGCAGGGCAAGGAGGGTGTGCTAAATTTATTCAAGAAGGAAAATATAAATACATTCCCTACCACAAACTATTCCGAAGAACTGAAATTTTAGAAATTGAAGGACATGGTAAATTTGAAGGTTACGCAAACCGAGATTCATTAAAATATCGTTCTGTATATGGTTTAGATATGATTCCTACTTTATATAGAGGAACCATTCGTAAAGTAGGATTTTCAAGAGCTTGGAACGTTTTTGTTCAATTAGGTATGACAGATGATACTTATGTTTTAGAAAATTCTGAAAATATGAGTTATCGAGATTTTATCAATTCTTTTTTAGGGTACAATCCTAATGATTCAGTAGAATTAAAATTACGTTCCTATTTGAAAATAGATCAAGATGATACCTTGTGGGAAAAATTAGAAGAACTGGATTTATTTAATGCTGATAAAAAAGTAGGTTTAAAAGATGCTACACCTGCACAAATTTTACAAAAAATACTTACAGATAAATGGTCTCTAGAACCTGATGATAAAGATATGATCGTAATGCTTCATAAATTTGGATATGAATTAAATGGAAAACAATTCCAAATTGAATCCAGTATGGTGATAGAAGGTGATGATCAAACGTATACAGCTATGGCTAAAACAGTTGGATTACCTGTAGCCATTGCAGCTTTACAAATTCTTAATAAAAAAATCACCACACCTGGTGTACAATTACCTATTAACAAAGAAGTTTATGGCCCTATCTTAAAAGAGTTAGAAAACCATGGTATTTTGTTTAGAGAAAAAAATGTGCCTTATTTAGGTTATAATCCCGAAGGAGTAAGAGGTTAAAATAAAAGATGAAAGAAGGTCTCTTAAAGGTTTGAATACAATATTCTTTTCTATAAAATCTGACTTCTTTTTTCTAGAAAAAAAACGTATATTTGTACGTTTATATATTCTATATGAATCAAACGGTTTTAGATCCTGATTTTCCTATTGTTGAGGGAGATTATTTTTTAAGCAAATATTGGAGTATCACCTTGCCCATTCCTTTTAATAGAAGAGTGGAAAATGATTCATTAGTTTTATGGAAACCCGGTTTGACATTTTGGATGACACAATTTGAAAATCATGAAACTCAATCTCCTCGCGAGATGGTATTAAGTTTAATTGTAGATCGTGGTAATCAAGTTGAAGATTACAAAGAATTTGAAATTGGCGAGACATTTATTGCTCAATATTTTCAAGAAGAAGTAAAAGATAGCCAAACTATTTTTAGTTATCATTATGTAATTGCTTCTGAGACCTCGATGTTATCAGTTAAGACTTATGCGGATAATCAAACTATTAGTAAGATGTCCAAACAAATTTGTCAAACCATTAAACAAAATATGTAACGAAAAAGTTAAGATAAATTATAATTATGAGTGAACAACAAAATAATTATTCAGCAGATAGTATTCAAGCTCTAGAAGGGATTGAACATGTGAGAATGCGTCCCTCGATGTATATTGGAGATGTAGGAGTAAGAGGTTTACATCATCTTGTATATGAGGTGGTTGACAACTCTATTGATGAGGCTATGGCGGGTTATTGCGATACTATTGGAGTTATTATTAATGAGGATAATTCCATTACCGTAAACGATAATGGACGTGGTATCCCTGTAGGAATGCATAAAAAAGAAGGTGTTTCCGCTTTAGAAGTGGTTATGACTAAAATTGGTGCAGGAGGTAAATTTGATAAAGATTCTTATAAAGTTTCAGGAGGGCTTCACGGTGTTGGAGTTTCTTGTGTAAACGCTTTATCAAATGACTTAAAAGCTACAGTTTATCGTGAAGGTAAAATTTGGCAACAAGAATATAAAAGAGGAAAGGCAGAATACCCTGTAAAAACAATTGGTGATTCTGATAAAAACGGTACCGAAGTAACATTCTGGCCAGATGATACTATTTTTACGCAAACGACAGAATATAATTATGATACGTTAGCTTCTCGTATGCGAGAATTAGCTTTCTTAAATAAGGGAATTACCATTTCTATTACCGATAAACGTCGTAAAGATGAGGAAGGTAATTTTATCATGGAGACTTTTCAATCAGATGAAGGTTTAAAAGAGTTTGTTCGTTTTTTAGATGAAACCCGTGAACCTTTAATTGAAGAAGTAGTTCATTTTGAAGGAGAAAAAAATGGTGTTCCAGTAGAAGTAGCTTTGTTATATAATACTTCTTACTCAGAAAATATTCATTCGTATGTGAATAATATTAATACACATGAAGGAGGAACTCATTTATCAGGTTTCCGTCGTGGATTAACGCATACATTAAAAAAATATGCAGACAACTCAGGAATGTTAGACAAACTAAAGTTTGACATTGCAGGAGATGATTTCCGCGAAGGATTAACGGCTATTGTTTCTGTAAAAGTTTCGGAACCTCAATTTGAAGGACAAACTAAAACAAAATTAGGTAATCGTGAAGTTTCAGCATCTGTTTCTCAAGCAGTTTCCGAAATGTTAACGGATTATTTAGAAGAACATCCTGATGATGCAAAAACCATTGTACAAAAAGTAATTTTAGCTGCTCAAGCTCGTCATGCTGCTGCTAAAGCTCGTGAAATGGTACAACGTAAATCTCCAATGGTTGGAGGAGGTTTACCAGGTAAACTAGCAGATTGCGCTTCTTCAGATCCTGAAATTTGTGAATTATTTCTTGTAGAGGGAGATTCTGCAGGAGGTACTGCAAAACAAGGTCGTGAACGTGAGTATCAGGCTATTCTACCATTGAGAGGTAAAATTTTAAACGTTGAAAAAGCAATGCAACATAAAGTATTTGAAAACGAAGAAATTCGAAATATTTTTACTGCATTAGGAGTAACAATTGGTACTGAAGAAGATAGTAAGGCATTAAATTTAGAAAAATTACGTTACAAAAAAATTGTCATCATGTGTGATGCCGATGTAGATGGAAGTCATATTTCTACCTTAATTCTAACATTCTTTTTCCGTTATATGCGTGAACTAGTTGAAGCTGGACACGTATACATAGCTCAACCTCCTTTATACTTAGTTAAAAAAGGATCTAAACAGGTATATGCATGGAGTGATGAACAACGTGACCAAATTGTAAATGAATTAACTAATGGCGAAGGAAAAGGAGCTAGTATTCAACGATATAAAGGTCTTGGAGAAATGAATGCTGACCAATTATGGGAAACGACTTTAAATCCAGAACATCGTACACTTCGCCGAGTAGTAATTGATAGTGGAACTGAAGCAGATCGTGTATTTTCTATGTTGATGGGAGACGAAGTACCTCCTCGTAGAGAATTCATTGAGAAAAATGCAATTTATGCCAATATTGATATTTAATAAAAATTACATAATAGATAAAACGCTCTTTTCTATTTGAACTGAGCGTTTTTATCTAAAATAAATACTATGGTTTATGCTATTTTAATTATAGCCGTATTAATAGGTGTAGTACTGGCTCAGTTTTTTAAAAAAAACACCAAAATTACTGAATCTTTGTTAATGTTCAGTGGGGCATACTTATTATGTGTTACCATACTCCATAATTTCCCTTTATTATACCAAAAAGGAGGATCAACTGTTTGGATTTTTATCATTATTGGAATTGTAATTCAAATGATTTTGGAAAGCTTCTCAAAAGGAGTTGAACATGGGCATGTTCATCATAATCAAAAATTGTCATTTCCTATTGTTATTGGATTAATGACTCATGCTTTTTTAGAAGGAATGCCTCTTGGAGAATCTCATGATCATGGAAATATTGTAGCTGCTATTGCTATACATAAAATCCCTGTAGCTACTATCTTATATTATTACCTGTCTTCTATTTTTAATGATACTAAGAAAACATATCTAGCAATGTTATTCTTTGCTTTTATGACTCCTTTAGGTACCTTAGTAAGTCATTATACTATTTTAAATCATTATTCATATTATATTTTAGCTTTAGTATCAGGTGTTTTTATACATATCTCTACTACCATTCTTTTTGAAAATAGTAATACAGCTCATCGCCTAAGTTGGCAAAAGTTAATTATGATCATTATTTCTTCTATCCTGGTCTTAATAATATAAGCAATACTTTAATAAAATGATTTAGGATATCTTTAATTAAGTTTTGTAACATTTTATTTAATCTGTTACTTATACACAGTATAACTATTAAGATATCAAAGTATGAAAAAAAATCTAATTTTATTAATTTCAGTATTAACACTATGTTTTAGTTGCAAAACATCAGTTAAAGAAGAATTAAAAGAACAGTCTGTCGAGCCCAATATGCAGAGCTTTACTGTGACTGAGGAAACTATAAAAAAAGATATGAAAGGCAATATTATATCTAGTGAAGAGTTTCAAAAGCTTATGAGTACAGGAAAATATATTCTTAATCCAAAAGTTGAAGATGGTAAAATGATAGAGGCTCAAATAGTAGAAGCAGATGATGATCAATTAACCATGTTAAAAAAAATGAAAGCTAATCAAGATAAAATTAATTATGAGGCTCCTGATTTTGATGTAGTTGATATTGAAGGGAATAGTTTTAAATTAAGTGATTTAAAGGATAAAACAATTGTTTTAACTTTTTGGTTTACAAATTGTAAGCCTTGTATTGAAGAAATTCCTATTTTAAATCAATTGGTTGAAGAAAATAGAGATGTAATATTTCTTGGTATGGCAACTGATAAAAAAGAAATTATAGAAACTTTTTTAGAAAAGCACCCTTTTAAATATACTATTATTGCTAACTCTTCTGATATATCAAGTTTATATGAAGTAGTTGCTTTTCCAACACATATAATAATCAAAAATGGTAAAGTCGTTTATAAAAAAATGGGGGTTACATCGGACATTAAAATGGAGTTGCAAAATGCAATAGAAGGTAAAAAGGAAAAACAAAAAAATGATAAAACTTCAAAAGACATAATGTTAACTTCTGATAGTGATATTAGAAATGAAAAAGGGGAGAAGTTAGAAATGATGAAAGCTGTTGAAATGATAAATAGTCAAAAATATAGTATGGAAAATACAACAGACAAAGAAGGTAATCAATATATCTTGATAAGGGAAAATTAATTATCAACATCCTTTTTCTATTTATAAGAAAATCAGTAATTTTACTTATTGATTTTAAATAAGTTTAGACTATTAAAATTATCTTATAAAAAAAATCAATTTTAACATAATAAAATATAATAAGGTTTTTAATTCAATCTAAAAGTATTGAATTAATTTTGTCACTCAAAATTGAATAAAAAATATAATAATGGCAGTATTAGTTGGAAAAAAAGCCCCTGCATTTTCAAGTGCAGCTGTAATTAACGGAGGAGAGTTTGTTGAAAACTTCACATTAGATCAATATAAAGGGAAATATGTAGTGTTATTCTTTTATCCAAAAGATTTTACATTTGTTTGCCCTACAGAATTACATGCTTTTCAAGAGCGTTTAGCAGATTTTAAAGAAAGAAATGTAGAAGTTGTTGCAGTATCTACTGATACAGAGCAATCTCACTGGGGATGGTTACAATTACCAAAATCTCAAGGAGGGATTCAAGGTGTTACATATCCAATGGTTGCTGATACAAACAAAACCATTTCATACAATTATGATGTACTTGCTGGAGACTGGGAGTATAATGAAAATGGTGATTTAGAAGCAAAAGGAGAAATGGTAGCTTACCGTGGATTATTTTTAATCGATACAGAAGGAATTGTACGTCACCAGATTGTAAATGACTTACCTTTAGGAAGAAATGTAGATGAAGCAATTCGTATGGTAGATGCTTTACAATTCTTCGAAGAAAATGGTGAAGTTTGTCCTGCAAATTGGCAAAAAGGGAGCGAAGGAATGAAAGCAGACCACGAAGGAGTTGCTGAATATCTAGCTCAAAATTAAATATATTTTTCTATACTAGAATAAACAAAACATCTCCAGATTTGGGGATGTTTTGTTTTATATGCTTACCTAACTATATGCAGTATTCAACCTTAGTTCAAAGCATTTCATATAATAAGATCTGATTTTTCTTCTTTTTAATATTATTATTCTTCATAAACTACAGGGGAATGAAATATTTGAAACTTTTATTTATATATATATTTTTTTTATCAAGTTGTATAACTTCTAGAGAAGAACGTGACCTAATAAATAAGTTAAATAGAGTAGAGTGGCGGTATTCTTCTCAAAAAACCATAAATTCTATTGAAGTAATAAGACTTGACGCATTAAAAAAAGACTTTCCTACAGCTTTAGGTAAAGCAAATTTAGCTCTAGCATATGCGTACTATAATAAAAACGACTATAATAACTTTTTAAAATATGCTATAGAGGCTAATAAAACTTTACCTCAAGAAACTTATCTAGATAAACTTTTATATACAAAATCTATATTAGCAGTAGCCATAGCTTACTATAGTTCAGACCATATCATTGAATCTTTGGATTATATAAATAATGTATATTCAAATTTAGATAACCTTCCTAAAAATGATAATACACTCATGTTAAAAGGGTTAACCTATAATGTTGAATCTGATATTCAAAACACCCTTAATCATAGACAAGAAGCATATAATTTTCTATTAAAGTCAAAAAAAGTGCTTAAAAAAAACTCTAAAAACACATTTGTCCCATATGTCTTAACCAGCACCTATAATAAACTTAGTCTTTACCACTTTAAAGAAAAGAATCTTGATTCTTCTTTTTTATATGCTAATGAAGCTTTAAACAAATCTATAAATATTGATTATGCTTTAGGTAGTGGGATTTCATGGATGAATTTAGCTAATATTCATTTTCACAAGAAGGATTATTCTCAAGCTTTAATGTATTATAAAAAAAGTGCAAAAAAGTTTGACTCTGTTAATGCCCATAATCAATTAGATAAAACATATTCTAAATTAAATTCTTTATTCCTCTCTTTAAATGATAGTATCAATGCATCAAAATATTATTTTAAACACTTAATTCTAAGAAATCAAATAAATAAAAAAGAAAAACTGTTAAGGATTTTTGCCAATCATGAAATAGCAAATAATTTTGAAGAAAGTTTGGAAAGAACAAAAGCATATTATACTATTCTTATTCTATCTGTTTTAATCCTTACCTCCTTTCTTTTCTATTACTTATTAAAGAACAAACAAAAAAGATTATCACGAAAGAGAAATATCATTCAGAAGGATGAACGAAAAATCAATCAATTAGAAAGTGAGATTTCTACTCTTAAAGATCAATATTTAGATGAATTACTAACTCTTATTAAAAAAGATGATCAACTTTTTTTAGCAAAATTCACCCAAATTTATCCTGATTTTATCCTGAACCTTAAAAAACATTCAGGAGAACTAACTTCTCAAGATCTAAAGTTTTGTGCTCTAGTTAAACTTAATTTTAGCACAAAGGAAATAGCGGATATGTTATTTATCTCTGTCAAATCTGTTGATGTAAAACGTTATAGAATTAGAAAGAAACTTAAACTAACATCTAAAACAAATTTTGATAAGTGGATTAACAATATTTAAAAATATAATTACATATTTTAACATATAATTATTCATTTTGTTAATTTTTGCTAATTATTGAATTATATTGTACTTTTGTTGCAGGATTCATGGGATTATTTAACTCTTTACACAAGTAGTTAAATATGATAAGTATGGGAAAAAGAATCTTTAATTGGGGTAACATATTGTTACTAATTATATTTGCCAACCTTTATTTTGGTTGTTCATCTGAAAACAAAAAAAACCATCATACTGAACATTTGATGAATTCTTTAACAAGAATTGATCAGATGTTGCCTAGCAAAAATCCAGAGATTGGAATCAAGGAAATTAACCAAATACGATTAGAGGCAGTAGAAAACAATTTGCAGCAAGTAATCGGAAGATCAGAAATTTCTTTAGCTTATATATACCAACAATTAGGTGATAATGAAAACCTTCTAAGTCATGCTTTAGAAGCCAATAAACTATTGAAAAAAAAATCGTTACATGAAAAAGTAATATATGCAGAATCTTTAAGACTGATAGCAGAAGGTTATTATCAATCGGAACATTATCTAGAAGCTTTACATTATACAAAAAAGGCTTTAAGAACATTGTCGAATACTGAGAAAATCAAAAATAGTTCGATTATAAGAGGTTTAATTCACGATTTACAATTTAAAATATCCAAATCAATGGCTGATCCTTATAATCAATTATATAATTTAAAAAAATCACTTTCTTACTTCCAAAATCAGAAAAACTCCCCTTGGTATTATCATCTTATGGGAAATACGTACAATAATTTTGCTTCTTATTTTATTCATACGGAGAAACAATTGGATTCGGCTCTAGTCTATATTGAAAAGTCGTTAAAAGCATCACAAAAAATTAATCATGCAAATGCTATTGGGAAATCCTACCTTCATTTAGGGGATATTCATTTTTTAAAAAAAGATCCATTAAAAGCGTTACATTATTATAAAAAAAGTGAAATTATTTTTGACTCACTTCATAAACCTGTTGAAAAAGCAAAGAGTTATTTTAACATTGTCAAAACCTATGATGTGCTGAAAGATGATATCTTAAAAAATCACTATAAAATTAAATATCTTGAACTCAAAGATAGCACAGAAAAAGCAAAAAAAAGCTTACGATATTTAGTGAATCAAACCATTAACAAACAAAATAAAAATTCGATTTTAAAATCAAAAAAAGAATTGATTCTTTACTTTTTATTAGGCTTTTTAGTATTAAAATTCTCTATGTATATAATATGGAAAAAAGTTCAACATAAAAATAAAAGTAAGATAGAAGAATATAATAAGAGAATTGTAGAAAAAAGACAGGTAATAGAATCTGTGAAATTAAAAGTTGATCAATTAAAAAATGAGATCTTCCTTTTAAAAAGTCAAAATATTGATGAGTTACAAGAATCTATAAAAAAAGAAGATAAATTCTTTCTTGCTAAATTTGAAGAAATTTATCCTAACTTTATTTCTAATTTAAAACAAGAACATAAAAATTTAAGTGTAAGTGATCTGAAATTTTGTGCTTTAGTAAAACTTAATTTTTCTACTAAAGAAATTGCAGATATCAATTATGTTACCACAAAGGCAATCGAAATTAAACGATACCGAATAAGGAAAAAACTCAATTTACCTTCTAAAATCAATTTCGAAAAATGGATTCAAACACTATGATATTTTCACTATAAAAACCCTTTATTTCATCAACTTTTCACAAGAAATGATCTGTCAAAAAACAAAACCAATCTATTTATTATATATTATATTAACATTGCTACTACAAAAACACTACAAAGTTAATATTCTTCAAAAGGCAAATAATATAAAAGATTGATAAATAGTATGTTACGTTATTAATAAAATGTAGTGTTTATGATGTGGATGTATATTTTTTTTTGATTTTAAAAACATATTTCTTTGTTATAGATTATAAAGTAGGCGAAAGTTTTATAATGATTTTACATAAAACACTCCCCTACTTGTGCATGATAGTTGATTAAATAGTTCATGTATCCATTAGAGCAGGTTTGTCAGCCTGCTCTATCTTTTTATGTGTAAAAAATAATTTAACCCAAATAACAATCATAAACAACTTTTTATAATGCTACATAACTTAATAACCACTTTGATGCTAATTGGAATTTTTACTCTAATCTATTTTTTGATTAAAAGGAAAAAACGTAACATCAAAAAAACGAAAAAACCTAATAGACGTCAAAATATATATCGATAAACTCAAATACTATATTAGTATAAAAGATTATAAATATTCATTTGAAAAATACAAATTATTTATTATAAAAACAACCTCTACAGAAACCTTACAGTTATATTAAATAAATAATTCAAACGATATTATGTGTTGTAAATCAATTATTTACATGTTGTGTAAATGTAGTGAAAATGTATAGTGCATAATCTTTAGTTTCGGAATAAAAATATATTCCTTTGCTACCAGAAACAAGGTTGTATATACCTTTTTATACACTTATTAATATAAAATATATTATGAAAAAAAAACGTACTTTTATCAAATGGTGGGGGATTTTATTTTCCAGCTTTCTTATAGCCCAAGTTGGCATAGGAAATAATACGCCAAACGGAGTGTTAGATTTAACCAATTCAACATCCAATTCAAAAACTAATCCATTAGTCCTTCCTAGCATGTCAGGTACTAATGCTGAAGATCATGTAGTTAATCCAAAATCAGGTAAAAAAGTAGTCGCAGGGTCTATTTTTTATGATTTAACAGAAAAATGTTTAAAAGTATATGACGGTACTACTTGGAATTGTATTTCAGTAATTCCTCC
Source organism: Flavobacteriaceae bacterium UJ101 (assembly GCA_001880285.1). Taxonomy (NCBI): domain Bacteria; kingdom Pseudomonadati; phylum Bacteroidota; class Flavobacteriia; order Flavobacteriales; family Flavobacteriaceae; species Flavobacteriaceae bacterium UJ101. The sequence continues at coordinate 1,079,009 of CP016269.1, read as the reverse complement.
TATCATAAGTACTTTAGATTGTGCTAGTAAAACAATCACAGGAAACTTAACAGAAAGCACAGCTGCTTCGGGAGTTTCTTTCAAAGTTCCATATACAGGAGGAAATGGAAGTAGTTATAGTGCTCAAACAATTAGTTCAACAGGAGTAACAGGTTTAACAGCTTCTTTAGCGTCTGGCAATTTTAATTCAGGTAATGGGAACCTTACTTTTACTATTTCAGGAACACCTAGTACCTCAGGAAGTGCTAATTTTAATATCACCGTAGGAGGGAAAAGCTGTACAGTAAGTATTCCTGTATCCGTAGCTCCTACATTTGCTCTTGATTGTTCAAATATCACAGTTCCAAACAATGTAAAAGCAAATGAACAAATTAGCGGATTTGTTCGAATACCTTATTCTAATGCCACCTCTATTACTTATCCTGTTAAATCGTATACTCCTTTAGCAGCTTCAACTTCTAAAGGTACTTTATTTTTATATCACGCAACAGGTACTTTAAATAAAAATGGTACTTTTTCAGTTGAAATTGGAGGAACTCCTGATAAAGCGGGAAATGCTTTTTTTGAAATTGAAATTGGTGGAGAGACCTGTCTAATTAATGTTCCTGTTTCTGGTCCAACGGCCGCTTCTGTCACTACTTTAAACTGTTCTGGTAGAACTACAACAGGAACACTTACTGAAAGTACTACAGCTTCTAGTGTTTCTTTTAATATCCCTTATACCGGTGGTAATGGAGGTGCTTATAATGCTCAAACGATCAAATCAACAGGTGTAACAGGTTTAACTGCTTCTTTAACTGCAGGAAATATAAAATCAGGTAATGGAAGTCTTACTTTTACTATTTCAGGAACACCTAGTGCTTCAGGAAATGCAAGTTTTGCTATTAGTGTAGGAGGAAAGAATTGTACTGTAACGATTCCTGTTAATCAGTTAACAGCTAGTGTAACTAATTTAAATTGCTCTAGTAGAACATTAACAGGAAGCCTAACAGAAGGGACTTCTTCTTCAGGAGTTTCTTTCAAAGTTCCTTATGTTGGTGGAAATGGAGGTACTTACAATGCTCAAACGATCAGTTCAACAGAAGTAACAGGTTTAACTGCATCTCTAACGGCAGGAAATGTAAATTCGGGAAATGGAAATCTTACTTTTACTATTTCAGGAACGCCAAGTGGATCAGGAAATGCTAATTTTAAGATTAACATAGGAGGAAAAAGCTGTTCGGTAAGTATTCCTGTAACCAGTTCCATTTCACTTAATTGTTCAAAAATAATCAACATAGTAGATTTAACAGAAGGAGTGAAAGATGATACATCATCTTTTACCATCCCTTATACTGGTGGAAATGGAAAAACTTATAAAGCTCAAACTGTTAATTCAACTAGCGTGACAGGTTTAACTGCTTCTTTAAAAGCAGGTACTTTTTCTTCAGGAAATGGGAATCTTACTTTTACTATTTCAGGAACGCCAAATGCTGCTGGCAATGCTATTTTCAACATTAATATAGAAGGGAAAACTTGTTCTGTTTCACTTCCTGTAAAGTCTAAATCAATAAGAGGTCTTTATGTTGGTAATGCTAAAAATTTCAACTATAACACTCCAATGCGATCATTAATGAGTGATGAAGAGAAAGCTCAATATCCGGTATCTAACACTAAAACTTCTTTACTTTCATTTTGGGGTGGAAAAGCAGAGTTTGCTATTGCGGCAAGATACCATACTAAACTAGCGTCTGTTACTGATCCAACTAAATATGTTTATAGTTCCTATCGATTCACTGGAAAAATAGACAAATACAAATTAACATTGCGAGATACTTCTCATAATCTAAATGATTATGGAATTTCTGTAACCAATACTACTCCTGGACGCCCTATTGATGAAGCAAAATTAACTATAACAGTTAGTAACTATACGAAATTTAAAAATAAAGTAGGTTTAAATGGCGAAATTATACTGTCAGGTAAAATTAATCAATATGATGATTCAAGTGGAATTGCAAGAGAAACAGAAACTACCGTTTACATTCGCTTAGAAGAAGTTCATTTTAGACCTTAAATTATAATTGTTTTTGGCTATTTACAAGGGTTTACTTAAAAAAGTAAACCCTTTTTAAATTTACAATTCCAATAGCCATTTTTTTATTCTTTGAATTCCTTCTATAATTCTAGGTGCATGTTTTTCTAAAACAAAAGATTCATTTATTTTCAATGGATCTTCGAGGTCAACATAAGCTAATCTTGCAACCAATTCTTCTTCTGAAACACCAAAAGCACTTCCTGGTAACAGTGCTACTTGAGCTTCTTTAAGTAAGGTTTCACATAGATCGTTTGAAGTATGAATACCTCTTTGACTTAGCTTTTCTTTAAAATTTGAAAAATCGGGAAATAAATAAAAACCACCTTCTGGTTTATAAAGTTGAATTCTTGATTCTTTTAACTCTTGAAAACAATAGGTTCCTACTTGTTTTAAAATAGCACGTTGTTCTAAGATGTAGGGTTCAATTTTATGATAATCTTCATATGCTTTAATAGCCGCTAACTGTATTGGTGTTGGAGCACAAGAATACGTTTCTGAGCCTACTCCAACCAAAGTCTTTTTAAAAGTTTCGGTAGCCATTCCTTCTGACAAGATTGCAACTCCCAAACGCCAGCCTCCAGCACCACACCATTTGGACAAACCTGTCGTTGTAATGGTTTTTTCGGGATAGTAATTAGCAAAAGAATCATGATTGTCACAGGTCAAAAGTCCATAAATTTCATCCGCTATAATTACAATATCCAATTCTTTAGCTACAGATGCTATTTCTTTAATTTCTTCTTTTGTATAAGATAAACCATCAGGATTGCCTGGATAATTCAAAATCATGATGGTTTCCTTATATTTCTTTGTTTTAAAAGCTTCTCGAATTATTTCAGGCGTTACTCTCCATCTATTTTTAAACGAAGATTTTAAACGTATAGGATTATGGTTTAGCAACTTTGTTTGTGGTTCATATGAAACCCACGAAGGTTGGGGCAATATGATATCTGCTTTTTCAAAACAAGCCAAAATAGAGTATAATAGGATTTTAGAACCCGGAGCGATAAAAATATTATCTGCTTTCGATTCAATTTTATTAGCTTTTCTGTGAAAATCACTAATAGCTTCTCTTAAAGAAAGTAAACCTTGTACGGAGGTATATTCTTTTCTATGGGCTTGTTTTTTTAATTCATTTATTACATAATCGGGTGGTAAAAAAGGGGATTGCCCAAAACCAAACTTATATACAGTTTGATTGTTCTCTTCCATCAATTTTGATTGGTGGTTTATTAATAACGTTTGAGATTCTTCTACTTTTCGATACATTGGATTTTATTTTACAAGTACAAACGTAAAGTCTTTCATTCAAGAAATAATTCATTTTTCTAATTTCTCTTCATTTTCATATTTTTTACTACTGTATTTAATACAAAAGATAAGCATTTTAACCTTCAATACTTTAAAATACTTCATTTTAAAAGAAAAACCCTTAAAAGAATAAACTTTTAAGGGTTCTAATATATTTGTTGAAACAATATTAATTTCTTGTAAAAGTAGCGGTATAATTATTTTCATATACATCCAAAGTTCCATCTACCACATCAATTGTTTTATCAAATAAAATAAAAGCAAAGGGGGTGCTGTCGGCAGTTGTATCTTCGTTTGGTTTAGCTGTAATAATTACTCTTCTACCTACTACTTCAATTGGGCTATTAACGTTGACACCTGTTACATTTATAAAATCATTACCGGGTAATACAGGAGTAAATGAACTATTAGTACCTGCATAACTATTTGAGTTGTCGGCGCTATTAGCTACTGTAAAAGTTCCCATATTTAAAGGTATGTCGGAATCTCCTTGTACTGTACTTGTACCATATAGCCATCCTTGATAAAGTAAATTTGAAGTAGTTTTATTAGCATCATTTTGATTGTAAGGTAATATTAGCCCTGGAGTATCTACTGTTTGATTGGTATCTGTTGTAAACCAAATTCCATTTTGTCCAGAACTGGTTTTTTCACTTTCTAGAGCTGTTGGAGCTTCCACCAAATAATCTGCTTTCAAGTCAGATGCATAAATAGTACGTGAATCTGTTGTCACTAAATTAGCTACGTTATCTGAAAAGTCACCTGCTAAGACAATCAAATCACTAGGGGAAGATTTACTACCCGTACCTGTAAATTCAACTGTTATAGCAACTCCCGTGGCATTTGATAAATCATTATTGTTGATGTTGCTAAAATCAGTTACAGTTGATACTCCTGTACTATCCACATTAAAAGTACCTGTGGAAACATAACTTCCACTTACAAGTAACCATGTTTGATATGTGTAATCTGTTGGAAGTATAGGTAACCCTGTTGTTGAAAATTGAGCGGTTCCTGTAGATTCTAGAATAGTATTTTCATCACAAGAGATGAATATGCCAACTAAGAAAGCTATTGAAAATACTTTTCTGATCATGGATTCTCAACTTTAGTAATAGATAATAAATCAACATTAAATACTAGAATGTAATCTTTACTAATTCCACCTAAGGATAGGTACGATTCTAATCCTTTTGAATTAGGTGAAGGAGCAATAATAACTCCTTGAACGTCTAGAGATGAGTTAATAGTTTCTTGACGGTCTTTAAATTTTTGAATTCCTTCAACAAACTCTGTTACCACATTTCGCTCGTATATGTCATTATCATTGTAAAAATTCAATATATTTTGTCTTTCATCTGCATTAAAAAAGTCCCATTGATCTCCATAAGTAGCTTCTGTATAGGTATCAAAATCATAATAATAAAAACTTGGGCGTTCAACAGCTTCAATGCCTGAATAAATGGTTCCAAGTCTTCCAATTTGGTTTAATTTCACTTCATTATCACTGTTATATGCTTGAAAATAAGTTACTCCATAGTTTAATAAGATACTATCATTGGTATCTGGATTTGTTCCACTTCCTTGTTTCCCTTCTATAATATAATAATAGGCACCATTAGAAAGTGGTTGTACCAAATCTTTTAAAGGGGTCTCTGTGGTTTCAACAATGTCATTGCTATCGCAAACACCATCTCCATTAATATCACAATTATCATCTACATCACAGTCTCCATCATTATCTGTATCGCAATCGTCATCTGAATCACAATCTCCATCTCCATCTGTATCACACGAAGTAAAAGCTGTTATATCTCCAGTACTATTCAGATAATAATCTTGTAATAATAATTCTATTCCACTGGTATCTACAACCTTTTGTTCTTCTGGGCTTAAATACGTAACACCGCCACTATTATCATCGTTATTACAAGAAACTATAAATTGAATTAAAATAATACAAGAAACTATTTTCTTAAACATAAACTTCTTATTTTTGTTATGAATTTGCAAGATACTACAATTTTAAAAAAGAACGTTTTTTTTAGCAAAATCTTATGAGAGTAGATAAATTTCTTTGGTGTATGCGTTATTTTAAGACTCGATCATTAGCAACTAGTATTGTTAATAAGAATCGTGTGCAGGTAAATGGACAAGTTGTTAAACCTTCAAAAGAAGTAATGCCTGGTGATCGATTACGTATAACGAAAGATCAGATTAATTATGAATGTGAAATTCTGCAAATTCCTCGTAGTCGTATTGGTGCAAAATTAGTACCACTACATATCAACGATTTAACACCTATTGAAGAATTAAACAAACGTGAATTACGTAATTTATCACAAAACTATTACCGGGAAAAAGGTGAAGGACGTCCTACAAAAAAAGATCGTCGTGACTTGGATGATTACCTAAATGAAGATTTTTTATTTGAAGATTTTGAATAATATTAATAAAGGAAGCATAAATCATTCAAAATAAAGAATGACTTATGCTTTTTGATATATAACAAATTTGTTCTATAGATTAAAATTTTTGACTAATTATAAAGGTTCTCCCCAGTATGACCACTGTGTTCCATTATAAAAACTAATCGTTTTACTTGTCGTGTCGTACACCATTGTACCAGGTTCTGGTGATATAACATTTAAATGAGGATCTGCAACCTTAGGTAAAATCATTGCTTTATCACTTGATTCTAAAACTAATACCCCTTTAGCTGATGATTTGGCCGCTCCTAGTATCACTCCTCCATCATTTTCTGATAAACTATTTTGTGAAGTGGTATCAACTGTTCCTTGATTAATGGACAGATCAATCCATGTAGTTCCATCATAAAGTTTAACTTTCTTATCTGTTGAATCAAAAATAAAAGTTCCTTCTGATGGTGTAGAGACTGCTGTTTCACTTGTTACATAAGGTAGTATAATACCTCCTTTATCATCATTAAATTCTAGTATAGATGATTTACTACTTAGATCCGTCTTCCCTATAGCAATTTGTCCTTGAATAAATCCTATAAAAAGTATATGTAATGTAATTAGTATATTTTTCATCGTATTAATTTTTTGTGTTACATGTTTGTATTGAACAAATCCACTTTGTTCCATTATAAAGTTTAAGACATTTGTCGTCTGTATCAAAAACGACCATTCCTTCTTTAGGATCTGAAATAGAGGTTTCAGGATCTGAAATACGAGTCAATACAAATCCTTTTGTTTTAGATTCTAAGACAATTAATCCATTTTTCTTGTTATGAACCCATTCTTTAGAATTTGTTGTGCGATTTAAAGTTGTGATTCCTACTGTAGAGTTTAGAGATGTTCCTGTGTTTGTTCCATTATTATAACAAGCCTTACATACAGGTACCATAATAGCATTGGTTGCATAGGATACTTCATCACCACAATCGACATCATCTTGATATAATGAAACCTCTCCAAAAAATATAAGATCTTGTTCTGACGCATTTGTATTCAGTTGAAATGTAATAGTCGTCTTACCATTAGGAATAGTCATATTTTCTATATCCAATATCTCTGTATTACCATAAGCTGTGACTAGTGATCCTGATAATAAACTTGATAAAGTTCCATCTACAATAATAGCATTTTCAGGAAGAATTGTAGAGAAGTTAATGCCATCAACATCTGATCCAGAAGTGTTATTAAATTCAATACTTACAGTTCGTGTTGTATTGCTCTTATCTGGGTAACACTCGGTTGAATTAATACTCATCGTAGCCTCTGGAATGTAAGGTTTAGAACCGCTATTTGCCGTTAATGATGTTACACTTGGTGTTTTTAAATTATTCGCATCATAACTTAAATAGGGGCCTGCTACACCATTTTTAACAGTCATAGTGGCCTGATTATTATATGTCCCCGCTGTTGCTGATGAATCAAAATAGGCTAGTGCTGAAAAAGATAATGTACTACCTCCTGGAATAACAATATCATTAATAGAGAGAGTATCCGTATTGGCATAGTCATTAATTATTGCACCTGATAATTTTGCCTCAGTTAATCCTTCTTTTACCCATAACATACCTGAAGGCAATACATCTGAAATATTAACCGTTTTATCTGCACAATTACTATTAACAATTTCAAAATTGTACAATACTTCGTTACAAAGGAGGGGATTATCGTCTTCAACACTTTTTATTACAATAATATTATCTGGGGTTATAGGAATTAATTCGGGGCATGAAAAGGTTAAAGAACCAATACCCAATCGTTGAAATCCAACTTGTTTATTTAAATGAGTTACTTTCCATATGATTTCTATTTTCTCAACAGGGGCATCAAATTCTACATCCATATTAGATTTTCTATTATAATAATATCGATTTCTTGGACCATTTCCGGCTGTATTACCGCTGATGGTATAGGAACTGCCATTTCTTACATGATATAATTTTGGTGCTACAGCCTCTGTTCCACAATATCCAATAACCGTTACGTCATCAACAGCATTACCTTCTTTATCTATATCATGAATTCTAAATTTTACTTTAGCTGCTTTAGAGAACTCTAATGTTGATGTATACGATGCGTTATCATTATCGTCTCGTCTAGCCAAATACATTGTTCTTCCTCTTCTTCTAGGAAAAGAAGAAGCATTATACTCTACGTTAGCAGGATCAGAAAAAGTAGCTTTAACAGTTAAAACTCCTCCTCCAACAGAAATGTTTGATAGTGTATTAGCTCCTCTAGGCCAACCTGATCTTCTCCAGTTTAGCGTTTTTCTTCCAGAAAAATCACAAGTGTCACAAGATCCTACTTTAGGTTTTGCTGCTAAAGAAAAATAGGTGTTAGTATTGGCTGGGAATGTATATTTTATTACACCATTTATTCCATCCCAAACTACTGGGTAACTATAATCATAACTATCCATTGTTGGATCTGTACCAATAATTAAATTTACTTCATGTGTACTTGCAGCATAGGCTATTTTACTTCCATCTATTTTTATTTCAACTTCTTGTTGATTATTCTTGGTTTGTACTAACCATATTCGTTCTAATCGGGTGTCCGTATCTCCACAACCTGTAGAAGCAATTGTGTTTAATGCGTTTCCATTATTATTCCCCCAAACGGTATAAGTCTGGTCATTTGTGAATGTATTCGTATTTTCAGCATTTGAATTAAATACTCCGCCAAGCCCCATTGTAATAGGATCATCAGAGTTTACTGAACTCGATTGCTTTTGATTAAGTCCGCTAGCATCGTCCCTACCAATTCCTGTAATATCATTATTAAAGCTTGTGTTTGTATTGGTGTTCCAAAAAATGGTATCTTTTGAATCTATATAATTATGACTTAATGATATTCCGTATTTTAGTCCTAAATACGATTCTATTTTTTCTCTTTGAGTTTGAGTGTGTGTTACATTATAAAAAAGAACTTCTGCTATCATTCCATTTAAATCATCACCAGCTGCTGTATTTTGCCCTAGAGCAAATCTTTGGTTAGGATTGGTATTTTGTGATCCGGTTCTTGAACCATTAGCTGATCCATTTAAAAAAGCTTGGGTTAAACTTGTATCTCGTATTCCTGAAACTAAATACGGTTGATTCCTTGCTCGGGTTGAATAACTAACCGATCCTCCTCCAAACTGTAACCTATCTGATGTTAAAATAAAATTATCAGTTCCTGTTCCTCCTTGATCAAAAATAGCAGCATCTCCACTTTTATTAGAGATAAAAACAGCGTATCCTGACGAATTCTGTCCACTACGTATTTCATTCGCTCTAAATGCAGTAGGAGTTTCAAAATTATTATTAGAAGTGAAATTAACAGCAGGATGGAAATTAATTCCATTTAATGTTAAGGTAGGTTTGTTATTATCATTAAGCTGTTGAGGATTATTATTTAAAAAAACAGCATTATTTGATAAATCGTTCCATTGTTGTACTTTATCTCCTTCTTTATTGGCAAGAGTTGAACCAGCATCTGTATAGATTGATCCATCACTTTTAAACCATCCAGTCATACCAGTAGATATACCTCCTGGTGACTGAGCACCCATTTCTGTGATTATGAAACTAATCATCAATAATAAAATCTTTTTCATTTCCTTATTACTTTTCATATTTCAAAGGAATATATTTTCAGCTAAAGCAAAAAAATAGTCAAACCTACATTCCTACTACATTTTAAAATAGGGTTAAGTCAATGAAAATTAATTATATATGATTTTTTTTATGAAATAAAGGTGGTTATGTTAAGGTTTTGTAGTGATAAAAAGTGAAAAATTTAAACGATAAAAATATTCCATTCATCTTTTTTTAAGAAATTCATTAGAAAAATATTCGTTGATTAAATAGTTCTCATTTGTTTTTTATTTTAATTGCATACTATATAGTGTTTTTTGTGAAAACATGTAGATATTGAAATTTGCATACTATATAGGAAATAATATGTTGTTAAAACTTGAATAATAAATGTGTAAAATATTTACATCAAAAACTTCATTACTTCTGAATAAAAATCATTTGGATTTTCTGCATGTAACCAATGTCCTGCATTCGAAATAGTTATAATTTTTGCTTTAGGAAATAAATTTTTTATAGATTCTTCATCTTCTGGTTGAATATAAAAGGATTTTTCTCCCTTTAAAAATAAGGTGGGTTTATCAAACTGTCCAGAAAGATCTGATTCCATTAAATCTTCATAATGATTTGATAAAACAGGAACGTTCATTCTAAAAGCTAATTTTTTATCTTCTGTCCAATAAACATTTTTTAGAATAAATTGTTTTACACCTAAATCAGTAATGTACTTTGATAAAGTTGCATCTACTTCTTTTCGAGAAGATACTGTTGAAAAATCAACACTTAACATTGCTTTAATAATACTTTGATGATGAGGTGGGTAATGCTTTGGTGCAATATCAGCTATTAGTACTTTTTCTAGAGTTTCAGGATGTTCTAGAGCTAATTTCATGGCTGTTTTTCCTCCCATAGAATGACCAAGTAAAATGGTGTTTTCTAATTGATGGTATTTAGTATATTCTAATAAATCAGCTACCATAAGTCCGTAATTCATTTCTTCAGAATGAAAACTTCGCCCATGATTTCGTAAATCAATTAAATGTACTTGAAAATGTTCAGCAAACTTTTTTCCTAATGTACCCCAATTATCTGATGAACCAAATAAACCATGAATAATTAATAAAGGTTGTCCTTCTCCTAAAATCTTACTATGTAAAAGCATTGAATATCCTTTTGTAATTTGTAGGGCAAAGTTAGAAAAGATTTTTTGATTGATTTTAATCTTTGGAAAAGAAAAAACTTGCCTTAAAACAATATCTTAAAGCAAGTTTTTTTATACTATTTTTAGAATTATCCTTTTATTGCACTTCTAGAAATCACAATTTTCTGTATTTCAGAAGTTCCTTCATAAATTTGGGTGATTTTAGCATCACGCATCAAACGTTCCACATGATACTCTTTCACAAAACCATATCCTCCATGAATCTGTACTGCTTCTACTGTAATAGCCATTGCTGCTTCTGCTGCATATAATTTTGCCATAGCACTCGATACATCATAATTATTCCCTTCATCTTTATCAAAAGCAGCCTTCATACATAAAAAACGTGCAGCTTCAATTTGTGTGGTCATATCGGCTAGCTTAAATGCTACAGATTGATGATTGCAAATTTCAGTACCAAAGGCTTTTCGTTCTTTTGAATACTGTAAAGCTAATTCGTAGGCACCTGAAGCAATTCCTAAGGCTTGAGCAGCTATTCCGATACGTCCTCCCGAAAGGGTTTTCATAGCAAATTTGAATCCAAAGCCATCTTCTCCAATACGGTTTTCTTTTGGAACTTTCACATCGTTAAATAATAGAGAATGAGTGTCAGATCCTCGGATACCTAATTTGTTTTCTTTGGGTCCTATTTCAAATCCTTCCATTCCTTTTTCAACAATTAAAGCATTAATTCCTTTGTGTCCTTTTTCACGATCAGTTTGTGCAATAACCAAGTATACATCTGCATTTCCACCATTGGTAATCCAGTTTTTTACTCCGTTTACTAAATAATAGTCACCTTTATCAATTGCAGTTGTTTTTTGTGAAGTAGCATCACTTCCTGCTTCAGGTTCACTTAAGCAAAAAGCTCCAATAACTTCCCCTGTGGCTAACTTGGTTAAATATTTCTGTTTTTGCTCTTCTGTTCCATATTTTTCTAATCCCCAACATACTAAAGAGTTATTTACTGACATCACTACTGATGCAGAAGCATCTATTTTAGATATTTCTTCCATGGCTAAGACGTAAGAAATAGTGTCCATTCCACCTCCTCCGTACTTTGGATCAACCATCATTCCTAATAACCCTAATTCCCCCATTTTCTTAATTTGTTCATGAGGAAACTTTTGTTTTTCATCACGCTCTATAACACCCGGCAACAACTCTTTTTGAGCAAAATCACGAGCCATGTCGCGAATCATTTTTTGCTCTTCGGTAAGATTAAAATTCATATTCTTCTAAAATGTGTTTTGATTGATGACCTAAAGTTAGGCGTTTTAATTCAGATAACCAATACCTAATTATGAACTAGCACGTTTAATTTTATTAAGATAGCTTGCTATAGTATTTTCTAACCCTAAGTATAAAGCTTCTCCAATTAAAGCATGTCCAATAGATACTTCATCAATTTGTGGAATTTCATGAATCAAAAACTCAATATTATCTAATGATAAATCATGTCCTGCATTAACTCCTAATTCCATACTTTTAGCTAAAAGAGTGGTGTCTTTATATGGTCTTATAGATTCTAAATTCCCTTTTTGGTATTCTCTTACAAAGGCTTCTGTATATAATTCTATCCGATCTGCTCCCGATTTTGCAGCGTATTCAACTAATTCTAATGTTGGATCTAAAAAAATAGAAGTTCTAATCCCATGATTTTTAAATTCAGTAATCACTTCAGTCAAAAAACTTAAATGGGTTTTAGTATCCCATCCAGCATTAGAAGTAATGGCTTCAGGACCATCAGGTACCAAAGTTACCTGATGAGGTTTATTTTCTAAAACTAATTCTACAAAAGATGGAATGGGATTTCCTTCTATATTAAATTCAGTTGTAATAATGGGTTTTAAATCTCTTACGTCTTGGTAACGAATATGCCTCTCATCGGGTCTTGGATGCACTGTAATTCCTTGTGCTCCAAATTTTTCACAATCTTTTGCAACCTGTACTACATTAGGATAATCACCTCCTCTTGCATTTCGTAATGTTGCAATTTTATTTATATTAACACTTAATTTAGTCATTATCTTTTGGTTTAAAATTAAATATTTTATAAAAAATAATCATACAAATATAATCTATTTATAACTTTGCTTTATATTTAGAGATATTAAGAAAAGGATTAAAAAGTAGATTTTGTTTAGATAAAGAAAAAAAATCTATCGTTAATCTTATAATAATTCAATATGGTTATAGAAAATTTAATAAATAACGATTTTAAGCCTTTAGGTTTTACTGAATCATTGGAAGATTTTAAAACTTTAGGACATGATTATAAATTAAGTCATGTTCCGGTAGTTGAAAAGGGAATTTTTAAAGGTGCGTTAAGTGAGGAATGCCTTGAAGAGAGTGAAAACAAAACATTGAAAGAATTACTTCCTTTATTAGAAAAATTTTCTCTAACACCTTCTCAAACTATTTTTCAGGCAATTAATCTATTTCGGTTATATGATGCGAATTTTATTGCTGTCGTTTCTGAAACTGAGCAATATTTAGGATATATCATTATTGAAGATGTTTTAACTGAATTGTCAAAGTCTCCTACAATTTCTGAGCCTGGAGCTATACTTATTGTTGAAACTAATTTAAAGGATTATTCAATGAGTGAAATATCCAAAATAGTAGAGTCAAATAATACACGGATTTATGGTATGAATATTCATCGTTTTATGGAAGATCGTGTTCAAATTCTTCTAAAAATAAGTGATGCTAATGTGGATTCTGTGATTGAAACTTTTGAACGCTTTAATTATTTGCTGATTTTTAAATCATCTTCAACTGAAAAAGATGACTTTATGCAAGATCGTTATAATCAATTTATGAATTATTTAGATATATAAATCATGAAAATAGCGATTTACGGACATAAAATAAATTCTGAAACCATTGAATACTTTAATCGAATTATAAAAGTGGCTTCGGATTTTGACGCTACTATTTATTTTGAAGAAAATACTTTGGTAAGTTGTCAAAAAATAGAAGGATTTGAAAAGAGTTCTTTCCATACATTTAATCATTATCGTAATCTCCCATCAGATACTCAATTGTTTTTTGCATTTGGAGGAGATGGAACAATGTTAAGAGCTCAAACTTTTATTCAAGATTATGATATTCCATTGGTAGGAATTAATATGGGAAGACTTGGTTTTTTAGCCTATTTTAATACAGAAGATTTTACAAAAAGTTGTATTCAACGTCTTTTAAATGGAGATTTTGAAGTAGATGAAAGATCACTACTTCGCGTAGATTATATTAACCAAGAAAACCCTGAAAACAATTTTGCTTTAAATGAGTTAGCCATTACCCGAAAAGAAACAACTTCTATGATTGTAGTGGATGTGTATATCAATAATGAAAAATTAAATTCTTATTGGGCAGATGGGTTAATCATTGCTACTCCAACAGGTTCTACAGGTTATTCTTTAAGTTGCGGAGGTCCTATCATAGATCCGGTAACTGATAATATTGTAATTACACCTATAGCACCTCATAATTTATTTGTTCGCCCCTTCATTATTTCAGATAAAGATGTTATTCGATTAAAAATTGATAGTCGAGAAGATGATTATCTATTAACATTAGATTCTCGTATTGATTCCTTATCTGTAAATGTAGAATTAGAGGTGAAAAAGGCATCTTTTACAACTAAAATTGTTAAATTTAATAAACATTCTTATCTACAAGCATTAAAAGAAAAATTATACTGGGGGATTGATCAACGCAATACATAAACATGGCTATTTGTCTATAAATTTTGTTAAATGGTTTAATAAGATATATAATTGATTATATTTGTATCCGTTAAAAATATTTTTCTAAACGCAACTATTTTATTTTTTTTACGTTATAGTAGTTGTAATCATAGAATTAAATATAAAAAATGAAGAGATTTTTTTGTATCATAACTATAGCTATCAGTACGTTTTTACTTGCTCAACGACATGAAGTAGGAATCTTCTTAGGAGGGGCAAATGCTATTGCAGACATAGGAAACGAGACTTACATTGCACCCACAGAAATTGCTGTAGGAGGTTTTTATAAACGAAATTTGAATGAACGCTATTCATTACGTTTAAATGCTGCATTTGGAAAATTAAAAATGAAAGATGCAGAATCTGATGAGCAATATAAAATTGATCGAAATTTAACTAGAACCAACTATGTGGGGGAAGGATCTCTTATTTTTGAATTCAATTTCTTCGATTTTAACGGAATTCACCGAAATGCTCATACACCTTATCTTTTTGCAGGAATTGGAGGTTTTTCTTATAAAAAACAAGATTTATCTATTGATTTATCAACTAACGATCTTGGAGGAACAGATATGGTCACAACCGCAACATCAGGATATGATTTTGCTGCTACTATACCTTTTGGAATAGGATATAAATATAAATTTAATTATAACTGGATTATAGGAGCTGAACTTGGTTTCAGAACTACTTTTACAGATAATTTAGATAAAGGAGATCCTGAAATAGCTATAAATGTATTAGATAATTCGCTATCACAGGATGAAATTGATATTATAGAGCGTCAAATAACAGACACTTATAAAATTGGAAATACAAACTCAAATGATTGGTATGTTTTCACAGGTTTAACCTTAGCTTATACTTTTGGAAGACCACCATGTTATTGTGATTAAATGAATTTATTGTTAGATAAAATAGACTTTAATAATATACCTCAACATATTGCCATTATTATGGATGGTAATGGACGTTGGGCAAAAAAACGTGGACTTTTAAGAACCAGTGGACATAAAAATGGTATTAAATCAGTTAAAAATGCTATGGAGGCATGTGAACAAATAGGAGTAAAATATCTTACTTTGTATGCTTTTTCTTCTGAAAATTGGAATAGACCTAAGAAAGAGGTAAACATGCTTATGAAACTTTTAGTTTCCACTTTAAGAAAAGAAGTAGACGAATTTAATAAAAATAATATTCGTTTGAATATTATAGGGAATAAACACGATCTACCACTTAAAGTTCAAAAAGAGTTACAGGAGGCTTTAGAACTAACTAAGGATAATACAAAAGCAATTTTAACTATTGCATTGAGTTATGGTTCTCATGATGAGATTTTAGAAGCAGTAAAAAAAATAGCTTCTGATGTTAAAGATGAAAAACTATCAATTCAAGATATCAATAAAGAAATTTTAGAAGCTAATTTATATACTTACAATTTACCACCCGTTGATTTATTGATTCGTACGAGTGGTGAACAACGAATAAGTAATTTTTTACTTTGGCAAATAGCATATGCTGAACTGTATTTCACCGATGTTTTGTGGCCTGATTTTCAAAGAGAAAATCTTTATGAGGCTGTTTTAAACTATCAAGATCGTGAAAGACGATATGGTAAAACAAGTGAACAATTAGTGTAATAAAAATGATGATGACTAAAAGTAATATGAAAAAAATATATCTAACCTTTATTTATTCCATTTTTTCAGTTTTTGTGTTTTCACAACAAATACAAGAAGAGCGAAAAACTTATAAATTAACTGATTTAAAAGTTACAGGTTACACTAAGTATAAAAAAGGAGCTATCATGAGTTTTACAAAACTTAAGGTAGGTGATGAAATTACCATTCCAGGCAATGATGTTTCTTTTGCTATCAAAAGATTAATGGATACAGGTCTTTTTAATGATGTTGAAGTTTATGTAGACAAAATAGAAGGAGACCAAATAACCCTTCGATTACAATTAGAAGGCTTGCCAACATTATCGGATGTAGAGGTTAAAGGTGTAAAGAAAAATAAAGTAGAAGAAATCATAAAAGAAAATGATTTAAAAACAGGTGAACGTGTTACAGAGCATCTATTGAGTTCTACTCGAAGTAAAATTGAAAAACAATATAAAGACAAAGGTTTTCTTTATGCTAATGCAAAAACTTCTTTATCTGAGCCTGATTCTGCCAATCGTGTAAAATTAACGATTGATGTTAACAAAGGAAATAAAATTAAAATCCACGATATCATTTTTGAAGGGAATGAAGAATTTCGCGATGCTCAATTACGTAAAAAAGGATTTAAGAAAACCAAACGTAAAAATTTAAACCTTTTACAAAGTCATAAATTCAACCCAGAACAATTCGAAACTGATAAAAAAAACTTGGTAGATTTTTACCGATCATTTGGTTTTCGTGATGCTAATTTAACATTTGATACTGTTTATAATCATGATGAGAAATCAGTTGACATTAAAGTTGGTGTATCAGAGGGAAAACGTTATTATATTCGAAATATAGACTTTGTTGGAAATACAAAATTCTCAACAGAAGGACTTAAAAAGTTAGTAGGATATTTACCTGGAGATCCTTATGATGCTGTAGGATTCCAAAATAAAATCTCAGGTGACCCTAAAGAACAAGATATTTCCACGTTATATTATGATGATGGTTATATTTTCTCCAGAATTACACCTTACGAAGTAAATGTTGTAGGAGACTCTATTGATTTAGAAGTTCGAATCAATGAAGGAGAACAAGCATTTTATAAACGAATTACCTTTGAAGGGAATACGACAACGTTTGACCGAGTCGTAGCACGAAATATTCCTACAAAACCAGGAGAAAAGTTTTCTAAATCAGGTTTAAAACAAGGGTATTATCGTTTAGGACAATTAGGTTATTTTGATCCACAACAAATAGAACCTGATGTGCAACCCAATCCACAAGATAACACGGTTGATGTTAACTGGAAATTAGCAGAACAAGGAGCTTCTCAAATAGAATTACAAGGAGGATACGGAGGAGGACGTTTCATTGGAACATTGGGATTAACATTGAATAACTTCTCATTGCGTAACCTGTTTAATGGTGAAGCTTGGAAACCATTTCCACAAGGAGATGGACAACAGGTATCTTTAAGAGCAAGTGCAGGTAGTGGTTATCAAACATATAGTTTATCTTTTACAGAACCTTGGATTTTTGGAAAGAGACCTACTGCTTTAACAGCTAGTATTTATCACTCGATCTATGAAAACAATGTAACTAATGGAGATGTGAAAATTACAGGAGCAACATTAGGTTTAAATCACACTTTAAATTGGCCTGACAGCTATTTTAGATTATCTCACTCTATTGGTTATAAGCGATATGATTTAAATAATTATGATTTAGGTTCTGTTTTTAACTTTACAGAAGGTACATCAAACAATATTAACTATAATATTAGTTTTGGACGTTTTTCAGCAGGTCCAGACCCTATATTTCCTACGAATGGTTCTGATATTAATATCTCAGCTAGTTTTACACCTCCTTTCTCAATGTTTAAAGAAAAGGATTGGTATAAATTATCTGCAGAAGAAGAAACAAGAATTCGTGAAGAACAATTTCCTAATGCACCTAATTCTGCCACAGCAGATCAATATATAGCAGGAATTGAAGAAGCAGATAAATACAAATGGTTAGAATATTATAAAATTAAATTTAAAACGGATTTCTATAAACAAGTAGCAGGAAAATTGGTTTTACGTTTAGGAGGTGAATTCGGATTCCTTGGTGCATATGATAAAGATATAGGTATTTCTCAATTTGAGCGTTTTTATATGGGAGGTACAGGTCTATTAGGAAACAATTTTGATGGTAGAGAACAAATCCCTTTAAGAGGTTATGAGGATGCTTCCAATAATGGTGGATCAGCAGATGATATAACACCAGTTGGAGGAGGAGTTGTATATAATAAATTTATTTCGGAACTTCGTTACCCAATTTCGATGGGACAAGCTGCAAAAATATATGCTTTAGGATTTTTTGAAGCTGGTAACGTTTGGGATGATAAAGAAAAGTTTCAACCATTTGAACTAAAACGTTCAATGGGTGTAGGATTGAGAGTATTTATGCCTGCCTTTGGTCTATTAGGTCTTGATTTTGGATATGGAATGGATCCTTATCCAGATCAAAACGAAGCTTCAGGTTGGGTAACACATTTTATTTTAGGACAACAGTTTTAACATTTGGCACAATATTAGTATTATGGTTAGTACAAAGAAGATACAATTTATATTTCTGGCGTTATTTGCAGGTTTATCATTCGTTTTTTCCCAGAAAGTTCATTATGTTGATACACAATATATTTTAAAACAAATGCCAAAGTATCAACAAGCCCAGAAACAGCTTGAAACCATGGTTGAACAATGGGAGACAGAATTGAATGCGGAAAAAGAAAAAGTAGACCAATTGGAAATGAAATTTGAAAGTCAAAAAGTTTTATTTACCGAAAACCAAATCAAAGAAAAACAAAAAGAAATTCAAGAAGCAAAAGAAAAGCTACAGGAATTAAAAATAAAACGATTTGGAACAGCAGGTGATATCATTCGAACAAGACAGTCATTAGTTCGTCCAATTCAAGACCAAATTTGGAATGCCATTAATAAAGTAGCCAAGAAGAAGAGTATTGGTATTGTATTAGATAAATCAAGTGATTTGATTATGGTGTACACAAATCCTAAATTTGATATTAGTAATTTAGTGATTAATGAACTAAAAGGAAAATCAACGAGTAGTAGTTCAAAGAAAAAAACAAGTAGTAAAAGAAGAAGATAAAATAAATTAAGAATAATTAAAATTTGAATATGAAAAAATTAGTATTAGCAACAGCGTTTTTATTAGTAGGTATTGGAGCTTTCGCTCAAAAGATAGGACATGTGTCGGCTTTAGAAGTAATCGCAAGCATGCCAGAAAAGAAAAGCGCCGATACTCAAATGGAAGCTTTAACAAAAAAATATGAAGCTGATATAAAAGCAAAAGAAACAGCTTTACAAACAAAGTTTAAAGGATTGCAAGAAAAAGCTAAAACAGCTTCTCAAGACCAAATAGCTCAATGGCAACAAGAAATGCAAACAGAAGGTCAAGCTATTGAAAAATTAAGAGCTCAAGCTTACCAAGCAGTAGAAAAAAAGAGAGGAGAATTATTACAACCGATCTTAGATAAAGCACAAGCTGCAATTGATAAAGTAGCAAGAGCACAAGGAATCAATTATGTATTAGATTCATCAAGAGAAGGTGTTATTATTTTTCAAAGTGGAGGTAACGATTTAACACCTGCTGTGAAAAAAGAATTAGGAATTCAATAAAATTAGTTTAAAATAATTAAATTTACCGTTCTTTACAAAAGGAACGGTTTTTTTATGTCAACACTTCAAAACGATCAACAAGCACCTATAGGAATATTTGATTCCGGTATGGGAGGTTTAACGGTTATGCAATCGATAAAAAAATGTATGCCAAACGAAAAAGCTATCTATTTTGGTGATACAGCCCATTTGCCTTACGGAGATAAATCAAAAGAAACCTTGGTGAAGTATTCACTTGATATTGTTGATTTCTTTTTGAAACAAGGAGCGAAAGCTATCGTTGTTGCTTGTAATTCTGCAACTTCAAATGCTTGGGATGAAATTGTAGAACGTGTTGGAAATAAAGCTTTATTATTTAATGTAATTGATCCTGTTGTAAACAAAGTAGCCTATGAACTACATTCTAATATGGGAGTTATTGCTACACAAGCAACCGTCAATTCAAAATTCTATAATAAGAAACTCAAAAAACTAAACAAACATATAAAAGTTTCTTCTTTAGCGACACCTTTATTAGTTCCTATTATAGAAGAAGGTTTGGCTAAAAGCGAGATTGCTAAGGTGACTATTGAGCACTACTTGACTAATAAATCTTTACAAAACATTGATTCATTAATTTTGGGATGTACACATTATCCTATTATCTATAATCAAGTAAATAATTTTTATCAAGGAAAGGTTAATATTATTAATTCTCCGTTAATTGTAGCTAATGATATTAAATACCAATTGAATAAGAATAACTTACTAAATAACCAGTACTCCTTGGAAGAAGATTTGTTTTACGTTTCTGACTATACAAAAAGCTTTGAAAATATGGCTAAGAACTTTTTTGGTAAAAAAATCAATTTAGAACAACTATCTTTGTAATAATAATCACACACTAATAAAAATAGAATGGCAGTATATATCGAAACCACAACTGTTCCCAACATAGTAAAATTTGTTAATGATGAACTCTTAACAAAAGATAGTTTTGAATTTTCAACACAAGACGAAGCTTCAAAATCTCCTTTAGCGACAACTTTATTACAATTCCCTTTTATACAAAAAGTATATATTACAGCTAATTTTATTGCTTTAGAAAAGACCAATACAATTAAGTGGGAGGACGTTGTTGAAGAATTAAAAGATATCATCAACGAAGCTATTTCAAGTAATAGACTATTTTCAAATTCAACCATACAAATTCCTATTTCTATTTATGCTGAAATGACACCAAATCCTGAGGTAATGAAATTTGTAGCAAATAAAATGCTTATAGAAGGAATGGTTGAAATTAAGAATAAAGAAGAAGCTTCGATCTCTCCTGTTGCAACACAACTATTTATTTTCCCTTTTGTGAAGGAACTTTTTATTACAGAAAATTATATCTCCATTACTAAAAACAATACTGTAGAATGGAATGAAGTATCTTTAGAATTAAGAGAAGAAATTTCAAAATTATTAAGAGATGGAATAGCGGTTTTAAAAGAAAATGTTAAATTAGAAAATCCTACAGTAAAAAATAATTCTAATTCTACTAAAAAATATACTTCAGATGAAGAAGCAATAAAGGCACTTTTAGATGAATATGTTAAACCTGCTGTTGTTGCGGATGGAGGAAATATAGAATTAATTGAATATGTTCCGGAGTCGAAAACAGTTCAAGTACTATTACAAGGAGCTTGTTCTGGATGCCCTTCTTCTACGATTACATTGAAAAATGGAATTGAAACTATGTTAAAACAATTTCTTCCTGAAAAAATTGAAAGTGTGGAAGCAATTAACGGATAATTCACATTATTTCAAATATCATTAACGAAACATTATAAATACAGTTAAACTTACGTTAAACACTTTTGTGAAATTTTTTTTATAACAGAAAGAGTATATAATTGCATCAAAAAATTATATTGTTATGAAAAATTTATTTTTAGCCTTTTCTATTATGGGGATAATAGGAAAAGCACAAGTGGGGATTGGTACAGCAAATCCAGATGCAGAGACACTTCTGGATCTAAAATCAGAAGATCAGAATATGGCTATGGGATTACCTGTGGTTGAACTTAATTCATTAATTGATAATGATTTAAATCCTGTAAAAAATCCAAAAGAAGGTTTTTTTGTGTATAATTCAAATGAATCTTTAACGGAGAGTGGGATTAATTATGGTAAAGGAATTTTTTTCCATGATGGAACCAAATGGAACTCTGTGAATTATATAAGAACGACTCAATTAAGTGAAGCAAAAATTGAAAACCTTCGTTTTGGAGATCCTGACGGAACATTTCCTTATAAATTCCAAGACTATATTGAAGTTATTGATAATATTGGAGATGGAGGAGCGTTTGATGAAGCTGCGGGTACTTTTACAGCCCCTGAAACTTCAATTTATGAGGTAACACTTTCCACTACAATTTTAGCATTATCTCCTGCTATTTTTTATGTTTATGTAAATGATTCTGTATTGGCTAGTACTATTGTAACAGCTGCTGTAAACTTACAAAGTCCTTCAACAACTACAGCTTTAGATTTAAAGAAAGGAGATGTTATTCGTTTTGAAATGCTTCCTTTACAACCATTTGAATTAGAGGATAAGAATATTATTATTAACGAATTTAGAGTTCAATTTAATTCTCAAACATTATAAGAAAATTATTACTATAAAAAATACCTTGTAGATATTCTACAAGGTATTTTTTTATTTTTAACTTTTTAAAATGTACTTATTTTTCTTAGTTTTTCCCTATCCAGTAGTCGAAAACGCCTTCCTTTTACCTCAATTAAACCATCTGATTTAAATTCAGAAATTAATCGAATAGCAGATTCAGTTGCAGTTCCTATCACATTGGCAATTTCTTCTCTTGTCAATGAAATATTAATAAAACCTTCCTCATCCAATCCCATTCGATCTTCTAAATGTAAAAATTCATCAGCTAATCTTTCACGTACTGTTTTTTGTGCTAAGCTTGTAATTTGTTTACCAGCTTCACCTAGTTCGTGCATAGCTACCTTCATGATTTCTTTGTTCAATTTAGGGTTATGAGTTAGGACTTTTGTAAAATATACCTCAGGAATAAAGCATGCCCAAGTATCTTCTAAAGCAACAGCTGATGCAGAAAATTGTTCTTCACTTAATAAGGAACGATATCCGATAACATCACCTGATTGTACAATTCGAAGTATTTGTTCTTTTCCATTAAATCCTCTTGTAAATAATTTACATTTCCCTGTTTTTAAACAAAAAACACCCTTTGGATTTTGGCCTTCTTCTAAGATAGCCTCACCCTTACGAAAGAATATAGATTTTTTCAAACCGCTAAACTCTTCCATTTCAGTGTCTGTTAATTTATTAAAGATGCTATTATTAAAATTTTGACACATCCGACATGTAACTTTCGTATATTTGGTCATTATAAAATAACTATTTGTAATTTTGGGTATGTCAAAAATACAAAAATTGTTGATAATAACAGGTATTATTTATGAATAAAACATGTTACCATTGTGGTAAAGAGTCTGAAAACGACCTTTTTTTTATAGATGAGAAAGCATTTTGTTGCAATGGCTGTAAGACTGTTTATGAAATTTTGAATGAACATAACCTTTCTGAATTCTATTCTTTAAATCAACATCCTGGAATTGAACCTGATAAAAAAAGCCTTCAACAATTCAATTTTTTAGATACTGAAAAAGTTTTCAATCAAATCGTAGATTTTTCTGATGGTGGATTTACTGTAGTGACTTTTTTTATACCTGTTATTCATTGTACATCATGTATTTGGTTATTAGAGAGTTTACCTAAGTTTCATGAACATGTTACGCAGTGTCAAGTAAATTTTACTAAAAAAACCATTACAATTACTTATGAAAATGAGCATTGTCAGTTATCAGATTTGGCAAAATTTTTAACACAATTAGGTTATAAACCTATTGTTTCTCTCGAAACAGTAGAGAAGAAGCAAAATATTTTTGTTAACCGAAGGTTAATGTTACAGCTAGCTGTTGCCTTTTTCTGTGCAGGAAATATTATGTTATTAGCTTTCCCAGATTATGTTGGAGCTGATTCTAAATGGTTAGAAGGTGATTTCAAAACTTTCTTTAGTTGGCTAATGCTCATTCTGAGTTTACCAGTGGTTTTATATTCTGCTCAAGATTATTTCAAATCAGCTTTTAAAGGAATTGAACATGATAATTTCAATATTGATGTTCCGATTTCAATAGGAATTCTCACCTTATTCTTTCGTAGTAGTTATGAGGTTATTACAGGAATTGGGTATGGATACTTTGATAGTTTAGCAGGCTTTGTTTTCTTTTTATTGATAGGAAAATATTTTCAACAAAGCACCTATAATTTTCTTTCATTTGATCGAGATTATAAATCGTTTTACCCTATTGCAATTACAAGAATTTCAAACGATAAAGAAGAAAATATTATATTATCTGATCTTAAAAAAGGAGATCGGATTTTAATTAGGAATGAAGAAATTATACCTGCAGATGCTATATTAATTAAAGGAGAAGCTAATATTGATAATAGTTTTGTTACAGGAGAATCTCGTCTAATTGAGAAAAAAAGTGGAGATAAAATTTTTGCTGGAGGAAAACAAATAGGAGGTGCCATAGAAGTAGAAACTATTAAGGAAATCGATCAAAGTTATCTTACCAAACTTTGGAATAATAAAGCCTTCAAAAAAAGAGATAATTTTAAAATAATTACAGATCGAATAAGTAAAAAATTTACTATTGCTGTTATTTTAATTGCAATTCTAACAGGAGTTGTTTGGTGGTTTATTGATTCTTCACGAGTATTTGAAATTGTAACGGCAGTTTTAATTGTAGCATGTCCATGTGCTTTAGCCCTTTCTGCACCTTTTACTTTTGGTAATATGATGCGAATTATGGCAAAAAGAGGTCTTTATGTAAAAGATACTTCTACTATTGAAAATATGGCCACAATTGATACTATCATATTTGATAAAACAGGAACCATCACTGAAAATGAAACAGCAAAAGTTGTTTTTGTAGGTCAAGAATTAACTCAAACTGACAAAATAGCTATAAAATCTCTTACAAAAAACTCCAATCATCCTTTAAGCCGAATTGTATACAATCATTTAAACGATATTAACCCTCTTGAGGAAATTAAGAATTTTAAGGAAAACCCTGGGAAAGGTTCTCAAGCTACTGTAAATTCTGAAAATTGGAAACTAGGATCAGCCTCTTTTATTGAAACTGATTTAGATTTTCAAATTAATCAGACTAAAGTTTATGTGAAAAAGGAAGATGAAATCAAAGGTTATTTTAAAATTGAAAATAAATATCGAAATTCTGTTTCTCAAGTAATCAATCGACTTAAAAGAAACTTCAAGTTAGCTGTTTTATCAGGTGATAATGATTCTGAAAAAGGAAACCTGACAAAAATCATGTCAGAAAAAACACCTCTCTTTTTTAATCAAACACCTCAAGATAAACTGAATTATATTCAACAATTACAAAAAGAGGATAAAAAAGTGATGATGATTGGAGATGGGCTAAACGATGCAGGAGCTCTTAAACAAAGCGATGCAGGTATTTCAATAGCTGATAATATTAATAGTTTTTCGCCTTCTTGTGATGCTATTTTAGATGGAAAATCATTTAAACAATTACCTTCTTTATTACAGATGTCAAAATACGCTGTATCCCTTTTGAAAACTAGCTTTGTTATTAGTTTACTTTATAATGTTATTGGGTTAAGTTTTGCGGTTATGGGCTATCTTTCTCCTCTAGTTGCAGCCATCTTGATGCCTCTAAGTTCTATCTCGGTAGTAATTTTCGCAACGCTTTCCACTTATTTAGTTGGTAAACTTGAAAAAACTCAGTAATTTTATGGATACAAATTAACTTTTCTTTAATAAAAAAAGTTATTTTTGCGGTTCTAGTTATGGAAATATTGTTTTTAATGATATTAGCAAGTTTAAGTTTAGCAATAATTTTTTTAATCATTTTTATTGTTAGTGCTCGCAATGGACAATTTGATGATGATCATGCACCAGCTGTTCGAATATTATTAGACGATGAACCTGTAAAAAAAGAACAACCAAATTTGAAAAATAAAAAGGACAAATTATAAGAAATGGAACTTCAAAAATTTAGTTACGACAACAAGATTGTCAAGTATTTTTTGTATGCCACAATTTTTTGGGGAGTAGTTGGATTCCTTCTAGGAGTTACAGTCGCTTCTCTATTGTTTTACCCAGATTTATGGCAAGATATTTTTGGTCAAAACGTAGCGCCGTTAGGATACGGTCGTTTAAGAATGTTGCATACCAGTGCCGTAATTTTCGCATTCGTTGGAAATGCTATTTTCGCAGGGGTTTATTACTCCATGCAACGATTGCTTAAAACCAGAATGTATAGTGATGCCTTGAGTTGGGCAAACTTCTGGGGATGGCAAATTATGATCGTATTAGTAGTAGTAACCTTCTTTTTAGGAATCAATACCTCTAAAGAATATGCTGAACACGAATGGCCAATTGATATCCTAATCACAGTGGTTTGGGTCATCTTTGGAATTAACATGTTTGGTACTATCTTTAAAAGAAGAGTACACCATTTATATGTAGCTATTTGGTTTTACATTGCAACATTCTTTGCTGTAGCCATTTTACATATATTTAATAATTTAGAATTACCAGTTTCTTTATGGAAATCATACTCTGCTTACGCTGGAGTTCAAGATGCTTTAATGCAATGGTGGTATGGACATAATGCAGTAGCTTTCTTTTTAACTACTCCAGTGTTAGGTCTTATGTACTATTTTGTACCTAAAGCAGCTAATAGACCTGTATTCTCGTATAAATTATCAATTATTCACTTTTGGTCATTAATTTTTATTTATATCTGGGCAGGTCCTCACCACTTATTATATACCGCATTACCTAACTGGACACAGGTTCTAGGAACTGTATTCTCGATCATGTTAATTGCTCCATCTTGGGGAGGTATGTTAAACGGATTATTAACTTTACGTGGTGCTTGGGATAAAGTAGCTAAAGATCCTATTTTAAAATTCTTTGTTGTAGCTTTAACATGTTATGGTATGGCAACTTTTGAAGGACCATTATTAGCTACAAAAACATTAAATACAATAGGACACTTTACTAACTGGGTAATTGCACACGTTCACGTTGGTGCTCTTGGATGGAATGGTATGATTATTTTTGGTATGACGTATTACTTAGTTCCAAAAATGTGGAATACTAAACTACATTCAGTAGGTATGGCTAATGCCCATTTCTGGTTAGCAACATTAGGTATTATTTTATATGTAATTCCAATCTATTGGGCTGGATTTGCAGAATATCAAATGTTATCAGAATTTACACCACAAGGAACATTAGCAAATAAAAACTTCCTTGAAACTTTAACTATTGTTAAGCCTATGTATATTATACGTGCAATCGGAGGTGTACTATACTTGACAGGTAGTATCATCATGATTGTAAACGTATGGAAAACAGTTTCAAAAGGATCGTTTACATCAAATGAAGAAGTTGAAGCTCCTGCTATTAATAAAGGAACACCAAGACAATCTGGAGAAGGATTCCATACTTGGTTAGAAAGAATGCCAGTTCAATTATCTATTGGTTCTGCTATCGCATTATTGATAGGATCATTAATTGAAGTTGCTCCTACATTATTAAGTGATTTCAAAAGTGATGAAGTTATCGTAAACACATTAACACCTTTAGAAGTAGAAGGGCGTGATATCTATATTAAAGAAGGATGTAATGCTTGTCATTCACAGATGGTTCGTCCATTCCGTGACGAAGTAAAACGTTACTCTACTCCAGAATTAGGTTTCTCTAAATCAGAAATGTTTATTTATGATCATCCATTCTTATGGGGATCAAGAAGAACTGGACCTGATTTAGGATTTGAAGGAGCTCGTAACCCGAATCCAGCTTGGCATTATAAACACTTTATTAATCCTCGTTATGTTGAAGAAGCATCTATTATGCCTGCATATCCGTGGTTGTTAGCTAATACGTTGGATATAAGTCAGGCACAAGACAAAATGGAAACATTACGTAGTCTTGGAGTTCCTTATACCGACGAAGATATTCAAGATGCAGAAGTTTGGATAGATGAACAAAGAGAAGAAATCTTTAATTTATTAATGGCAGATGGTACTTCTGAACCGGTTAAGTTTTACGAAGAGGCTGCTGGGTTGACTCAAATAAAAGATTTAGAGCATCAAATTATAGAAACATTAGTAGATCCTCAAGCTGATTTAGAGGATGAGCTAGCTGGATTAGAAGAAGGATCTCCTGAATACAAAAAGGTTGAAGCTGAAATCAAGGCTATCGATAAGAAACTAGATGCTAAAAATATTGAAATGGAAAAACTTACTAATAAGTTAGCTCAAGAATATAAAGAGCAGATTTCCAACAGTGAAGTGATTGCATTGATTGCATATATTAGAAGTTTAGGAACTAAAATTGAATTCAAAGACTAATTCTAATAACAATGGGAAAATACGTTCAAAGATATTTAGTAGAAGGTGGGGGTGATATAACATCAATCATCGTATTAGTATTATTTTTTATCACCTTTTCATTATTATTATACGCTGTTTTTTCAAAACCAAAAGGTTTTTATAAAAACGAGAGTGAACTACCATTAGATTTAGAAGACGAAAATAAAAAAGAACAATTATGAAAAGAATTCCTTTATACATATTAATTCCAGTTGTTTTAGGATTAATTATTGGAGCATTTTATTTTGTTTCAGATAACAAAGAAGAGTTTGACCTAGCCAATACTTATTTAATAGGAACTTTGGCAATTGCGACGCTTTTATTATTCATTATCGATGCACTAGATCGTGTTATTGAAAACTACAAAATTAGTGTTCTACCTGAAGAAGAAAGAGCAGAAGCATTAAAAACAAAAGATAAATCATTCTTCCAATCATTATACGAAAGTGCTTTCCAAAAGCAATCGGAACAAGAAGAAAAAGAAATGATTATTGATCATGGTTTTGATGGGATTACTGAATTAGATAATAACTTACCTAAATGGTGGTTAGGAATATTATACGTAACAATGGTGTATGCGGCTATTTATAGTGTATTTGTTGTCTTTACCGATTTTGCAAATCCACCAGTAGAGTATGAAACGGCTGTAGCTGATTTTGAAAAAAATTATGTTCCACCAACTTACGATCAATTCATTGCAGAAACTGTTTTAGATGAAGGTAAGATTGCAGCAGGACAAGCATTATTTGAAGGAAACTGTGTTTCTTGTCATATGAAAGGAGGTGCCGGAGCAGCAGGTCCAAATTTAACAGATGATTTTTGGAAAAATCAATTTACAGATGATTTATATACCAATATCGCATCTGTTGTCTGGAAAGGTGTAGATGGAACAGCTATGGTTGCATGGGGTGAAGATCAAAAATTATCACCAGAAGAAATCGAACAAGTTTCAGCTTATGTACAAAGTTTAAGAGGTGTAAAACCACCTAGTAAACCAAAATCTCCTGAAGGAACTTTAGCTCCATGGGCAGATACTGCTAAATAGAGTATGTAAAGTAGAAACAAGATTGAACGCTTGAACAAATTAATCGTTTAATTTTAACAGTAATAAACTCTAAAAGCACTTCTGCATGAAGTGCTTTTTTTGTAATTTTACTTAATAAAGACAAACAAAAGAAATGAAACCAGAACACATTGAAGAAGATTCATTTAGAGACCATGTCTCTACTATGGACTCAGAAGGAAGTCGTAATTGGGTTTACCCTAGAAAGCCTAAAGGTAAATACACTAATTATAGAACTTATGTGAGTTATGTTTTACTGCTTATATTATTTATAACCCCATTCTTACATCTGATTATACCCAGCTTAAAAAATCAATTTTTTATGCTTAACATAATCGATAATAAATTCTCCATTTTTGGATTTATGTTTTTCACTCAAGATTTCTTCCTATTTGCGATAGGAATGGTTACATCTTTAGTGTTTATCATACTTTTTACCGTTGTTTATGGACGTATTTTCTGTGGGTGGATTTGTCCTCAAACTATTTTTATGGAAATGGTTTTTAGGAAAATTGAATATGCTATTGAAGGTGATCGAAACAAGCAAATGAAATTAGATCGCCAAGAATGGGATGCTGAAAAAACATGGAAAAGAGCTTTGAAATGGTCTATTTTTGCTTTAATATCATTCATTATTGCCAATATATTCTTAATGTATGTTATTGGAACGGAGCGTGTTTTAAAATATATTACTGAGGGGCCTTTAGAACATATTGAACTTTTCTTTGGATTACTCATTTTTACTGGAATATTTTATTTTGTTTTTGCTTGGTTTAGAGAACAAGCCTGTACGATGGTTTGCCCATATGGTAGATTACAAAGTGTTTTAATTGATCAAGATACCATTGTAGTAGCCTATGATTACAAAAGAGGAGAAGGAACTAAAGGACGTGCGAAATTTAGAAAAACAGTAGACCGAAAAGCAGAAGGAATTGGAGATTGTATTGACTGTAATCAATGTGTTGTTGTGTGTCCGACAGGAATTGATATTCGTAATGGAACGCAATTGGAATGTGTAAACTGTACTGCTTGTATGGATGCCTGTGATGAAGTAATGGAGAAAGTAGGTTTTGAAACAGGACTGATTCGATATGCATCTGAATTTAGTATTAAAAATGAAACCAAACCTCGTTTTACTTTTAGATCTAAAGCTTATACGGTTTTACTTGTGATGTTAACTGGACTATTAACTAGCTTACTTTTTATGAGAAGTAGTTATGAAGTTAAAATTTTCCATCAGCGTGGCAACACTAAAGCTTATGAAACAAAAGGAAATTTAATTATCAATACATATGAATTTGTTGTCACTAATAAAACAGCCGATTCGGCACAA
Organism: Flavobacteriaceae bacterium UJ101; assembly: GCA_001880285.1. Lineage (NCBI taxonomy): Bacteria > Pseudomonadati > Bacteroidota > Flavobacteriia > Flavobacteriales > Flavobacteriaceae > Flavobacteriaceae bacterium UJ101. The sequence goes on along the minus strand of CP016269.1, from coordinate 1,048,370 downwards.
TTGAAATTTAAATTAGTAGAACCAAGAGGTGGAATTAATGTTATGAACGATGATGATGAAATTGTAGAATTGATTCCTCAAGAAACAATTAAAGGAAGGTTTAAGGCCTCTATTCGACAGTCACGCCTATTAGGTGCAAAAGAATTGAAGATAGAAGTTTATAATAAGACTACTAACGAATTAATCGATACAAAAACAGTTAAATATAACAAACCTTAAAAAAGTAATATGAAAATAAATTGGGGCATTGGAGCAGGTTTAATTTTAGCTGCTTTTTGTATAACTATTACATCAATTGTAATCTTTGCAAATCCTGGTGAAATAGAAGAAGAGAATTATTATGAAAAAGATATTACAAATCGGGAAGATCTTCGCCAAACAAAAAATGCTAAAGAATTAAAGGAACCAATTCGTTTTGAAAGTGATAAATTTGGGTTGAAAGTTATTTTTCCTTCTAAATTTAAAAAAGAAAATACAGAAGGGGTGATTTCTTTAATGCGTTATTCTGATTCGAAAAAGGATCGTAAATATGATATTAACTTTTCTGGAGAAAATTTTATGCTCATTCCGCGAGAAGATTTAACTTCTGGAACATATAAAATTACCGTCTCATGGAAAAATAAAATAGACAGTTATTTAACGGTTCAAGATATCCAATGGAAATAAGTATCATAACATCAGCCTTATTATTAGGATTGGGGGGGAGTTTACACTGTTTAGGTATGTGTGGACCTATTGCCTTCACATTATCTATAGATAAACGCTATAAGAATAAATTACTTATTCAAAATCTATTATATCAAATAGGGCGTGTCATTACCTATTTTACATTAGGAATCTTTGCTGGGTTCATAGGGAAAAGCTTTAATATTCTTGGATTACAAGGTAAGATTAGTATTATTACAGGTATCTTATTAATCCTTTCAGTTGTTTTTTCATTGAATAAAGTTCAAAAAATAAGCTTTTTTACTCCAATTAATATATTAGTAGCAAAATTAAAAGTTAAACTTTCACATTATATCAAAAGATCCAATTATTCGAGCTTTATAACAATAGGTTTATTAAATGGATTATTACCTTGCGGTATGGTTTATACAGCTTTAACAGCATCAATAGTAGCAGGAAGCATTTTAAATTCTGCTATTTTTATGTTATTATTTGGCTTGGGAACCATTCCATTAATGTTTTTTGCTGTTTTAGTAGGGAATTATGCAGGTATGAATTGGAGACATAAAATAGAACGTATCATACCTTTTATCGTAATTTTTGTAGGCGTTTTATTTATATTGAGAGGATTAAACTTAGGAATTCCCTTTATTTCTCCAGCTCTTTCAAATGGACAAAGTTGTCATTAAATATGAAATATAAAGATCAACATACAATCGTATTAGATGGAATCGATAAAATTATTTTAAATAATTTATCAGATAATGCACGTCAATCCATTGCCCAGATAGCAAAAATTGTAGGGGTTTCTCCCACTGCGATTCATCAAAGAATTAGAAAATTAGAAGAATCAGGATTGATAACGGGAAGTCGTATGGAATTCAATCCCAATGTAGTAGGTTATTCAACTATTGCTTTTATTGGAATTTATTTAGATAAATCGAGTAGCTATGCTAATGTCATTTCATCGATAAAAGACATTTCAGAAGTGATCGAAGCACATTATACTACCGGAAATTATGCTATCTTTGCAAAAGTTTTATGTAAAGACAATAATCATTTAATGAATGTTTTGAATGGTTCTATACAAAGTATAAAAGGAATTATTCGAACAGAAACCATTATATCATTAGATCAGAAAATTAATAGACAATTAAAATTTTAGGAAATGAAATTAAACGAATTTTTAGATTCGACTTATTTAAAAACACCTAAGCAGGCAAATCTAACACAAGCACAAACACAACAAAAAGTAGAAGAACTAACTAAAGAAGCAATTGAACATAATTTTAAATTAATCATGATACGTCCTGAATTTGTAAAATTAGGTCGTGAGATGATTGATACCTCAGAATCCAATGTTTTAGTAGGAACCGTTATTGGTTTTCATGAAGGGACAGATTCTATTGCAAATAAATTAAAGGAAGCTCAAAAAGCTATTGATGATGGAGCTGACGAACTCGATTTTGTCATTAATTATGAAGCATTTAAAAAAGAAGATTTAATTACAGTTAAAGACGAAATATACCAAGGAACTAAAATCTGTTTAGAAAATGGTAAAGTTGCCAAATGGATTATTGAAATTGCAGCTTTAAAAGATGAACAAATCGCCTCTATTACTTCATTAATTCGAAATGTAGTAATTTCCAATTTTGGAAATAAAGATGCTGAAAAGGTTTTTGTAAAATCTTCAACAGGGTTTTATCCAACTGAAAATGGGAAGCCAGCAGGTGCAACTTTTGAAGGAATTCAAATTATGAAAGATAATTCAGGACCTCTTCCTATTAAGGCAGCTGGAGGAGTACGTACCGCTGACGATGCAAAGAAAATGATTGAATTAGGTGTTACACGCATTGGTACCTCTTCAGCACTTTCTTTAACTCAGGGTGTTGAATCTGAAAGTAATTATTAAAATTATGGTTAAAAAATTTCTTTTCAATACTATTCAAACTGTTCTAGAAGCAGGAAAAGAAATTTTAACTATTTATAATCAGGATTTTGAAATAACAATAAAAAAAGATCAATCTCCTGTTACAGAAGCTGATTTAAGAGCTCATCAAATTATAGAACCAGTCTTACAAAAGACTGGTTTTCCTGTTTTAAGCGAAGAAGGGCATCATTTTTCAAAAGAAGAACGAACACAATGGGAAACCTATTGGCTTATCGATCCTATAGATGGTACTAAAGAATTTATTAATAAAACAGATGAATTTTGTATATGTATAGCCCTTATTCATAAAAGGAAGCCTATTTTGGGAGTATTATACGCTCCTGCCTTACAAAAACTATATTTTGCTTCTGAAGAAACAGGGTCTTTTTTACTTCTAAATCCTCAAAAAGAAAATAAATTAGAAAAGTATCTTTCGAAATCTCTACGCTTGCCTTTACAAAAAGAAGTTTTACAGAATTATATCTTTTTAACTAGTGTTTCTTTTTATGATAAGTTAACTAAAGCTTATGTAGCAGAAGTTCAAAAAAAACATCCTAATTTTAAAGAACATGCTTTAGGGTCATGTCTAAAACTAGGTTATTTTGCAGAAGGGAAGGCTTCTGAATATACACGTTTATTTTCATTAAAAGAATGGGATCTTGCTGCTGGACATGCTATTTGTAAATATGCAGGATTTGATGTTTTAGAATTTGGAACAAAAAATGAGATAGAATATAATAATGCAGATATGAAAGTAAAAGCATTTTCTGTAAAAGTAGTTTAAGTTTTATTTAATACCATCCTCGTCTTAAGTAACTAATGGCTTTACCAAAATTAGGTTTGAAGACAAAGCGAATTCGCTCAAAATAATTTTTCTCATCTTCTAAAGAAGGTTCAAAACCTAGACTAGATTGAATTGGAAAGTAAAACTCTAGAAAATCAGGAATTAATTTTAATCGAAATCCTGTATCATAACGAAATTGAGTTGATTCGTATTTATTTTTAAAAAAACCAAGATCTCCATAAAGAGAAAATCGCCACCAAACATCGGCTTCTAAATTAGAAGTGATCATCCATTGATTCGCTTTCTCCCCAAAAGCAGATTTGAAACCTCCTTCGGCTAAAACATATTCTTGACTCAGTAAACCAGTTGTTTCTGATCTACCGTATAATTGATAATCAAACATATAATCATTTACTCGATCAAGACCGAAATCGAAATAATTACTTTCCGTATCATTAAAGTAAAAATAACCTCCAAAAAGTCTTGCTCCTAAGACTTTTCTTGGTGCGAATCGTTTACGATAATAAACTTCTCCAAAAAGTTTCCCAAAAGTCTTATTTTGATGTAAACTTGCAAAATAAGAAAACTCATTTATTTTGTGGTTGTTACTATGTCTAAAGATAGGATTGAATATAGTGTATTGATATTCATCATTATTAACGGGTATATTTAAAGGAGTTTCTTTATCTAAATAATTTAACCTAAAACTCAAAGTATTATTAATTTCGGCTCGTTGGTATCTTCTCTTAAATTTAAAAGAGATACTAGGACTCATTTGAAAGTAGGATAAATCTTGGTCATAGTGATAATATGCAATACCACCTCCAAAGCGAATTCGTTCAAATATACTAGAGGATTTTCGAGGATAAATAGAATAATTTCCTTTTGCACTTCCTGTTAATGTATTGGTTTCAAAACTATATTGAGGAGCAAAAGCAAAATGAAAACGTTTGTTGATTAAGGTTGAATTGTATAAGCGTAATCCTAATAGAAGCCCATCATAATTATTCCAATTTAATATAGGTTGATAAAAAAGTTGAGCATATTCTGGATTTTGAACATCCATCAAAAATTTTAGTTGAGGAGTCTTTTTGTTTTTAAATAACCCTTTTGTGTTAATATGATTATTCAAATCGTTTATTTCAGGAACAATATGATGATCATTAATTTCAATACGAGTATAATCATGATTTGGAATAAAATAAGATTGCTTCCCATCATGTGATTCAAACCATTTCTCAAACATAACAGTATCATTTTTATAGGCTGAAATCTTAAATGGGCCTTTTGAATTGTATTTATTCTTAACCGTCAATTTGATAGAATCATCATGAATTTTTTTAAATTTTTTTAACTGGAAATCATAAGGTTTTCTAGAATTTAAATATTCATCAAAAAACCAATCAATATTATTTGATGTACTATTAGATTTTATACTATTTTCAAAATCTTTAGCTGTAGCATATTGATTATTGTATTGAGTGAAAAATGTTTTGAGTCCTTTATCAAATTGATTTTCAGTATAATCATTGAGGTAATTAAACCCCATTCCAGTTTGAACTCCACTAATAATAGAATGGTTAAGGTTTCTAAGAGAATCCAAAGGAGTGGTGATTTTTTGGTCAACATTTTTCCTGATGATGAATAAATTCATCAGATTATATCGATCTTGTAAATTAAGCTTTGAGACATGAAATGCTTTTAAAGGTTTTGTCCAGAGTACTTTAAAGTTTTCTGGAGCATCACCAAGTAATTTTAGATTAGGAAAATAGGTTTGCAAATATTTTAATTGCATATATATTTCGGTACCATTTAAAATCCAATGATCTTTTCTTTTGTTAAGTAAAACCTTGTTTTCAATAAATTGATTGGAAAATTGATTAAATAAATTCAATTCGTTTTGAACTTCTTTTGGAAATAATGTAATGTTTACTCCAAAACCTTTAATATCATCAATCCCCACAAATGAATTTTTATGTTGATTTCGTTTGGTTAACAATAATTTATCTTTAGGGGAGTCTCCTAAATGGTTTTCTAAGAAATCGAGTTGTTTTTGTGCTAATTCTTGGTTTATAGGGGCTTCAGATTCAATGAGTAGATGAGTTCCATTCTTTTTTTTCAGATTTTGAGAATAAAAATCATGATGATATTTATTGGAAACTTTATTTTTTAGAAGAATTTCAGCATTGGTTATGTTTTTCCCAATAAAATAATAATCATCTTTTATTTTTAAGTTTGAGATGGATTGCAAATAGAAAGGATATTGTAGATAAATAGAATAATCTGTGAAACTATTAAATTCATCATCAAAATCTTTGCTTGAATAGGTTATTTGCTTGTTGTTTTCAAATGCTGGTATAGTAAAAAACCAATTTTTAAGATGAAAATAATCTCCCTGATTTCCATATCGGGTAATATCGTAATCAGGTATTTTAGCTCTAAAATCAAGTACTATTTTTAATGAATCATGTGGAGCTAGAGGTTTCTGAGGAAATATTTCAATGATATCATAATCGATGAATTGATATGCTTCCGAAACTTCTAAATCATAGATGCCACCGCGTTCTTTATTTTTTTGAAAATAGAGTTTTGTTTTACGTTTTTCAAGTCTAGATTTTGTTAGTTTAGAATGTTTAGATTGATGTCCATTTAGCCAAATAGTTAAATAGATTTTATCTAACATTTGATCTGTTGGATTATGAAAAGTAACGGTTTGGTTAACTTTGATTGAGCGTTTTTCTACATTGAGTTTAGCTTTAATTTTTATAGTATTAGAAGGCTCTTGTGAATACAAAAAGAAACCTAAAAAGACAAAAACGATATAAGGATAATGTTCTTTCAACTATAAAATTAGAAATTTTCTTTAATAGCATATTTATTATAAAAACTTTCGATATGAAAAACGGCTTCTTCAGGAGTGTCTACAATCCTAAAAAGATTAAAATCTTTTTCAGAAATATTTCCTTCTTTAAGCAAAGTATCTTTTAGCCAGTCAATTAGACCATTCCAAAATGCCGATCCAAAAAGAACGATAGGAAAACGTCCAATTTTTTGTGTTTGGATTAAAGTTAAAGCTTCAAAAAGTTCATCCATAGTTCCCAATCCTCCAGGCATTACGATAAATCCTTGGGAATATTTAACAAACATAACCTTACGAATGAAAAAATAATCAAATTCAATACCCTTGTCGAAATCAACATATTGATTGAGTCCAGCTTCAAAAGGTAATTCAATTCCTAATCCAACCGATTTTCCTTGCCCTTCTTTTGCTCCTTTATTTCCTGCTTCCATGATTCCGGGACCACCTCCTGTGATGATACCAAAACCTTTTTCGGTTAAAAGGCGTCCAATTTCTTCTGCATATTTGTAATATGGATTGTCAGGCTTCGTTCTAGCAGATCCGAAAATAGAAACACAAGGTCCAATTTTTGCCATTTTTTCAAATCCATTAACAAATTCTCCCATGATTTTAAATAAAGCCCATGAGTCATTTGATTTAATTTCGTTCCAATCTTTAGCTCTAAATTTTTCTCGAATTCTTTTATCGTTCTCGTCCTGTGTCATTGTATTGTATTAATGATGAAAAACAAATATAGCAAACTTCTACATAGCTTTTTGTTAAAATAAATAGTTTCTTGAAAAGATGATTAAGTTACTTATTCAATTAAGTAAATTTAAGAGATATTTTAAAAGGGTTTAGTGATGATTTTATTGCTTTTGGGTCTGAAAATGCTTTTAATAAATAAGGCTTAAAATAAAATTTAAGTTAAAACTCATATTTTTTGATGATATTTGCACAGATTTTGGTAAAAGATGAGTCAAGAATATATAGTATCCACACAGAAGATATCCAAAACATATGGTAATTATAGAGCTTTAAAATATCTAAGTTTAGATATTCCTAAAGGTGAAATTTTTGGACTTTTAGGCCCTAATGGAGCAGGAAAAACAACCTTTATACGAATCATCAATCAAATTACAATGCCTGATACTGGCAAAGTGTTTTTTGATGGGACTATTTTAAAACCCGGGCATATAGCAGAGATTGGTTATTTACCTGAAGAGAGAGGTTTGTATAAAAATATGAAGGTAGGAGAGCAAGCATTATATTTTGCTCAATTAAAAGGCCTTTCAAAAAAGGAAGCTAAAAAAAGATTGGATTTTTGGTTTGACCGTTTGGAAATTTCATCATGGTGGGACAAAAAACTGTCTGAATTATCAAAAGGAATGGCACAAAAAGTTCAATTTGTGACGACCGTTTTACATCAACCAAAATTGTTAATTTTTGATGAACCTTTTAGTGGCTTTGATCCTGTAAATGCAGAAGTTATAAAGAATGAAATTTTATATTTGAAAGAACAAGGGACTTCGGTCATTTTTTCAACGCATCGTATGGAATCTGTTGAAGAAATGTGTGATAAGATAGCATTAATGAATCATGGAGAAATCATTTTAGAAGGAAAAGTAAAAGAAATTAAAAATAGATTTAAAAATAACGAATACCAAATCATATTTAAAGATTTTGATCGATCTAAATTTGAAAAGTTTAGAAATCATGTAGAAATATTAGAGGCAAAGGAAGAAGGATTGGAGTTATCATTAAAAGTGAAACAGAAAACGACAACCAATTTATTGTCAGAAGCGTCTCAAATAGGAACTATTTCAACTTATGCAGAGATATTGCCAACAATGAATGAAGTTTTTATTAATGCAGTAAATAAGGCTAAAAATGGATAAAGTATTTTTAATAATAAAGCGAGAGTATTTAGTCAATGTAAAAAAGAAATCTTTTTTGATTATGACATTGTTAGCTCCGTTTTTAATGGTTCTTTTTTTAGCTGTTGTAGTCTACATTGGACAGGCCAATAATACTGAAAAGAAAATAGCAGTTATTGATGAGAGTGGACTTTTTCAAAATAAATTAAAAAATACGCAAGATCTTTCTTTTCATTTCTTTAACCCAAAAGAATCGATGAATTTAAAAGATTCTGTTTTTAATACCGAAACAATTAATCTACTAATCGAAATTCCATATGCGAAGGACAGTTTGTTCTCTAACTTAGATCATGAAATTAGTTTGATCGTTAAAAATGATGTAGATATTCATACAAAAGAGTACCTAACAAAAACCTTTCGTGATGTTTTAGAAGAAAAACGATTAGAGGTTCTAGGGATTTCACCAGATCATTTAGCACAATCGAAATCGAAAGTAGATTTTAACGTGTTGAGTTTATCAAGTAATCAAAGAGGAGACGCATCGTTAATCAAATTAAGTTTAGCATCAGGATTGGCTTATATTGTGTTTATGTTTATTATGATCTATGGTGTACGTGTAATGAGAAGTGTAATTGAAGAAAAAAATAGTCGTGTAGTAGAGGTTATTATATCCTCAGTGAAGCCTATGCAGCTAATGATTGGAAAAATAGTGGGTACAGCACTAGTTGCTTTAACTCAGTTTGTTATATGGATTGCATTGACTTTATTTTTGATGACAATCTATCAAACATTTACAATGAATGATATAGAATCCATTCAAACTTTCCAACAAGGGATGGACAAAATACCAAACCCTGATAACTTGAATCAAACAATAGAAGTATTGTTTAATTTAAATTACCCTTTTATTATTGCAACTTTTTTACTATTTTTCACATTAGGTTATTTGTTTTTCAGTTCTTTTTTTGCGGCAATTGGTTCTGCAGTAGATAATGAAACTGAAACCCAGCAATTTACATTTTTAGCAATAGCACCTTTAATGATTGGAGGATATGGAAGTTTTACTTCGTTAATGACGAATCCTGAAGGGAATATTTTAGCAGCTTTGTCAATATTTCCTATGACATCACCTGTTGCAATGGTTATTCGAAGTCCATATGAAGTTCCTGTTTGGCAATGGATTTTAGCTATTGTATTATTAGTTGGAGCGACGGTTGGAATGATTTATATTGCAGCAAAAATCTATAGAACAGGAATATTAATGTATGGGAAAAAAGCTTCCTTTAAAGAAATTTATAAATGGCTTAAATATTAAATAACATTTTAACACAGAAATATGGAAGATTTTTTAGGACACGTGATCCTTGTTAATGGGGAAACAAAAATTACGGTTTGGAAAATTATAATGGCTTGTTTAACAATGGGAGTAACCGTGCTGTTTTTTAAAGGGTTAAAATCCTTTATGGAAAAAAAGTTTGGTAGTTTAGCTCCTGAAAATTATGCTAAATTTAAGACTTTATATAAGATCGTTAAATATATAGTATATGTTGTTGTTATCTTAGCAATCTTAAGAAGTTTCGGAATTAATATCGATATGCTTTTGGCAGGTTCAGCAGCCTTATTTGTAGGATTAGGGATGGGGATGCAACAATTCTTTATGGATTTTATTTCTGGAATTATGATATTATTTGATGAGACTTTAGCAGCAGGTGATATTATTCAAATAGAAGATCAAGTTGGAAGAGTAGAACAAATTAATTTTAGAACGACTGTAATGATTACACGTGATGATCGTGTTGTTATTATCCCAAATCATAAGTTTTTGTCTGAATATCTATATAATTGGACACAAAATTCAGATATTACACGATTTCATTTATCTGTGGGGGTAGCATATGGTTCTGATACAAAGTTAGTAGCTGATTTATTAAAAAAAGTTGCAATGGAGCACCCTCATGTAGAAAATAGACCCGATCCTGTGATTATTTTTAGTGAATTTGGTGATAACTCATTAAATTTTCAATTATACTTTTATACAGATCAACCATTACAATCTCCTAAAATAAAAAGTGATTTACGTTTTATGATTGATAAGGAATTTAGAGCTCATAATGTGTCAATTCCTTTTCCTCAAAGAGATTTGCATATTATTTCACCATCGGCTTCTGATTCAGATCATCGAATAAATTTCTAAATAGATACAAAGACTCTTAATTTTACCTTTAAATTATATAGGATGAGAACATTTTTTTTGATAAGTACACTCTTTATGAGTGCGGTAATTTTTGCGCAATTTGGGAACCAGTATGATCTAAATATTCGAGGTAGAATGGTAGGTGATAACAATAGTGATGCCTCATTTTATACTGCTGGAATTAGTAAAAATATTTTCAAATTTCCTTTAAAAAAAGGAAAGAAAGGCGTTATCAGTATAGGAATAGATTATGACTATGCTCATGTGAATTTTAAAGCTGATAATGAAGTGCTTGAAAAAATTGAAAATCTTCATAATATTGGATTAAACATAAATTATTTTAGAAAATTAAGTGCGAAATGGAGTCTAATCGGGCGATTAAATCCACAACTTAACTCTAATTTTACAGATGGAATAAAAGGAGATGATTTTTATTTAAATGCTTTTGGTATATTAAATTATACTCGATCTAAGGATTCACGATTATCATTTGGATTAGCATACTCTAATACACTAGGTTATCCAGCACCAATACCTGTTGTAAGTTATTGGAAACGGTTTAATGAAAAATGGGAAATGGGGTTAGGATTCCCAAGAACTAGTGTTACAAGAACATTGAGTCTAAAATCGAAATTGGTTGGGTATGCTGAATTACAGGGTTATAATGGTAATATAAGTGAGAATATACCGAATCCAAATAGTCAATCAAATATAGAAGCAGAACGTGTTAGTTATCGCGATATTATTACAGGAATTGAATACCGTTATCAAATTAAGAAATTTGAATTGAGAGTGAATGGAGGTTATACTGTAAATCGAAATTTTGAACTTCAAGATTCAAATAATGAAACGGCTTATGAGTTCAATATGGAAAATAATCTTAACTTTGGAGTTGGTTTAGGGTTTAATTTCTAACAAAACAAACTAATATAATGCCAAAAATTTTAATCATTGAAGATGAACAAGCCATTCGAAATGTCCTTCGAAATATTCTTTCTGAAGAAAATAAAGAATATGAAATAGATGAAGCAAACGATGGATTAGAAGGACTTGAAAAAATAAAAGATCATAATTATGATCTTGTTATTTCTGATATTAAAATGCCCAAGTTTGATGGAGTAGAAGTATTAGAAGCAACAATGAAAATAAAACCAGAAACCCCTTTTATAATGATTTCTGGGCATGGTGATATTGATACTGCAGTAGGAACCATAAAATTAGGAGCGTTTGATTATATATCAAAACCACCTGATTTAAATAGATTATTAAATACAGTTCGAAACGCTTTAGATAGAAAAAATTTAGTTGTAGAAAATAAAACGCTGACTCAAGAAAATAAGCGTTTGAAGAAGAAAGTTTCAAAAAAATATGAAATGATAGGAACTTCTACTGCTATTTCTGATATTAAAGAGATGATTGAAAAAGTAGCTCCAACTGATGCAAGAGTTTTAGTTACCGGGCCAAATGGAACAGGAAAAGAATTAGTTTCACACTGGATTCATGAAAAGAGTGATCGAGCAAAATCACCTTTAGTAGAAGTTAATTGTGCTGCGATTCCATCTGAATTGATTGAAAGTGAGCTTTTTGGGCATGAAAAAGGTTCTTTTACAGGGGCACATAAACAAAAAAGTGGAAAATTTGAGCAGGCCAATAAAGGAACTATCTTTTTAGATGAAATTGGTGATATGAGTCTTTCTGCTCAAGCAAAAGTACTTCGGGCTCTACAAGAAGGTAAAATTTCGAGAGTTGGTGGTGATAAAGAAATTTCAGTTGATGTTCGTGTAATTGCGGCAACCAATAAGGATTTACGTAAAGAAATCGAAGAAGGAAAATTTCGAGAAGATTTATACCATCGTTTAGCGGTTATTGTAATAAAAGTTCCTTCTTTAAATGATAGAAAAGAAGATATACCTATGTTAGTAGATCATTTTGCACAAAAGGTGGCAGAAGAACAAGGAACTGTGGTTAAATCTTTTACAAAGGAAGCGATTAAAGAGTTACAAGATTACGATTGGACAGGAAATATTCGTGAATTACGAAATGTTATAGAGCGTCTGATTATACTAAGTGGAGAAGAAGTTTCCGAAGTAGAAGTGAAAAAATTTGCAAGTAAATAAATTTAACATAATTACCTTGATAAAGGTTCAAAAACTTTGTCAAGGTAATTTTGATAATCCGATTTTTTCTTGAATGATATTTAACGTTTCTTCTATATTTTGTTTATCCGTATTAACAGTATGAATTGCTTTATCATAAAAAGGTCTACGCTCAAAAAGATGTTTTGCAATGAATTCAGGTAATTGCTCATTTTGTAAATGTGAGATGATAGGGCGCTGCTCTTTTTCTTTTACTAGTCGATTGGAAAGAGTTGGTATAGAATTTTGAAGATAGATGGAAATACTATTTTGATTGACCCAATCCATATTATCATAAAAACAAGGTGTACCCCCTCCAAGAGACAAAATACAATTATCTTTTTGTTTTAAAGTTTCCAATAAAACTATATGTTCTGTTTTTCTAAAATAAATTTCACCCTTTTCTTTAAATAGAGTAGAAATAGTTTTCCCTTCTTTTTTTTCAATTAATGTATCTAAATCATAAAATGGGAGTGATAACTGGTTTGAAAGTAGGTTTCCGATAAAACTTTTCCCACTTCCCATATAGCCTATTAATGTGATAATCATTGTTTTTTGTATATAGAACAAAAATAACGAATAAAAAATCAAAAAAACGTTTGTAGAAACGAAAATACCTATTATATTTGCAATCGCAATTATGCAGGAGACCTGGTAGCTCAGTTGGTAGAGCATCTCCCTTTTAAGGAGAGGGTCCTGGGTTCGAGCCCCAGCCAGGTCACAATCCCGAACTTGTTTCGGGATTTTTTTATTTATAAACTTTTCCTCAAAATATAATTAGTATTTTTGTTAAAAATATAATTTATGAAAAAAATTGTTGGATTATTCTTTTTAATGGGAACTTTTATGTTTTCACAAAGTAAAGTGCAAATAGGTGGAGGATTAGGATTAGGTTTTGGGGATCAAACTACTATTGAAATAGCTCCAAATGTTGCTTACCGAATTTTACCTAATGTAGATGTAGGTGTTGAAGCAAATTATACATATAATAAAGATGACAATTTTAAGCAAAATGCTTATGGAGGTGGTGTTTTTGCTAGACCCTATTTTGGTAACTTTTTTGGATACGGATCTTATAAAATAAATCAAGTAAATACAGATATTGATCTTATAGGAGGAGGAACTCGAGAAGATGACCGTACAGTAGATGAATTATGGTTAGGAGGTGGCTATAGAACAAATCTAGGAGGTGTAACCATGTATGCAGGTGCAATGTATGATGTCTTACATAATGATGATTCATTATATAGTTCAGGATTTCGTCCTTATGTAGGAGTAGGAATAGGATTGTAACCGCCAAACACAAAAAATTGAACGAGAAATTAAAAGGGGTTATCGATATTAAAAAGTAAAAAATAACGAGAATAGGTATTTTTATATAAATTTTAATAGCTTAATATTTATGAAATACTTTTATTCTACATGGATTTTATTCATATTCCCTCTAGCTATGTTCTCTCAAGTAGAGATTGGAGCAAACACTCTACATACATCTACAATATTAGATTCAGCTTCTACAAGTCAAAGATTTTTAATGTCCAGCTTAACTGTAATTGAAAGAGTTGATATTTATACTTCTGGGAAAGAATGGTTAATTTATAATAAAACAACTGACTGCATTGAGGTTTATACGAATTCGACATGGAATTGTATTTTACAACAAGTTATTGATACATCTGTATTTGAAATTTCAAATGATCCTATTTTAGTATAAGAAGTAGCTTGGGAAGAGTTAGAAAATAGAATAGTGTTATTTTGAAATTAGGATTAACGTATTTCAAAACTATAAAATAAAAAAGAGCATTATAAATTTATAATGCTCTTTTTTATGAGGTTTAAATGTTATTATTTTTTTATAAATTTATGAGAACTACCATCAGAAAATTTAATGATATAAAGCCCTGTAGGTAATTGGCTCACGTTTATATTTTTTCTAATCTTACCTTTTTTAATAACATTTCCATTGCTATTATAAATAACGTATTTATTTGCTTTTGTTAATGGAGTAACATTTAATTCATCTGCAGTTGGGTTTGGATAAATTGTTATGCGAGAATTATTAGTTTCTTCAATAGAATTAATAGGAATTTCAGGTGTAGTATTCATTGGTGCATCACCAAATTCATACGGTTTCCCATCATAGATATCCAAGATGCCGTCTCCATCGGAGTCTTTTTTATTTAAATTAGAGGTGTCAATATTAGGGTCCAGAACATCTGGTATACCATCTTGATCGGTATCAGGTAAGTCTTTTGGGTTAATAAAAGAACCATTAGATTCCATAAAACCTCTTTCATTTGAATTGAAATGACCACTTTCATCAATATCATTAATTCCATCATTATCCGAATCTAAATCTCTAAAGTCAGGAACAGAATCCCCATCTGTATCAGGAATAGAAGCAGGAGCACCTCCATTGTCAGGGTCTACAGAGTCAGCTAAACCATTATGATTTGTGTCTGTAGGGTTGTCAATTTTACCATCATTATTTTGATCTAATTTAGGATTAATACCTCCTTCTATTAAATCAGAAATACCATCATTATCGCTATCTAAATCACGATAATCAGGGATTCCATCTCCATCCCAGTCTGTATTTTTTAAAGAATGATTTGTTTTTAAACTAGAAATATTAATTGTGTTTGCTAAAACAGAATTTGTACCACAACTTATTATTACCCCTAAAATAAGTTTTGTAAACTTTTTGTAATTCATTAAATAAATTTTTTGGTAAAGATACGTTTTTTATTATGATATTTTTGTATCGTTACATTATTCAAATGTAATTAGAATTGAGTAAAGTAAAAAAGTGTTAATTGAATAATTAAAAATAATGGAATTAGTATTTTAAATTTCCATTTTTGAGTTTTATGTCTAAAAATATTCATGCCTAATAATGCACCTAGAGGCCCCAAAAAAGCAAAAACTAGTAAAGTTAATTCTGAAATACGCCAAAGTTGTTTTCGGGCTTTGAATTTATCTATACCAAAAAGTAAAAAGCTTATTAAATTTAAAACGGAACAACTATAAAATAAGTAATTCATAGTGTATTAACTTGCAATATTTTGCAATTCTATTAGTTTTTTATAAGCTCCTTTTTGATCTATAAGTTCAGAATGAGAACCTTGTTCTATAATTTTCCCTTCTTCCATGACAACTATTAAATCAGCATTTTGAATAGTAGATAATCGATGTGCAATAACCAGTGAAGTACGATCTTTCATCATGTTGTCTAATGCTTCTTGTACTAATTTTTCAGAATGAGAGTCTAGTGCCGAGGTAGCTTCATCTAAAATCATAATAGGTGGATTGGCTAAGACAGCGCGGGCTATACTCATTCGTTGTTTTTGTCCACCTGAAAGTTTTCCTCCACCTTCTCCAATGTTAGTTTGATATCCATTTTCTAATTTCATGATGAATTCATGAGCATTTGCTATTTTAGCAGCTTGTGTTACTTCTTCTAAAGTAGCATCAGGTTTTCCTAAAATTAAATTATTGAAAACAGTATCGTTAAATAGAATACTTTCTTGGGTTACCATTCCGAATAATTGACGATAATCATTTAATTTGATATCTTTTATATTCTGTTGATCAATGTTAATAGAACCTTTGGTTACATCATAAAAGCGAGTGATTAAATTGGCCAAGGTACTTTTACCACTACCACTACTTCCTACAAGAGCAATTGTTTTTCCTTTTGGTAAGGTTAGGTTAAAGTTTTGAATAACTTCTTTTTCATCATATTGAAAGTAAACATTTTCAAATGTTATGTTAGAATCAAATGATTGTTTAGAAAGTGCATTTTCATGATCTTTAATCGAAACATCGGTATCAATAATTTCAAAAATACGTTCTGCAGATGCTCTTCCCTTATTAATATTAGAAAAACCTTTAGAAAAACGTTTAATAGGATCTAATAACGTATAAAATAATCCAATATAAGCTACAAATTCAGATCCTTTCATTCCTTCACCACTAATTTGTAAACGACCTCCGTAATAAATAATAATAACTAATAAGATTGCTCCTAAAAATTCACTCACAGGAGATGCCAACTCATTTCTACGAAGAACACGTGCTAGAAAATTTTGATGTAAACTGGTTGATTCCTCAAATTTACCTTGTACTTGTTTGTCAGCATTGAATATTTTAATAATTTTTAGTCCTGATAAAGTCTCCTCAACGTTTGAAATAACTTTTCCCAATTGATCTTGTGTACGTTTAGATCCTCTTTTTAAACTTTTTCCTAATAAGGAAATAAAAGTACCTAAAGCAGGGAAGATTAAAAGAGCAAATAAAGTTAATTGAGGATTCATTAAAAATAAAGAAACCAAATAAATAATAATCATGATAGGAGATCGAACAATCTCAATAATAGACCCTAAAATAGAACTTTCTACTTCTGAGACATCACTTGAAATACGTGACATCATATCCCCTTTTCTTTTTTCAGTAAAAAAAGAAACAGGAAGATCTAATATTTTTTGATGAATAGCATTTCTAAAATCTTTAGTAACACCTGTTTTTAAAGAAATAAGAAAAATTTGTCCTAAAAAACGAAAGAAATTACGAAGAAAAAATATGATTAGAAAAGCAATACAAAAAAAGGCTAATGTATATAAAACACCACGCTCCTCTTTAATATTTTGTGCAAGATAATAAACGGATTCTTTTGCATAATCACCTAAGGAAGAGAAACCATCATAAATTGGTTTTTTAACTTCTTGGTATTCTTCATCAAACATAATGCCTAATACAGGCATCATCATGGCCATTGCTAAAACATTTAAAATAGCATAAACAGTATTGAATAAAATAGAAAGAGAAAAGGAACCTGTATAAGGTTTTGTATAACTAATAGCTCGTTTTAATGCGCTCATATTTTTCAAACTTGAATGAACAAAAATACAGAATATTATTTTAAAACCGATAAAAGGTCTATTGTGGATAACTAATAAATTAAAATAGAGATGGTTTAATTGAATTTTAATAAATTTGAAAGTAACAATAAATTAAAATTGATCATGTTAGAGAACAGAATCAAGGAAACCATCGTCGATGTTCCTGATTTTCCCCAAGAAGGGGTTATTTTTAAAGACATCACACCTATTTTTTTAGATGCTCAACTATGTAATGATATTGTTGATGCTTTTGTAGAAAAAGCAAAAGGGAAAGTGGATGTCGTTTGTGGTATTGAAAGTAGAGGTTTCCTTTTTGGGATGGGGATTGCAAATAAATTAGGGGTACCTTTTGTATTAATTCGTAAAGCAGGTAAGTTACCAGGAGAAACGATTTCTCAAAAATATGATTTAGAATATGGTACTGCTGAAATTGAAATGAACAAGCATTATATAAAAGAAGGGCAGCGTGTTTTAATTCATGATGATGTTTTAGCAACGGGAGGAACCGCTGAAGCATGTGCTGAATTAATAAAGCAAGTAGGTGCTGTTCCTGCTCAATTTAGTTTTTTGGCTGCTATTGAGTTTTTAAATGGTGATGAAAAAATTAAAAAATATACTGAGGATAGAATATCATTAATTAACTACTAAAACTTTTAACCGATGAGAACAAGAATGTTATTACCTACCGTAATGACAACAATTTTTGTGATAATGGGATGTAAGACAGAAAAATCCCAATCCAATAATGTTGAAGTTACCCAAAAAGAAATTGATAGTACTTTAGAAAAGGAAGTGCAATCTTTTTTAGATACTTATACAAAAGAATATGTAGCTTTATATACTGCCTCTTCTGAAGCACAATGGAAAGCAAATACTTATATTGTAAAAGGGGATGAAGAAACGGAAAAACTAGTACAAGAAGCAGATGAAGCTTTTGCTAAATTTACAGGTAATAAGCAAAATATTGAGCAAGCACAAAAATTTCTAGAAAAAGAAGACAAATTAAAACCTGTTCAAGTACGTCAATTAAAAGCCATTATTTATGGTGCTGCTAATAATCCAGAAATTGTAGCAGATTTAGTCTCAAAACGAATTGAAGCAGAAAATGCACAAAATGCAGCATTGTTTGGGTATACCTTTAAAGTAGATGATAATGAAGTGAGTACGGGTGATATTGATGAGAAACTAACCTCTAGTAAAGATTTAAATGAACGTTTAAAATATTGGGAATCATCAAAAGATGTAGGTAAAACATTAAAAGAGGGATTGGATAATCTAAAAAAATTACGTAACCAAACGGTACAAGCTTTAGGCTATGACGATTATTATTCATACCAAGTTTCAGACTATGGAATGACACGTAATGAAATGCAAGAGTTAAATGATCAAATGATTCGTGATATTTGGCCTTTGTATAGAGAATTACATACGTATATGCGTTATGAATTGGCTAAGAAATACAATACAGATGTTCCTGATATGTTACCAGCTCATTGGTTACCGAATCGTTGGGGACAAGATTGGAGCCCTGAAATACAAGTACAAGGATTGGACTTATCAAAAGCATTGAAAGATAAATCAGCAGAATGGATTGTAAAAGAAGGAGAAAATTTTTACAAAAGTATTGGATTTGAAGCGTTACCTCAATCTTTTTACGAAAAGGGGAGTATGTATCCCTTACCAAAAAATGCAGATCACAAGAAAAATAATCATGCATCAGCTTGGCATATGAATTTAGAAAATGATGTGCGTTGTTTAATGAGTGTGTCACCAACTCCTGAATATTATGAAACGGTACATCATGAATTAGGGCATATTTATTATTATTTAACGTATACCAATCCTGATGTTCCTCCATTATTGAGAGGTGGAGCTAATCGAGGGTTTCATGAAGGTGTTGGAAGTTTATTAGGTTTAGCCGCGATGCAAAAACCTTTTCTTGTAAATAGAGGTTTGATTAATAAAGATGCTCAGACAGATGAAATGCAAATTTTATTAAAAGAAGCTATGAATTATGTCGTGTTTTTACCTTTTTCAGCTGGTGTAATGAACAGTTTTGAACATGAATTATATGCTCAAGACTTACCAAAAGATCAATTCAATAAAAAATGGTGGGAACTAAAGAAAAAGTACCAGGGAATTGTTCCTCCTACTGAGAGAGGAGAGGAATATTGTGATGCTACAGCAAAAACACATATTAACAATGATGCAGCCCAATATTATGACTATGCTATTTCGTATATATTGTTATTTCAATTGCATGATCATATTGCTAAAAAAATCTTAAAGCAAGATCCGCATGCAACCAATTATTATGGAAATAAAGAAGTAGGAGACTTTTTGAAGAATATTTTATATCCGGGAGCTAATTGTGATTGGCATGAATTGCTTATAGAAAATGTTGGAAGTGATATGAGTGCTAAACCTATGTTAGAATATTTTGAGCCTTTAATGAAGTATTTAAAAGAAGAAAATAAAGATAGAGAGTATACATTGCCGGAAAGTATTTAATCTATTAATATAGTATTAAAAAAATTAGATCAAGATGTAGTTAAAAATATCTTGATCTAATTTTTTTGTCTTACATTCTTGATAACTCTATTAAATAGTTGATTTTTAACAGAATGAAAAAAGCGTATGAAGTTTATATCATACACTTTTTTACTAAAATTATGATGTAATTTCGATTATTTTTGAGCTCTTAAAACAGGGTTTAATTCATCATCGTTATACATTTTCATTTGTTTATAAACCTTCATGTATTTGTTACCTGTTTTAATATCTTCAATTAATTGTTCAATTGCAGTACCTAAATCTTCATGTTGCTCTTCTAAAATAGCTAATTTTTTAGAACAAGCTTCAATATGGCTAGGGCTAGCATCTGTACGGTTTGCTTCTTCACGCATATGATATACTTTCAATGCTAAAATAGAAAAACGGTCAATTCCCCATGCAGGACTTTCTGTATTTATGGTAGCTCCATTTTGTTTATTAACATCTTTATATTGTTGTAAAAACCATGAGTCAATGTATTCTACTGTATCAGTACGTTCTTGGTTAGATTGATCGATCCAACGTTTAATTTCTAATGCTTTTACAGGATCTATATTAGGATCACGAATAATATCTTCTAA
This sequence comes from Flavobacteriaceae bacterium UJ101, assembly GCA_001880285.1. Lineage (NCBI taxonomy): Bacteria > Pseudomonadati > Bacteroidota > Flavobacteriia > Flavobacteriales > Flavobacteriaceae > Flavobacteriaceae bacterium UJ101. The sequence goes on along the minus strand of CP016269.1, from coordinate 1,027,910 downwards.
ATGCCACTGTACAGCATCAATCCAGTTTTTCATATATAACAAGTGTTCAATTTCTTGTTCTTTTGAATAAGGATTATTAATTTTTGTATAAACGCTATCTTCTTTATGATAATCTTCAATGGATTGATTAAAAATCTTCCATGCTAATTCTGTAAACTTCATGTTGTTATAAATTAATTTAACAAATATACTGAACTAAATAGTGAAAAGCTAAAAATGAATAATCATTTTTAATTTTTCATTTAACTATATTTTCCAAATAATTTCATGGCTTCATTAAAAGAAGTTTCAAAGCGAGGCATATTTAAATTATGTTGTTCTTGTTGAGCTTCAACAAAAGTAACTACCTTTTCAGTAGGAACATTACCTATTAATTCATCTTCAGCCATTGGGCATCCTCCAAAGCCTTTCATTGCTGCATCAAATCTTCTACATCCTGCATCATAAGCAGCTGTGAGGTTTTCCCAATAATAATGTGGTTTTGTGTGAAAATGCGCCCCAAATTCAATAGTAGGATATTGTTGAATTAAAGAGGTGAAAACGTTTTGTACATCTTTTGTTTTGGCAACTCCTACAGTATCAGAAAGTGAAATAATTTTAATTTCGATTTCATGCATTCGTTTAGCCCAATAATTTAAAATTTCCGTATTCCAATCTTCTCCATAGGGATTTCCAAAAGCCATTGAAAAATAAATAACCAATGTTTTTCCTTTTTGTTGTACAAGATTTTGAATTTCTTTTACTGTTTTAAAAGCATCTTCAATAGTTGCGTTTGCATTTCGTTTTTGAAAGGTTTCAGATATAGAAAAAGGATAACCTATATAATCAATCTGTTTATATTCACATGCGTCTTTTGCCCCTCTTATATTGGCTACAATGGCTAAATGTTTAGATTTTGAATTTTCAAAGTCGATTAATTTCATTAAATCGTGAGCATCACGCATTTGTGGAATAGCTTTAGGAGATACAAAACTGGTGAAATCCAACGTATCAAATCCAACTTGAAGTAAGTGGTTGATATATTGTGCTTTTTCTTCTGTAGGAATAAAAGTTTTAATTCCTTGCATAGCATCACGTGGACATTCAATAATTTTTATCACAATTCTCTTTTAGAAATTTATTGTTTAAAGATACAATTTTTAAAGGAGATTGAGAAATCCTTATTTCTTTTCCCCTAAGGCTTTAGTTGTAATGAAATACCGCCAACCAATAATAGCTTTTTGTAGTTTTGTTGCATGAGCAAGATCCAAACGTTTTTTGGTATATGAGGGTAATACTATTTTGTTAATTTTAGCTAATAAAGTATACATAAGATTCTTTTGGTCAAGATACTAAAAAAATTAAACATGTTCACTTGCAATCCAAGCAGTACTCCAAGCATTTTGGAAATTATACCCTCCAGTTATAGCGTCAACATTAATAACTTCTCCTGCAAAATATAAGCCAGGATGAATTTTACTTTGCATAGTCTTCAAATCGATTTCTTTTAAATCAATACCTCCAGCTGTTACAAATTCATCTTTATAAGTACTTTTACCTGTAATATGATATTCTGCTTGAGTTAGCTCTGTAGCCAATTTGTTTAATTGTTTTTTATTGAGATCTGCCCAATTATTTTCTTCTTTGATCGCAGAGGCCTCCAGAAATTTAGCCCACAAACGTTTGGGGATTTCGTAAGGGTTGTAGGTTTTGATTTGTGTTTTGGAATGTTGTATTTTAAATTCTCTTAATTCTTCTAATACGTGATTAAAATCTTCAGAAAGCCAATTGATTTGCAAAGTAAAATGATAGTTTAGCTTAGCTAATTCACGAGCTTGCCAAGCAGAGAGTTTTAAAATTCCTGGTCCAGAAAATCCCCAGTGAGTTATTAAAACAGGACCAAAATCTTTTGCTTTTAACTCTTTAATTTTAGTTTCACAATAGGGTAGTGCGAGTCCCATCATTCCTTCTATTCGAGGGTCATTACAATTAAAAGTAAATAAAGAGGGAACAGGTTTTATAATCGTATGATTTAAGCCTTCTAAAACATTCCAAATTACTTTAGAATTTCCTGTTGTTACAACCACTTTGTCTGCTTTGAAGGTATGCGTCTTTGTTTCTATAATCCAAGTAGTAGCTGTTTTTGATATATTTTTAACAGCTTGCTCATTGTAAAATTTTACTCCAGCATGAATTGCAGTATTATACAAACAATCTATAATGGTTTGAGAATCATTGGTTTCAGGAAAAACACGGTTGTCTTCTTGAATTAGGAATTCTACACCTCTTGAATTGAACCAATCAAAAGTATCAGCAGGCTGAAATTGTGAGAAAACACTCATCAATTCTTTACTTCCTCGAGGATAATTTTTAACTAGTTCACGAGGAATAAAAGTAGCATTGGTTACATTACAACGGCCTCCTCCAGATATTTTTACTTTCTGTAAAGGTAATTTGGCTTTTTCAAGTACAATAACTTCAGTTTGAGGATTTTTTTCTTGATAATTGGCTGCGAAAAAGAATCCTGCAGCACCTCCTCCGATAACCACTACCTTTTTCATTAAAATAACGATTTTTTAGATTTTAGAGCAACAAAATCTTTTAAGTAAAAAGGTTCAAAATAGGCAACATCTTCAAATTCTTTTTTTTGAAATTTATCAAAACTTAAATTCACCATATCTTTTGCAGAAGGATGACAATGGTCTAAATAGGTGAAATTTTTATCATGAATAATCTCTTTACATTTAGAGGCACCATTACCAAAACACAGTATTTTTTTATCAGTATATCTTTCGAATGAATTTTCTTCAACTATTAAAGCATGTATTTCTTTCTGAAAAGATAAATCAGGATTAAAAATAGCTGTATAGACTTCCATTCTTCTAGCATCAATCATGGGAATTAAATAGTCAAATTCTGTTGTTTTTTGACTGTTTGCTAAAATGGTTAAGGTGTCAATTGAAATTAAAGGAATTTTCAAACCAAAACATAGCCCTTTAGCAGAAGAAACTCCAATACGGAGGCCTGTATAAGATCCAGGCCCTTTTCCAACAGCGATAGCATCTAAATCTTGTAATGTATAGATGCTATTTTCAAAAAGTTGCTCAATAAAAACATGCAAACGTTCAGCATGAGAATATTGTTCAGAATATTCGTCGATTGAATCTAATATAATGCCATCTTTTGCTAAAGCAACAGAACAATTTTTTGTAGCGGTTTCTATGTGTAATATTAATGCCATTGGTCTGCAAATATAAGTAATAATAAGTACTAATTATAAAGTAGTAAGGCGTAATGAAAAAAGAATAAAATAACGAACCATGATATTGATTACAGATTTTATATTTATGCTTACTGCTAATCTAACTCAACAAATGGTTTCCCTGCATAGAATTCCATGACTTTTACTTTGAATACATAATCATATTTGGCATTGATTAAATCAACTTGCGCAGAAATATAGTTGTTTTTGGCCTGTTCAAAATCATAACTATTCGCTGAACCAATTTTAAAACGTTTTTCAGCGTAATCTAAAGCAATTTTGGTAGCTTTAACTGATTTTTGTGCAGCCATATAGGTTTCTTCTGCATTTAAAGCATCTATATAAGAAGTTTCAATATTTTGACGTAAAGTAAATTTAGAGCTTTCTAAATTTAACTCTTGGTTTTCTTTAGATAATTTAGCACGTTGTACAGCTGTTTTAGTAGCCCAACGGTTAAATAAAGGAACATTTAAAGATAGGCTGAATTGATGTTGGTAATTATCATTTAATTGATCGATGAAATTGGGGTCATGCTGCTCATAAACATTATAATAATTATCTCCCCAGTTATAACCTAAATTTAAAGAAGGTAAATAAGCCCCTTTTGCAATGTCAATATCTTTTTCAGCACTTTGAATAGCCAATCCTGCATATTTAATCTCAGGGCGTACTTCTAAAGCTTCTTTATAAATTTCTTCAGGAGTTTGTAAAACGAGTTCACTTGCTATATTATCTAATGAAACACTTTGAATATCAAATGTATTGGTAAAGGGTAGTTGTAAAATTTGTGATAAATTTAGTTTTGAAGATCGTATTGTATTTTTGGCTTGTACTAAGGTTTGTTCAGCTCTTGCTACATTGGCTTCTGCTTCATAAACAGAAGCTTTTGCTTCAGCTCCGTGTTTAAACATAGTATTGACACGGTTGTATTGTAATTGATTGAGCTCTAAACTACTTTTTGATACATTTTCTTGCTCTTTAGCAAATAACAGTTGTAAATAAGCATTGACAATATTTAGAGAGATATCATTTTTTAAAACTTCTAGGTTTGTATTAGCATAATCTTGATCAATTTTACCTTTTTTATAAGTATTTAAATTTTGAAATCCATTGAATACGGTCCAATTAGAAGATAGCCCTAAATTGAAATTACTACTATTTCCAGAGGCTGTTGTTCCTAAAGTCGGATTAGTGAAACCCTTCGATATTGTAAAATTCTGACTGACTGATCCGTTTAAATTTGGTAAAAATGCTCCGTGATTTCCTTTAACAACTTGTTCTTGTATTTTAGCATTTACTTCAGCCTGCTTTATAGAAATGTTGTTTTCTAAAGCATATTCCAAGCAACGCTTTAAATCCCACCTTTCTTGAGAAAGTGAGAAAATAGGTAGTAAAAATAGAAATAGATACTGTAGTTTCATTTAACTGGCAGGTTTTGACAAAGATAATTATTAATTAGTAATTAGCAATGATTAAGTAGTAATTAGAAGGTAGTAAAGTTAAAATAATAGATGATTTACTTATGATTTTTTTTATAAAACGTTAAAGGGAATAGAATATTTTTAATTATGAATAATTTATGAGGTTAATTTTATGTTTAAAATGTAACTTAATGATAATCATTAGTTTGTGTTTTTAAGTAATGAATAAACTTGCTTTGGATTAAAAACTAGTCTATTTTTGATATTAAACGAGCCAGGAATCAAGAATAAAGAAGTTTATAATTTAAAAGTATATGATATGGGTGATTTAGTCGTGGTTTATAAATCACAATTTTTACATGATGTGTATTTAATGAAACACAAATTGGAAGAACAAAATATTACAAGTTATACACGTAACGAAAATGTTACAGCTACTATAGGAGTATCTATGTTAGAGCAGTATAAATTGGTAGTTGATGAAAAAGATGTAGAAAGAGCGATTGAAATATTGGATAAATTAGAATAGTGACTACATATTTTTCACTTTTCACTTTTCACTTTTGACTAACCATTGAAGTGCTATTTCATATCCTTTTAAACCATGACCCATGATAAGTTTTTGAGCAACAGGGGTGATGTAAGAATGTTTACGAAAATCTTCTCGCTGTTCAATGTTGGAGATATGTACTTCGATTACAGGTGTTGTAATGGCTTTAATGCAATCATGTAATGCAATAGAAGTATGGGTATAAGCAGCTGCATTTAAAATAATGGCATCATAATCAAAACCAACTTCTTGGATTTTGTCAATTAGTAAACCCTCGTGATTACTTTGAAAGTAGACTAAATTGATTAGTGGGAAGATGGATTTTAATTCTTTAAAATAATCTTCAAATGTTTGGTTTCCATAGATTTCAGGTTCTCTTTTTCCTAAAAGATTTAAATTTGGACCATTAATAATGATAACTTTCATAGAGCCAATTTAAAATTTAAAATTTAGAATTTAAAATTTAGAAGTTGTATTTTTGAAATTATGAGCTGGAAAATTAAGTTGCGAGATTATAAAAACTACCTGAAATTAGAAAAAGGACTCTCTGAAAATACATTAGAAAGTTATGGTCGTGATTTAGAAAAATTGGCTCATTTTTATGAAGATCAAGAACCTGAAAATATTACTTCTGAACAAATTCAATATTATATTTATGAATTAGCAAAATTAGGTTTAGGTGCTCGATCTCAAGCACGAATGATTTCAAGTTTAAAAAGTTTTTATAAATATCTTTTATTAGAAAATGAATTAGAAAATGATCCTACAAACCTTCTAGAAGCACCTAAAATTGGTAGAAAATTACCTGAAACTTTATCGATGGAAGATATTGATCAATTAATTGAAGCTATTGATTTAGGTAGTGCTGAAGGAGAACGTAATCGTGCTATTTTAGAAACCTTGTATAGTTGTGGTTTACGTGTTTCAGAGTTAGTCAATTTAAAATTATCTGATTTGTTTTTTGAAGAAGGTTTTATACGTGTTTTAGGTAAAGGAGATAAACAACGTTTAGTCCCCATTAATTCTTATACCATTAAAATTATAGATTTGTATAAAAATGAGGTTCGAATACATCAATCACCTAAAATAGGAGAAGAAGATATTCTTTTTTTAAATCGAAGAGGTAATCGTTTAACACGTGTGATGATTTTTACTATTATCAAACGTTTGACTGAAAAAATTGGATTGAGAAAAAAGATAAGTCCACATACATTTCGTCACTCTTTTGCTACCCACTTACTTCAAAATGGCGCTGATTTACGTGCTATTCAGCAAATGTTGGGGCATGAAAGTATTACAACAACTGAAATTTACACGCATGTAGATCAAGAACATTTGCGAAAAACGATTGTAGAATATCATCCTAGAGCATAGTATAGATTAATAATAGTGAATAATGTTGAAAAATTAAAAATATGAATATAGAAGATTTTAGAAACTATTGTTTATCAAAAAAACATGTAACAGAAAGTTTCCCTTTTGATGAAGTTACATTGGTTTTTAAAGTTGGAGGAAAAGTATTTGCTATAACGGGTTTAAATAATGAAGTTTTTACAGTGAATTTGAAGTGTGATCCTGAACGAGCGGTTGAGTTAAGAGAAAAATATGAAGAAGTTCAGCCTGGTTATCATATGAATAAAAAACATTGGAATACTATATCTTTTGAAGGGAAATTATCAGAAGAATTTTTGAAAGAATTAATAGATCATTCCTTTAATTTGGTAGTAAAAGGTTTTTCAAAAAAGGTTCAAAAAGAATTAGGATTCGAGTTATAAAGAATGATATCTTTGAATTTTTAAACCATTGTAAAGATGAAAGAACGTATTTCATTAAAAGAAATTCAACAAGCACAGGAAAATATAAAAGGTATGGTAATGAATACTCCATTGACTTTAATGCCTAATTTTTCTGAAGAATATAAAGCCAATATTTATTTTAAAAGAGAAGATTTACAAACCGTTAGATCATATAAAATTAGAGGTGCTTTTAATAAAATTAAATCGTTATCAAAGGAATCTTTAGAAAAGGGAATTGTGTGTGCTAGTGCAGGGAATCATGCTCAAGGAGTAGCCTTTTCATGTGCGCATTTACAAGTTTTTGGAACTATATTCATGCCTCAAACAACTCCAAAACAAAAAGTAGATTCTGTTAAAATGTTTGGAGGAGATTTTGTTGAGGTTGTTTTAACAGGTGATACTTTTGATGATAGTTATCAGTTTGCCATGCAATTTTGTAATGAAAAAAGAAAAACGTTTATACACCCTTTTGATGATGAAAAAATAATAGCAGGACAAGGAACAATAGGGTTGGAATTATTAGAACAAACAAGCGATCGTATTGATTATATTTTTTTACCTGTTGGAGGAGGAGGTCTAGCATCAGGAGTTATTAGAGCATTTGAATTATTAAGCCCACATACTAAAATTATAGGGGTAGAGCCAGAAGGAGCTCCTTCTTTAGATACCTCTTTAAAGGAAGGTCAAAATACAAGAATAGAACAGATTGAAAAATTTGTGGATGGAGCAGCTGTTCAACAAATGGGAGAAATTACTTTTGAGTATTGTAAATCGTTGGAAGATAATAAACTAATACCAGAAGGATTGGTTTGTAAGAATATACTAAAAGTATATAATGAAAACGCTATGGTTGTTGAGCCAGCTGGGGTTCTTTCAGTTTCAGCATTAGATTTTTATAAAAAAGAAATTCAAGGAAAAAATGTGGTTTGTATTATTAGTGGAGGGAATAATGATATTACGCGAATGGAAGAAATGAAAGAACGTGCCTTACTTTACGAAGGTGTTTTACATTATTTTATTGTAGATTTTCCACAACGAGCAGGAGCATTGAAAGAATTTTTAATTGAAGTTTTAGGACCTAATGATGATATTACACATTTTCAATATACTAAAAAGAATAGTCGATTTCAGGCCCCAGCAGTAGTAGGAATTGAAGTAAAAGACTCTAAAGATTTTAATCTTTTAGTGAAAAGAATGAAAGAAAAAGGATATTATGGAGAGTATTTGAATGAAAAACCTCAATTATTTCAGTATATAATATAATGTGTTTAGTATAAAGTAATTAAATGAATAGAGAAAAATAAGAAAGCTCCAATTTAAATTGGAGCTTTTTAGTGAAAAGTAAGGTGTGTTAATTAATTGATTGTAGGCTTTGTAATAATTTGCTCTATTTCAATCTCAGTTCCATTCATAAAATCATAGTCAACTTCACCTACAATAGTTACCTTTTGATTTTTATTGAATGAAGGAAATTGGATATCATCATCTAGAGAAACATGTATACGATCTTTAGAATCACTAAACCAATAATCTTCATGGTTAATTTGTTCAACAAAAAATCCGGTAATTTGAACTAAAGTGTCTTTTTTATCAAGACTTGAAGCATCTTTTATGACTTCTTTAATAGTTTTGGGTTGAGGTTGAATTGGATTGTTGAACCCTTCTATGGTGTTTTGAGCATGAGAGTAAGTAAAGAATCCAAGTCCTACCAATAAACTCCACAAAAATGTTTTTTTCATAATGTTTTATATAAGATTTAATTAAAAAGTGATTATTTTAAATTGGAAACGATAATGTCAAAATCATTTACACTATCTGGATTATCTGAAACTAAAGTACCTGTTTCATCATATCGTAATTCACGATCATCTTGAGTACTGTGATCTACTTCTAAACCATAAAGAGGACCATTATGACCGTTGTATGAGGTAATAGTATTGTCAAGTGTTATATAATAAATATCTGTAGTGTCAAGAATCCAGCCATTTGAAGGAGTATAATTTGAATTACTGTAGGCATCTTGAACAGTAGTTGGAAGGTTTTGATATGAAATTTCTTCACTTGTATAAATCCAAGTACCATCTGCTTTGAAATAACTGTCTAAATTACTATCCCCCGATTCATATGTGTCAGGACTAATAAATTCAACTTCATAAATATTGTTCGATTTTAATTCCCACTCAATAGTATGTGCATTAGGATATTTTTGTTGAAATGCAGTAGCTACTTCACTAGGAACTGATATTGAATCATCATCGTTACTACAAGAGCATAAAGCTAAAATTCCAATTAAAACAAGTATTACATTTAAATTTTTCATATTATTATATTTTTAAATTTGAAATAAAATAAAAACACAATTTTGGAGAAATTTTGGAGAAACTATTTTTTAGAAAAATTTAAAGAGAAAAAATGTTTTTCTTTTTGATTAGTATAGTCCAATGAGTAGTTGTAGAAAGAACAAATCTCATATACAATAGCTAATCCAATACCTAAATGACCTTGCTGTCCCTTTGTGAAACGTTGAAACATTTCTTTTGAACTTCTATTTAATGGAAGCCCTGAATTTTCAATAATAAGTAGTTGATTTTTAAGTTCTATTTTGATATACCCACCTTGTATATTGTGTCGTATGGCATTTTTGATAAGGTTTGTAATAAGAGTCTGTGCCAAACCGGAATCCATTTGTACTGTTACATCTTCAAGATGAATAAGTGTTGCTATATTCCTAAATTCAATTAATTCTTCAAACTGGATTATCGTTTCTTGTATAATGATTTTTAGAGGAATCGTATCAATTTGAGTAAATTCTTGATTTCTAATTTTACTTAATAATAATAGTGATTTTTGTATTTGAGAAAGTTTTAAGGTTGCAGAATGGGCTTTTTGAACTTCTTGTAGAGTTTTGGGATTATCAAGTGAATTAAAAAGTTTTTCATGAGAATGACGAATAATGGACAAATAAGTTTGTAATTCATGAGAAGCATTTTCATTAAATTCTTTCGTTTGATTATAGTCAGATTTGATTTTAACTAAAAGTTTATTTAGTGTATGATTTAATGATTGAAATTCATCAATATTGGTTTCTGAAAAATGAGGTAATTCTTTTTTTAAATCGAAATTTTCAATTTTTGAAAGGGTATCTGTAAAAGGGTTCCATAAGGTATAAGTAGTATTTATAATAATAACTAAAATAATAATAAATGCTAGGATGAGGATAATAGTAATGAAAAAGGTCCCTTCTAAAACATCATCTTTTCCTAATAGAACATGTTGTAAAACAATTTTGTGATATTGATTGCCATGGGGTAATGTAAAGTGTAATTCTCTGTAAGGAATCCATTCATTATCTGCTGTTTCTAGAATTAAGGTATCCTTAAAAAAGGGTTGTATAGGTTTAACATTATATTGAATTCGATCAACACTTTGAGGGAATCTAGGAAGAACGTTATTTTTTTGATAGTAGGCTTTTAAATGCCCCATTTTGTAGGTTAAATATTCATCTGTTTCTTCGTAATTAACATGTTCTATGATATAGAATGTGAAAAAAACACCTAAAGCAAGAAAAGGGAATAAATAGAAAAGAGCATTATTATATGTTTTTTTAATTAATTTCATGTTTCAATGAATTGATATCCAATGCCGTAAATAACTTTGATAGGATCTTTAATATTCGTATTGATAATTTTTTTTCGTAAGTTTTTTATATGTGAATAGATAAAATCAAAAGAATCGATGAGATCCATATCATCTCCCATGATGTGTTCTGCAATAGTTTCTTTTGTTAACACACGATTTCTATTGGAAAAAAAGAATAACAGAATTTTATACTCACTTTTAGTTAAAATGAGTTCATTATCATGGATATAAATTTTTCCATTTTGAGAATTGAAGGTAATATTAGAATAGGTAATACTTTTCTTTCCTTCAAAATTTTGCCTTCTGTATAAAGATTTTACACGCGCGATTAACTCTGCTACATCAAAAGGTTTTGCTAAATAATCATCCGCACCAAGTTCAAGTCCTTCTATTTTGTTTTGAACTGAATCCCGTGCTGAAATAATAATTGTTCCTGTATTGGTGTTTTCAGACTTTAGTTTTTTTAAGATATTTAAACCATTTCCATCAGGAAGGTTAATATCTAAAATAACAATATCATAGTGATACAACATTATTTTTTCTAAAGCATGATCATAAGTTTGGCATAGTTCACAAACCATATCATCTTCTACAAAAGAATGAGATAATGTTTGTAAAAGTTCTTGATTATCTTCTATAATTAAAATTTTCACAGTGTTGATGCTTATTACACAAATATAGGAAAGGTTTTAGTATGAAAATATGATTTTAAAAAGGAATTCTTCATCGGAATATGAGTAGAATAAATAATAAAAATATTTCTGAAACTGAAAAATAATATGTAAATTTGCATTCCAAATGGTAATAAATAGCGTTTACATATTTGGACACGAGAACATAGGAAAAAACTATATTTTTTAATATATAAGCCTCGAATATTTTTATATTCGAGGCTTTTTTTTGAAAATAAATTTAGATATATTTAAGTAACAACTAAAATAAGAATCATAAAAATGAAACTTTGGGCAAAAGATTTTGAAATTAGTAAAGAAATCGAAAAGTTTACCGTAGGTAAAGATCGAGAATTAGATGTTTTATTAGCACCACATGATGTGACAGGAACTTTAGCTCACATTAAAATGTTAGAAAGTATTGACTTATTAGAAAAAAGTGAATTAGAAACTTTAACCCTTGAATTACAAAAAATCTATGGAGAAATTGCTGAAGGTAATTTTGAAATTCAAGACGGAGTAGAAGATGTTCATTCTCAAGTAGAAATGATTCTAACAGAACGTTTAGGAGAGATGGGTAAGAAAATTCATAGTGGGCGTTCTCGTAACGATCAAGTTTTATTAGATCTTAAGTTATTTATTCGAACGCAAATTCGTGAAATAGTAGAGTTAGTAGAACCTCTGTTTGCCCAATTAATCAAATTGAGTAACCAGCATAAAGATATTTTAATTCCAGGTTATACACATTATCAAGTAGCGATGCCATCTTCTTTTGGATTATGGTTTGGTGCCTATGCTGAAGCTTTGGTAGACGATATGATCTCTCTACAAGCTTCATTCAAAGTTTCCAATAAAAACCCATTAGGTTCAGCAGCTGGTTATGGATCTTCATTCCCATTAAATAGAACCATGACTACCGAATTGTTAGGTTTTGATAATTTGAACTTTAACGTTGTATATGCTCAAATGGGAAGAGGGAAAACAGAAATGATGGTAGCACAAAGTTTAGCAGCCATTGCTTCAACTTTAGGAAAAATGGCACAGGATGTATGTTTATATAATAGTCAAAACTTTGATTTTGTGTCATTTCCAAGTCATTTAACTACAGGATCTAGTATTATGCCACATAAGAAGAATCCTGATGTGTTTGAATTGATTCGTTCAAAAAGTAATAAAATTATGGCTTTGCCTAATGAAATAGCTATGATTACATCCAATTTAGCTTCTGGGTATCACAGAGATTTACAAACGATTAAAGAAAGTTTCTTGCCAGTTTTTGAAGATATTAAGTCTTGTATTGGAATTACAACCTATATGTTAGAGAATATTATCGTAAATGAAGATGTGATAAACGATGAAAAATATAAATATGTTTTTAGTGTTGAAGTTGTGAATGATAAAGTGTTAAACGGAATGTCATTCAGAGATGCTTACAAACATATTGGAATGGAAATTGAAAAGGGAAATTTTGAACCTATAACAGAGGTAAATCACGTTCATGAAGGAAGTATTGGAAATTTATGTAATGATAAAATAGAAAATATGATGTCAGAAGTGATAAAAGAATTCAATTTTAGTAAAATAGATAACGCTTTATCAAATCTTTTAGGTGATCAGTATAAGAAATAAGGATAATAAAGAAAATATAAATCATAATTAATAATTCATCATTAATAATAAAGAACATGAATCCAAAGAAATTAGTAGTAGACAAAATTATGCAGAATGGGGGATGGGTTAATACTCATGCTCATCTAGATCGTGCTTATAGTTTAACAGAAGATACATTTAAATATACGAACTCTTATTTAAAAGATAAATGGTCGTTAGTAGATGATATGAAGAGTAATTCATCTGTAGATGATGTATTCAGAAGAATGGCAAAAGCAACAGAACACATGATTGAACAAGGTGCTCAAGCAATAGGTTCTTTTATTGATGTTGATGAAGTGATTGAGGATCGTTCTATTAAAGCTGCTCAAAAATTAAAAGATGAATATGGTAAAGATATTGAAATTCGTTTTGCTAATCAGGTTTTAAAAGGAGTTATTGATCCAAAAGCACGCTACTGGTTTGATATGTCAGTAGATTTTGTAGATATTATTGGAGGATTACCTTTAAAAGATCACCCAAATGAAGAAAAACATTTGGATATTTTAATGCAAACAGCAAAAGATAACAATAAATTGGTTCATGTTCATGTAGATCAGTTTAATTCAAGTGATGAAAAAGAAACGGAACAATTAGCTCGTAAAACAATTGAACATGGAATGCAAGGAAAAGTAACAGCTGTTCATTCAATTTCAGTTGCGGCACATCCAAGAGCTTATCGTGAAGAAGTATATAAATTGATTAAGGAAGCAAATATGCATGTGATTTCTTGTCCTACAGCATGGATTGATCATGATCGTACTGAAAAGATGACGGTTTCTCACAACTCGATGACTCCAGTTGATGAAATGGTACCTGCAGGAATTACAGTAGCTTTTGGTACAGATAATATTTGTGATATTTATAAACCCTTTTCTGATGGTGATTTATGGACAGAGATGCGTGTAATGTTAGAAGCTTGTCATTATTATAACGTAGATGAATTGGTGAAAATTGCTACGGTTAATGGATTAAAAGTATTAGGGATCGAAAAATAAAAAGATCAAAACATGACAATTGTCATGCATTTGTTAAAGAAATCATAAAATAATTTTTATTTAAGCTAAAAAAAATTAAATTAGCATAACTAAAAAGCCCCACTTTTAGTACACCAACAATAAATTTTTTTCATAAAGTCACTTCTTTTGAAGTGACTTTGTTATTTTTGATGAAATTTAGAAAAGATGATCAATATAAATAGAGCATATATATCAAAAGTAACGTTACATCGAGTAGGACATAAAGTTAGAGAGGAAAAAAATATCATAGCAGAGAATTTGATGCCTTTAACAGAAACCTTAGATGAGGTATTGAAGAATTATTTTCTAAATTCCTTTAAAAGAGAAAATACCTTGTATCAGTTTACACATCATGCTGATTTATCATTGAACGAAGTCTATAATTATTGTAAAGAAGTTTTTGAAGATGAAAGTTTGTTTTTAGATGCTTCCCAAAATATTTTAAATGCTTTATATGAGCAATCGACTCATCCGTCTATTAAATTAGGAGAATTATTTGTTGTTCATTTTGGAGATATAGCGTATCAAGAACAAATTGTAGATGCAATAGGTATTTTTAAAGTAGAACGAAAAAATAAATTTTTTAAATTTATTAATGGAGATGAAGGGTTAGAATTAGAACTTCAAAATGGTTTTAGTATTCAAAAATTAGATAAAGGTGCTTTGGTACTAAATATAGATGAAGGGAGTGGTTTGAAAGTGCTTTCAATTGATAATAATAATTACGATGCAGCTTATTGGAAGAAACACTTTTTAAAATTAGAGTATGTAAATAATAATAATTTTCAAACGGATCAATATTTAGAATTGTGTACAAATTTCTCAGATTCAGTAATTGCTAATGATTATGGAAAAGAAAAGCAAACCGAGTTTTTAGGAAATACATTGCGTTATTTTAATGATAATCCTATGCTTGAAGATTTGTCGTTTAAAGAAGAGGTTTTGGGAGAAAATAAAGAATTGTTAGAAGCTTTTAATGAATATAAAGAAGATTACTCAGAAGCTAATGAAGTTCAGTTTTGGGATTCTTTTGAAGTAGCACAACCTGTTTATAAAAGTAAACGAAAGAAAATCAAAACAGAGATTAAATTAGATACAAAAATTAAAATTATACTAGATAATAATTCTTTAGAAGAAGCTGCTGAAAATATTGAAAAAGGTTTTGACGATACTAAGAAAATGAATTATTATAAAGTTTATTTTGATCAAGAAATGGAATAAACTTCACGTTTTGTTAAATAGATCAATTCTCAAAATTTGAAAGAAAAGATATTCAACATACATCATCCAGCTCAATTTGAGGAAGTTGCCTTAGAAGTATTTCAGTATCAAGCTGAAAATAATAAGGTATATAAAGAGTACCTCGCTCTATTAAATAAAAATCCTTCTTCGATTTCATCCTTAGAGGCTATTCCGTTTTTGCCTATACAGTTTTTTAAAACACAAAAACTAATTGTAGGTTCAAATAATGAAGAAATTATTTTTACAAGTAGTGGAACAACTGGGAGCAATCAAAGTAAACATTATGTAAATGATTTATCTTTTTATCAGGAAAGTTATGTAAAAGGATTTGAACAATTTTATGGACCTATTGAAGATTATGTGATCTTAGCGTTATTACCCTCTTATTTAGAACGTGAAGGGTCTTCATTAATCTTTATGGTAGAAGATTTTATTCAGAAGTCAAAACATGTCGAAAGTGGTTTTTATTTAAATAATTTAGAAGATTTATACCATATATTACTTCAATTAAAACAAACAAATAAAAAAGTACTTTTAATAGGAGTAAGTTTCGCTTTATTAGATTTTATTGAACAGTTTTCAATGGATTACCCTCAACTAATCATTATGGAAACAGGAGGAATGAAAGGGCGTAGAAAAGAGATGATTCGTGAAGAATTGCATAGCTTATTAAAGAATGGATTTGGAGTTGATAAAATTCACTCTGAATATGGAATGACAGAGTTACTAAGTCAGGCCTATTCAAAAAGAGATAGTGTTTTTCAATGCCCTAATTGGATGCAATTACGAATTCGTAATGCAGAAGACCCTTTTTCATATTTGTCGAATGGTAAAGTAGGAGGTATTAATGTGATTGATTTGGCTAACTATAATTCTATATCGTTTATTGCAACAGATGATTTAGGAAAAAAATACAGTGAAAATCAGTATGAAATTCTAGGTCGATTTGACCATTCAGATGTTAGAGGATGTAATTTATTATTATTTTAAAACCCTATCAAGTTTTAAACTTAATAGGGCTATTTTGTTATCTTAGGTTATTAAAATCGTTTAATTCTCTTCTAAATTAGATTTAGATTGAACATCATGATATAAATCCATTAAACTGTCAATATCTTCTACAAAATCTTTACTCTCTAATAAAATAACCAAACTCAGTCGACTGTTTTTATTTCCATAATGTTTTTGTACAATTCCATTTACTTGATAATTTAATTGATCATCTACAATGGATCTGATTTCAGCCTTTGTAGCCTTTATATCAGCAATATCGGTAAATGATTTTTCATCAATATGTTTTCTTACCTGATCAAAATATTGTGTGATTAAAGTAGAAATTCGTGTTAAATTTTTAGCTTGAACTGGTTTTAAAGGTTTATGACTATTCACAACATGATTTACAATTTTACCATTAATTAATTCTAACGAATTAATAGCATCATCTAGTCGATCAAATACCTTGATATAAACCCTTCCTGCGGTAGGATCTTCTGTTTTAGTTTTCTTAATTACTTTAATTAATGAATCTTCTAAATCAAAAAACTCTTCTTTCAAATTGAATAATTGTTTTTCAGCTTTTTTAACCTTTTTAGTGTTTTCAGTAAATAGACCATCTAAAGCAAGTTGATAAGTAGTTTCAATTTGATTGATAATATTTTCAATATGAGAAGATGATTTTTCAATACTTTTAGTAATGGTTAAAGAATCAAATTCATCATGAGCTTGTTTTTCAATAGCTTTTTTAACTTTCTTGGTTTCTTTTTCTTTGTGACTTTTTGAACTATGATATAAAGCGTAGCCTGCTAAAATAACTAAAGCTCCAACTGCCCAGAAGTTTAAATAATAGATTAAAGTAGCAAAAATACCAGCAGTAAAAAAGGCAATAAAGGCTGTTAAAAACCATCCTCCAATTACATGCATAACACCTGAAACACGGTATACAGCACTTTCCCTATCCCAAGCTCTATCAGATAATGAAGTACCCATGGCTACCATAAAAGATACATAGGTAGTAGATAGTGGTAGTTTTAAATTAGATGCAATAGCAATTAATATTGAAGCTACCGTTAAGTTCACAGCTGCTCGAATCAAATCAAAAGCTACATCAGGATCTTGTTCTTCTGTTTGCTTAAAATTACGTTCCATTTTAGCTAAAGTTCTTTTTGGGAAAAGCTTGAAAATTCCAGTTCCTGCTTCTCTAAAACTACGTACTAAATTACGAGCCATAGGGTTAGGAGCAAAACGTTCTGCACCTTCATCTTGACGACCTAAATTCACTTCAGTTTCTGTTACACTACGTGCTTTCTTAGAAAACCATAAGGTTAAGACCATAATACCTCCTGCTAATACAAGTAAAAAGTAAGGTGTAGGTACTTTTCCTGCCATACTTTCCATTGTGAATTGATCAGCAGGCAAGCCAGAAGCGGTCCATGCTTCCCACGCTTGGAAACCAGCAACAGGAACTCCAATAAAGTTTACTAAGTCATTTCCTGAGAAAGCCATCGCCAAGGCAAAAGTTCCTGATAATACAATGATTTTAAAAATATTAATTTTTAATAGAACTAAAATTTGCATTAAAATAGTGGAAATCACAAAAATAACCAGTAAGGATAATGCAATATGATCTTTTATGTAATCGAAATATAATAAAGCTTGAATATCTTTTGGTACTTGCTTTAACCCTTTGAAAATTAAAAAATAGAGCATGGCTGTAAGTGCAAGTCCACACCATATAACACCTACTGTTTTGATTTTTTTCATATAATCAAAACTAAAGAGTAAACGTGAAAAATATTGAACAAAAGCTCCTACAGAGAAAGCTACCACTACAGATAATAAGATTCCTGAAATAATGAGTAAAGCATTTCCACTGTTTACATATTGTCCTAATAAATTTATGTCTTGGTGACTATCAAATAATTTTAGAATGGAAACAAAAACAGAAGCTCCTAATAATTCAAAAACAATTGATACCGTTGTAGATGTAGGCATTCCTAATGTATTGAATACATCTAAAAGAAGAATATCCGTTAGCATTACTGCTAAAAAGATAACCATGATTTCAGCAAAAGTAAAAAACTCAGGGTTCATGATTCCTTTACGAGCAACTTCCATCATCCCACTAGAAGATATAGCACCTAATAATATACCAAAGCTGGCAATGATCATGATGGTTTTTCTTGACGCAACTTTTGATCCAATTGATGAATTTAAAAAGTTTACTGCATCATTACTAACCCCTACCACTAGGTCTAAAATAGCTAAACAAGCTAATAGAACGACTGCAATTAAATAAAATGTTTCCATTATTTGATAAGTGTAAAATTTATACGTTTCAAAAGTACTTATTATAGTGTAAAAAAAAGGTTAAGTATTGTAGTTTTGTGAAAAAATCATAAAAAACCTTAAAATTTTGTTTTCAATTGGAAGTTTTCTTTTGCTTGTTCTTCTCTTTTTAAAACAATTCCTATAATAAATAAATCTATAGTTAATTCAATATCAGTATGCTGAATTAATTTCTCCCATTTCTTTAAAGTAGTTGAATCTTTTCTGATGTTTAAAATAAACCAAAATTGATTGTTTTCAAGTTTTTGAATAATTTCATCTGAATTTTGAAAATTTTGGGTAATTAGGGCATCAAAATTATGTTGATAATTTGTGCTAACACGCTTTATATCATAAAAACTTAAAATACGATTTAATAGCTTATTGTATTTCTTTGGTATAGATTCTGTGTAAAACTTAGTTTGGATGAAAACGTTAGGGTTTCGTAAACATTTTGTTACCATAGTGTAAACAAAAGGTGAGTGGATTCCATGAGCTGTACGTGCAGTCCACCAAAATTTTATATGTTCTTTAATTATAAAGTAATTCAAAAGGTTTGTTTTAGAATATTATCTTTACACAAAAATACAGTTTATCGAGAAAATGAAGAAAATATTTCGAAGTAATGGTAAATTATTATTAACCAGTGAATATTTTGTCTTAGATGGAGCCGAAGCTTTAGCTTTGCCAACTAAGAAAGGACAGACTTTAATCGTAAGACCTAATGATACTGATTTTTTAGTGTGGAAAAGTTTTGATGATCAAAATAAAGTATGGTTTGAAGCCGAATTTGGCAATGATTTTAAAATAGTAATTTCTTCTGATGAAAGAATCGCTACTACATTAATTGAAATTTTAAAAAAGTGTAGGGAAATGAACCCTATATTTAATCCTTTTGGGAAGAAAGTGGAAACTTTTTTAGAATTTCCTACGGATTGGGGGTTAGGAAGTAGTTCGACTCTCATTAATAATTTAGCTCAATGGGCATTAATTAATCCATTTGAATTATTATGGAACTCTTTCTCAGGTAGTGGTTATGATATAGCAAATGCTTCGTGTGATACCCCTATTATATATAGTCTTGAGGATAATAAGCCCATTGTAAAAGAAGTTGAGTTTATGCCATGTTTTAAGGATAAGTTGTATTTTATTCATTTAAATCAAAAGCAAAATAGTAGGGAAGGAATCAATCATTATAGATCGTTTCAAATAGATAAAAAAGAAGTAATACAAAAGCTGAATGGTATCACAAAAAGGATTTTAAAATCGAAAACATTAGAAGAATTTGAGCAAGGATTGATAGAACATGAAGATGTTATTTCAGAATCATTAGCAATGGAGAAGGTTCAAAATCGTTTATTTTTAGAATATGAAGGTGTAGTAAAAAGTCTTGGAGCTTGGGGAGGTGATTTTGTTTTAGTTACTTTTCGAGAAGAAATGCATTCTTATTTTAACTCGAAAGGATATCAAACCATAGTCCCCTTTGTAGATATGATAAAATAATAAAGCCTATTAAAAAATAGGCTTTATTTATAAATCTAATATTAAAATTTTTAAAACTGAGCAATAATATCATCAATTTGTGATAAATCATATTTCTTACCACCTATCATAAAATAAGAATTGGCTGAAATGATTCGATTACCACTATAATCATAATTTGTTATGAAATAATCGTTTGAATCACCAAAATAATTATAAATTTGATTAAGTCGATTATTTGAATCGTATTTATAAACCAATCGATCAGCAATATTTCCAGCTGCATTATACCAAGTTTGATTTAAATCTTTAGAATCAGTGTATGATTTAGTTGCTTCAAATAATTTAGAACCAGAAGCATTAAAAATCTCACTATTGGTTCTTAATCCATTTGTATTGTAATCAAACTTTAAGGTTTTTTCTATTCCGTTTTGAGTAATTCTAAATTCCTTTAATTTACCGTTTTCGTAACTCTTATTCCCTTGTGAGTATCTACTTTGTGAAAAACTAAATGCAGAAATTAAAATTGCACTTAAAAGTAATACTTTTTTCATATTCAAAATTTTTTCATTATTCAATTAAAAAATAAAGATATAATCTTTTGACCTAAGATAGTGAATTTTAACAGAAAAACTTGCCATTTGACAAGTTTTTTATGATAAAAGGTAATTTTATTAAGATAAAAGGTTATCTTATTAAGATAATTTTATATTTATTTAGTTTTTGTTAACTCAGATAAAATCTTTTTAAGATTTTTATCTTTAGGAGTTGGTGCATCGAAATTATAAATATTTCCTTCGCTATTTATAATGATAAATCTTGGGAAAGGACGAATATCAAAACCATATGATTTTAAAAATCCTGTATCCCAATCATCAGCCGCTAAATAATGATCTCCTTTTAATTGTTTTTCTTTAATTGTAAGATCCCATTTATCTTTCTTATTTAAAAGATCAATATTTACAGTTGCAAATGCAATATTATGCTTAGCAAATTCATCAACTAATTTATTATAATCTTCAAAGAAAGAAGAAGTGTTTTCAGAACTAGCAGACCAGAAATAAACCAAAAGATTTTTTCCTTTATAAAGGTCAATTAAATTCGTCACTTGTCCATCTTTAGTGATTTCAATTGCTGGTGCAGGATCACCTTTTTTCAATCCTTTAATAATAAGATTATTTTCCTCTAATATTTTTTTAAATTCAGGAGTTTCAACACTAGTTAAAACTTTATTATAACTCTTATCGTAAAATTTATTGTACTCTGCAAGGTATTTTTTGTACTCTTTTTGAATCTGTTCTTTAGTAGGAGTTGCTGAAGCTGGAATTTTAACATTAGGATTTTTCTTTTTAAATGCTTGAATCTGAGCTTGAACATTTTGTAATACACCTTGTTGATATTGCTCATAAGGAGGTGCAGGTTGGAAAATCCCTTGGTTAGCCATTTGAACTAACATAAAATCCTTAATATAAGGGCTAATACTATCTTGTTTTAATCTTTTGATAAAGTAATCAATTTGATCTTCATCTTTATTAGGTTTGTAATCTTTTGCAATTCGTCTGTTAAGTTCTTGAGCAACGTAGTTTTTATATTTAGCATTACTTTTAAATAAATCTACATTGTTGATATCGATGTCTTTAGCAAAATCATAATAAGAATCTGAAGGCTTGTAATTACGATCTTGTTTAATTTGAGCATGAGCCATAGGGTAACTATTTAAAACAAGTCCCCAACCATATAAAATGTCATCTTTAGCTACTTTTTTAGCAGTGTCAGATAATCCTTTGTATTGATCTACATAATCTATAGAACGTTGTTTTAAACTATCTAATTTAGCTTTAAAAGGAGCTTCGTTTAAAGAAAAAAGCTCTTGAATGTTAGAATCAAAATTAGTTTGCTTGAATTTTTCATAATCTGTTAAAAATGTAGTTTCAACATTTCCTTTTACAGTTAATGAGTCTAAAAAAGATTCATTTGATAGCGCATTAGTTTTAACATTGATAACATCACCATCTTTTAGGTAAAGATTAACAGCTTTATTGTCCCCATTCATTAAAATATAATATCCTTCTTTTATATTTTGAATAGAATCTCTAAAATACCCTTCTTTATTCAAAAAGATTTTCTTAATGATATTATTTTCTACTGCTAAAGGATCAACTAATAAATATAAGTCTTGAGCCTCACTTCCATCAGTTTTAATATGACCGTTGAGCACTACATAATCCTTTTTTGGTTCTTCTTTTTTTTCTTTTGCACCTTTATCACCACAAGAATATAAAATCCCTGTTAAAGCTAATAATGTTAATATTCTATTTTTCATATTCAAAAAATTGATGAGCAAATGTAGAAAAATATAATTGTTTTACATGAATTTGTAAGCATTAATTTTACATGAAACTTTACTCAATAATGTCCTGTGGTAATAGAAATGTTATTAAAAAAGAATAAAAATAAAAGATTTACGTTTATTTATTTTGTGTAATCAAAATATATTTCTTTACTTTGCACTCCGTTAAAAAGAAGAGAGATGTCAAGAATTTGTCAACTAACAGGTAAAAAAGTAATGGTGGGAAACAATGTTTCTCACGCTAAAAATAGAACCAAGAGAAGCTTTAATGTAAATATTACAAAAAAGCGTTTTTATGTTCCTTCTGAAGATAAGTGGATTACTCTAAAAGTATCTGCCGCTGGTATTAAATTAGTGAACAAAGTAGGGATAAATGAAGCTCTAAAAAGAGCAAAAGAAAAAGGTTTAATGTAAAAGCTGATTCAAAATGGCTAAAAAAGGAAATAGAATTCAAGTTATTTTAGAATGTACAGAACATAAAGACAGTGGTCTAGGTGGTACATCTCGTTATATTACAACAAAGAATAAAAAAAATACTCCAGATCGTATTGAATTAAAAAAATATAATCCGATCATGAAGAAGTATACCATACATAAAGAAATTAAATAATTATTTACCATGGCAAAGAAAGCAGTAGCGTCATTACAGACAGGGACAAAAAAAATGACTAAAGCCATTAAAATGGTGAAGTCTCCAAAAACAGGAGCATATGTTTTTGAAGAAAAAATAATGAACGGAGATGAAGTAAAAGATTACTTCGCTAAAAAATAATTAGTTCTAAATTTAAAAGACTAATATCATAAAGCTACTTCTTTTGAGGTGGCTTTTTTTAGTATATTTGCGTATGACTTGGTTTAAAAATATTTTTTCAAAAGAAAAAAAAGAAACATTAGATAAAGGGTTAGAAAAATCACAAACTTCATTTTTCGGGAAGATTTCTCGTGCAGTAGCTGGAAAGTCAAAAGTGGATGATGAAGTTTTGGATGATTTAGAAGAAGTATTGATCACTTCAGATGTAGGGGTGGATACAACACTGAAAATTATTGAACGTATTGAAAAACGTGTAGAAAGAGATAAATACGTAGGTACTTCAGAATTGAATAAAATTCTGAAAGAAGAAATAATGGGACTTTTGTCAGAAAATGAATCAGAAGAATCAACCGATACATTTTCAGTACCTGTACACCAAAATGGTGTGCCACATGTTATCATGATTGTAGGAGTAAATGGAGTTGGGAAAACAACAACCATAGGAAAATTAGCTGCTCAATTCAAAAAAGAAGGTAAAAAAGTAGTGCTAGGAGCAGCAGATACGTTCCGAGCAGCTGCAGTTGATCAATTAGTTATTTGGTCTGAAAGAGTTGGAGTTAATATAGTTAAACAAGATATGGGCTCAGATCCTGCTTCAGTAGCATTCGATACATTACAAAGTGCTAAAGCTCAAAATGCAGATGTTGTTTTAATTGATACAGCCGGAAGATTGCATAATAAAGTTAATTTGATGAATGAATTGTCAAAAATAAAAAGAGTAATGCAGAAAGTGATTCCTAATGCACCACATGATGTTATGCTTGTTTTAGATGGTTCTACAGGTCAAAATGCTTTTGAACAAGCAAAACAATTTGCTGCTGCAACCGACATTTCATCATTAACTGTAACAAAGCTTGACGGAACGGCAAAAGGAGGTGTAGTTATTGGAATATCAAATGAATTTCAAATACCTGTACGTTATATAGGCGTAGGAGAAGGTATTGATGATTTACAGATATTTAATAAATATGAATTCGTAGATTCCTTTTTTGGGAATAAAGTCTTATAAAATTATATGAATGAATCGCTTTGATTTTCATGTAATTACAAGGTTGAAAAAACATGTAGTTTTTATTTATTAAAAAAAGGTTGGATAATATTTGGATAAGAGGTTATAAAGGTATTATTTTTGCGCTCGCTTGCGGTTATTTTATGGATTAAGGATAGGATAAGGAGTAAGAGAGTCGGTCTTAGAGAGGATGTTTTATTGTAGTAGCGGATAGTGTTTTGAGGGGAGTTAAAAAAAATCAAAAAAATATTTGTGAAGAATAAAAAAGGTTGTATGTTTGCAATCCGTTTGAAAGAGATCGGGGTTTTACGAGAGGTAAGACGCTAGAAGTTCGTTTGAAATTATGATATAGAAGAGAGACAAGAAAAATGCTAAGTTAATTCTTTTGGGTTGGGTGCTTTTGGTTGTATGTATTTCAGATAAGAAAATATTACAATGGAGAGTTTGATCCTGGCTCAGGATGAACGCTAGCGGGAGGCTTAACACATGCAAGTCGAGGGGCAGCATATCTAGCTTGCTAGATGATGGCGACCGGCGGACGGGTGCGTAACGCGTATACAACTTGCCTATCACTAGGGGATAGCCATTGGAAACGATGAATAATACCCTATGGTCTATGGTATTGCATGATACTAATAGTAAAGGTTACGGTGATAGATGGGTATGCGTCCAATTAGCTAGTTGGTGCGGTAACGGCGTACCAAGGCGATGATTGGTAGGGGGCCTGAGAGGGTGAACCCCCACACTGGTACTGAGACACGGACCAGACTCCTACGGGAGGCAGCAGTGAGGAATATTGGTCAATGGAGGGAACTCTGAACCAGCCATCCCGCGTGTAGGAAGACGGCCTTATGGGTTGTAAACTACTTTTATACAGGAAGAAACGTACCCTCGTGAGGGTGCCTGACGGTACTGTAGGAATAAGCACCGGCTAACTCCGTGCCAGCAGCCGCGGTAATACGGAGGGTGCGAGCGTTATCCGGATTTATTGGGTTTAAAGGGTCCGTAGGCGGGCTAATAAGTCAGTGGTGAAATCCCATCGCTTAACGATGGAACTGCCATTGATACTGTTAGTCTTGAATAAGGTTGCAGTGGTTGGAATGTGTAGTGTAGCGGTGAAATGCATAGATATTACACAGAACACCGATTGCGAAGGCAGATCACTAAGCCTTTATTGACGCTGAGGGACGAAAGCGTGGGGAGCG